>JAQULR010000020.1 GCA_028749205.1 Acidobacteriota bacterium | reverse complement strand
AGGCGAATAAGGGTAATAAGCCACAGCCGTGGCGGAAATAAGAATAGCTATAATCAGATGGAAAATGCTGGAAAGAAGAAACGCCCCGGTAAATCCAGACAAAGCTTGCCTCATAATTAAGCAGCTATTATAGATTTTCTTCCTGATACTGCTTTTAGCCCCGGCTTCTTCATGGGCAAAAAGAGTTATCAGCCTCATTGCCAAACCTCACCACCTCTTGGGTCTTTTACAACCATTATTATAATAGAATGATATAAAATTCTGGTCAAATTACGTACAGTCATTACGAAGGAACTTAGTTGTTCAAAGATATGACCAGATATACGAAGATGGAAAGCCCACCATCTATAATACCTGCCTGGATTTGTTTTCTCCAGACGGGGAGCTTCTTTTAGAGGGGAAGGAATTCTCAGGCCAGATTATTTCAATAGACAATAACAATAATGCTTATGTATGTCCCTACCCCGAAAGAAGCCAGGTCGCCATATACAGTCTGAGAATAAAATAGAAAGTGCTACCCGAGTGCATTAAACCTTGATTAAAAAACTGAAATTGAGGCTGGGACATCTTTTTCTTCCTTTTCTGGTATTGGTGGAGAGTGTCCCTAAGCTGGCAATTCTTAGGGGGTGAATCCAATCGGGAAAAGATGGCTGCCGGGCGGGGTTGCCCGGGTTGGGGTTTTAGGCTATTATTTATAGCTCCAAGAAAACATTAGAGAGAAGAAGACGGTAGTTAAAAGAAATGGTAGAAAGAAAAAAAATTCAAAAAACTGAGTACACGGAAAAGGAAGCCCGGGCCGGACTGAAAGCCAGGCTGCCGGAAATTGAGACCTTCCCAAATCAATTTCCAGATTATGAAATCACCATTGAAATCCCGGAATATACTTCGGTTTGCCCCAAAACCGGGTTGCCTGATTTCGGGCTGATCACCATCTGGTATATTCCTGACAAGAAAGTTATCGAACTGAAATCGCTTAAGATGTATATTCTGGCTTACCGGAATCTGGGAATTTTTTATGAGAATGCCGTTAACCGCATCCTCCAAGATGTGGTCAAAGCCTGTCAGCCAAAAAAAGCTTTAGTTAGAGGAGAATTTACTCCCCGGGGCGGTCTGAAATCAACAGTTGAGGCTCGTTACCCGCGGGGCTAATAAGATAAAACCCTTCCTTTTTAATTAATAAAAAAATGGATAGAGACAATAGTATTACAGAAGCTATCAACGGCCCCACTCCCATGGATCGAAGTGAAGAAGGCGGGCTGACAATCACCGAGGTAATTGAACCGCAGCTCAGCGGCGAGCAATTAGAAGACCAGCCTGTTTCTGACCGGCCTCCGGCTTTTGGTCTGACTGATATTCTGATGATTATGACTACTATGGTCTGGGGAGCTAATAACTCAGTTATCAAGATTGCCTTTTCAGAAATTTCTCCTCACGCTTTTAACTTAAGCAGATTTTTTCTGGCGGCCCTGGTTTATGCTTTCATCGTCTGGAGAAGCCGGGAAGGTTTTTCAGTCAGCCGTCAGGACCTGCCTCGGATCTTATTTCTGGCCATAACCGGGATAACGCTCTATCAGCTTTTTTTTATGGCCGGGCTCAGCCGGACATCAGCCTCAATGGTCTCTATGGCTAATGCCCTGACCCCCGTTTCTATAGTCCTGCTGAGCACTATCTTTGGTTTTGACCGACTTCGCTGGCCGGGCTGGTTGGGAATAATGCTTTCGGTAATCGGTTTTTATGGCATTATAATTGGCGGAGCTAATGGGATAAACCTTAAACAAGCAGAAATCTCAGGTGCTTTTTTTATTATTCTGGCGGGGCTGATGTGGGCCTGCTACACCATCTTTGCTCGACCAGTGCTCAAGAATGTTTCACCGACTAAATTAGCCGCTTTGACCAATATTATTGGTACGGCCTTTTATTTGCCTTTTGCCTGGAAGGAATTTTCCAGAACCGATTTTTCTGGGCTGTCGTTAAATGTCTGGCTGAGCATTATTTTCTCTGGCTCTTTAGCTCTGGTGTTCGGTTTTGTGGTCTGGTATAAATCGGTCGACCGGATTGGGGGAGCCAGGACTGGAGTTTACAGCAACCTGACTCCAGTTTTCGGAGTTCTGGCGGCTGTCATTTTCCTTGGGGATAAAATCAGTGTTTTACAGGTCCTGAGTGCTCTGGTAATTTTCTTTGGTATTTATCTTGCCCGAAACGGCCATAATCTTTTCCGAAAAAAATCCAGCCTGGCTAAACCAAAATAGGAAATAGTCTCAGATAGGCTATGACCCCTTAATTGATGCCTGACAGAAACATTTTGACCATTTAGCGACAAGAGAGCTCTAAAGGAAATTACTTCAGGCCATATATTATGTGGAGCTGGCAGGACAGCCTGATATTCTTAAGACCAGCTTTAAGTGATTTCTGGAAAAGCCACCAGGCTTTCTGGTAGCTCCAGTCTTGATTAGATTGAGGTTGGAGCAAAAGGGGAATTTTTGCCGAAAAATCTTTTCTAATCTTCTCCACCAGGGCCAAGCTCAAATTTTTTGTAACTACCAACTTAACTTCGTTGGCCATCTTCCGACAGTCTTGAGTTGAAAAATAGTCTGGGGGCTTAGGAGAGACGGTCAGCCAGCTAACCTGAGAATTGATTAGCTGGGTTCCATTGGTTTCAATCTTTATCTTAAAGCCAGCCTTCTTAAGCTGGCTCACCAGAGGTCTGATCTCCTGGAGGAGAGGTTCTCCACCAGTCAATGAAACCCAACGGGTTTTATATTTATCTCCAAGGGTTGTTATTTTACTAAGAATTAAGCTTAATGGCATCTCTCTTCCATCGTTCCAGGCATATTTAGTATCGCAGAAGTCACAACGGAGATTACAGCCTGCAAGACGCACAAAAATCGCCGGTTCTCCCTGTCGCAAGCCCTCCCCCTCAGCCGAGAAAAAAATCTCGCTAATCTTCAGTGTAGGTCGCAGCAGCATCTTCGGATTCCCAAACGGTCACGGCGATTACCGGATAGAATTCCTTCAGCCGCCGGTATATTTCTCGGGCCAGGTTTTCAGCCGAGGGATTAAAATCAAAAGCTTCATTAAGCAAGGTATGGTCAGGCAAGCTCTCGGCCAGTTTCTTCTTAATCTCGGTAAAGTCGATACCTATCCCGGTTTTATTTAGCTCCTTGACCTCTATCTCCACTTCCACCTGGAAAGTATGACCGTGAAGCCTCTCGCATTTTCCCCGGTATTCCCGCAGATAATGGGCCGCGGAGAATCGATCTCTTACCCTTAGTTTCCAACTCATATTTTCCCCTCCTTTTTCAAGCGGATTGTCAAATGATCCTGTTGCCCGGCTTCTTCCCAGGCTCTTTTTCTAAGAAGGCAAGCCGAGCAGCGGCCACAGGGGATCTCATCACCGGCATAGCAGCTCACTGAATAAGAATAATCTGCCCCCAAACTCAGGCCGATAGAGATTATTTCTGATTTTTTCATTTTGATAAAGGGGGCGACAATTCGTAGCTTTTGGTGACTGAGCTTAGCCCCGGTGCCTTCATTAATGGCTTTTTCCATGGCCCGGATAAAAGAAACTGTGGTATCGGGATAGTTGGGAGAATCTATAACATTAAAACCGCAGACTAAATCAAATATTCCCAGAGCCTCTCCGAGGGCGGCAGCCAGTGAAATAAAAATTCCGTTCCGGAATGGGACATAAGTAGCCGGCAGTCCTTTTTTTATATCTTCCGCCTTAAGGAATTCCGGCACTTCGATTTTCTTATCAGTCAGGGCTGAACCGCCAACCTGTCGCAGGTCAATTTTAATTATCTTTGGCTTCAGGCCGAGCTTCAGGCAGGTCCTTCTGGCCATTCTTATTTCCACCTGGTGCCTCTGGCCATAGTCAAAGATTACCGGCTGGACTTGCTTATAGTTCTCGAGCACCCAATAAAGAGCTGTGGTAGAGTCGATCCCGCCCGATAAGAGTACCATCGCCTTCTCGGATCTAATCTTTCCAGTTAGTCCGCCCTGATTGCCCTTTATTTTCATATTTTTGTCCTGTTAGGTTAAATGATACCCCAAGCCGAGTTAAGTCTCAATCGGTCTAGCTTGTTTATAAACAGGATCTTTCTCAAGACAGAGGGACAGTTGACAGGCACGTCCGATTTTGGTTGACAGAATTAGCCCCAGATGTTAAATTAGATAATCTATTATGACTGAAAATTTAGATCTTCAAATAGAGAAATGGGAGAAAAAAAGCCGCCTGATCGTCAGAGATGACCTCTATGAAATTTCAGAGCTCCGGGAGATTTTTGATAAGGCTTCTCGGAGAAAACTAAAAATATCCCTGCTTGATACCGGCCACCTGGCGCCAGAAGATATTGAGCTTCTCTCTACTTATCGCTTTTCTCTTTATACTTCGGACTCAGTTAGGTCTGATTTTGAAGAATTAAGCCTTCTCCATCAGCTTCTGAAATCTAAAGGCTGTCGGATGTATTATGTGATAGATGGTGACTTAGAAAAAGATTCTAAGCTTTTTGATAATCTGGAATTGTTTGATTCTATATTTATTTCTAGCCGGGAAAAGGACATAGATCTTGAACTTCTAACCAGTCTGGCTGGAGAAATTTCTCGCTCTCGATCAAATCTGGTTTATTATCACCATCAAAATCCGGACGAATCTCTGGCTGAAATCTGTCAACATAATTGTTGGATTCATATATCCAGCAAAAATCTCACAGAAGAAATGGAAATCTTAATTCTTGACCTGATAAAAAGAGCCAAAAAGAATAAGGTACAGGTGATAATCCATATAGAAGACTCCAAACCGTATTCTTTCTTAAAGAGGCTCTACTCCTGGGGGGCTTATTTGATTTTCAATCTGAGTCCAGTGGGCCGGTCTGAAAAAATCTATGAGCTAATAAAAACCTGTGAGAAAAAGAAGCTGCCGGAAAAAGCTTTTTATCTTTATAAAGAAGTCATGGCCTGATTAACCGGCATTATTTATGAAAAAGCCAGGTTAAAAAGCGGTCAGTCAGGACCGGATTAAAAATTAAGGCCACTGAATCTTTGGTTGAAAAATTGAGAAAATTTAGTAAGATATTTAATCTTATATTATTTAGGAAATAGAATATATCATGAGAGAACGACTCTTAGCGATAAGAAAATCGTAAGATATTTAGTTAAATTTAACCCGCAAGCGAGCAGAGTAATGGATCAAAATGAATTGAAAAAAGTTGAAGGCAAAGATAACCAGGCCTGGGCTGCCCTTCAGAATGTCAGAAAAGCTGAAGAACAGGCCCGCCTGAAAATCGAAGAAGCTCGTCAAAAGACTTCTCTGGAAATAATCAGAAAAGCCACCGAAGAAGCTGAAGAAGTGAAGAAAAAAATCATAGACGAAGCCAGAAAGCAGGCAGAAAATCTGAAACAGGAAATAATCGCTCGGGCCCAGGCTGAAGCTCAGACTATAGTTCAGCAAACTGAAGCGGATAAACAGGAAATTACCAGTAAGGCCCAGGCTAATTTCGATCTGGCGGTGGAAAAAGCTACAGAAAAATTGATTTCAATGGTTGAGACAGGAAAAGATTAATTATGGCTATTGCCAAAGTTAAAAGGTTTGAGATTCTGCTACCCACAGAAGAACTGGAAGAATTCCTCTATAGACTTCAAGAGCTTGGAGTGGCTCAGATTGACCCGTTACCATATGAAGAATTGAATCTTAAGCCTTCGGAGGCCGATCCTTCGGAACATGACCGCTGGTTAAGCCGGATCAATCATCTGCTCCAGAACCTTCCGGCTACCGACGAAAAAAAAGGTTTAGATAAGCTAATCGCTGAAAAGCCTAAATATTCTGCCAGTATGAGGAAAGCTCTGCTGGATTTTGGATATCAGAAGGTAGTCGAGGATTATGAAAAACTGGAAAGCCGGCGTAGTGAGCTTCAACAAGAGCTAAGGCAATTGGAAAGGGAAGCAGAGTTCCTTAAGCCACTGACTGTTCTGGATTTCCCTTTGAGAGAATTGACTGGTTTTAAAGACTGCCAGGTCCATCTGATTCAGGTTCATCCCCAGGATCTGAGCTTGATAATGGAACAAAGCCAGGAGCTCCCAGTTGAGATGGTGGTGGTTTTTGAAGAAAAAAACTGGGCCCTTCTACTTATCATTCATCACCGGTCGGTCCGGAGTGAGCTGGAAAAGATATTTTCTGAGCTTAAAACAGCTTATGTTTCCCTGGCTAATTATCTTGGCCGTCTTAAAAATGACGAAAAGGTAGCTGATATCCTGGAAGAGATTCAGCATAAGATAGATGAGACTAAGGACAAAATCTCCCAGATTGAAAAGGATCTGGTAGGTTTTGCTGTTCACCGTCCGGCCCTGAAGGCTGTTCATGATGTTCTGCTGAGCGAAAAAGAAAGACTGGGTGGAGCCAGTCTGGCTGGTCTGACCGAGAAAATTAGCTGTTTACAGGGCTGGATTCCAGCCGCGGAAGCTGATAATTTTTCTGAACAAGTAAATAAATATTCCGAACATCTTTACTTAAGCCTGCAAGATCCCGAAGAAGAAGAGCTGGCTGAGGCTCCAGTTATCCTGGAAAACCCTAAAATTATCAAACCGTTTGAAGTCATTACTAACCTTTATGGCCTCCCTGAGCACGGGACAATTGAACCGACCATTTACTTATCACCGTTTTTCTTTGTTTTTGTTGGTTTGTGTGTCAGTGAAGCTGGCTACGGGCTTCTGGTAGCTCTCCTGAGTTGGCTGTATCTAAGAAAGGCTAATCCCAAAGGCGGCACCAAACTTTTCATGCAGCTGCTTTTGGCTGTTGGCCTTTCCAACATAGTGCTGGGAACTCTGGTCGGGGGCTGGTTTGGTTTTCCCGTAAGATCCTTGATGATTATGGATCCTCTGCAAGACCCGATTCCTTTTATGATTCTGGCTCTGGCCCTGGGATTTATTCAGGTTATGCTTTCCACCTATCTTAGCCTCGTAAGAGAGTATCGGACCGGCAATAAAGTCGGGGCCATCGCAGTTAAGGGTGGTTGGCTGCTTCTTCTCCCGTCTCTGGTTTTATTTCTTGCTACCGGAGAAGGGCTGTTTGGTATTCTCAGTCTTATCGGAGCAGCCGGGATTGTCTTTTTTACTTCAAAATCGAGAAATCCTATAGCCCGCTTTTTCAGTGGACTCTATGGACTTTATGGGATTGCCAACTATCTATCTGACATCTTGTCCTATTCCCGTATTCTGGCCTTGGGCCTGTCGACTGGAGTTATCGCCATGGTGGTCAACTCTCTCTTTCAGATAGCCTGGGATATTCCCTACATCGGCTGGCTACTGGCAGCCCTGGTGTTTGCCGGGGGGCACCTTTTCAACTTAGCTATCGGTTTCCTGGGAGCTTTTGTCCATTCTATGAGACTTCAATTTGTGGAATTTTTTACCCGGTTTTATCAAGCGGGAGGAAAGCAATTTAAACCATTTAAGTTAGAAAGCAAATATGTGGAGTTTATCAGATGAGAAAAATTTCATTTGTGACTCAGACAGGAGGAAGAAAATGAGCTTAGGCTTAACACTGGCTATCTTGGGTGGAGCTCTGGCTGTTTTAATGGCTGGTATCGGCTCGGCCATAGGAATTGGTCTGGCAGGACAGGCGGCCTCGGGTGTAATGAGTGAAGATCCTTCTAAGTTTGGCTCTATGCTTCTGCTATCAGCTCTGCCCGGAACTCAGGGCATCTACGGATTCCTGAGCGGGTTTCTGGTCATTCTGAAGGTTGGTCTTATTGGAGGGGAAGTGGTTTCGCCCACAGTTCAGCAGGGACTGCAGATTATGTTTGCCTGCTTCCCGATTGCCTTTACTGGACTGATCTCTGGAATTCATCAGGGCAAGGTTTGTGCCAGCGGAGTTTACATGGTGGCCAAACAGCCGAAGGAGGTCACCAAACCAATGGTTTTGGCTGCTTTAGTTGAAACCTACGCTGTTCTTGGGTTGCTGGCTACGGTGTTGATTCTCAACGGTATCAGTATTTAATCCGGGCTGGAGCTGAGATGAGTCTGGAAAAAATACTGGAGAAAATTAACCTTGATGCCAGCCAGGAGGTTGAAGCCATCTTAAATGAGGCTCGCCAGAAGGCCGAAACCATCAAAAAGGAAGCCGAACAGAAAGCTAAAGAACAGGCTGAAGCTATTCTCAAGCAGGCAGAAGTTGAGGGTCGGTTAGAAGCCAGCCGGATTGTAACTCAAGCCCAATTACAAAAAAAGATGGAACTCCTGAAGACCAGGCGGACTCTAATAGATAAAGTCCTCCAGGCAGCCCTGCAGAAAGAGGAATTAAAGAAGGCCAGGTTGAAAAAAGAAATCATTACTCCGGATGGTCTCCAACAGGAAGAACTGCCCTCAGAGAAATTACTTAGCGAGCTGGGTCAGGAAATAGAAAATGAAATTCTGGAGTGGTTAAAGGTTTGAGATGACCGGGAAAATAAGTGCCCTGGATTATGCGTTTGCCGTCGGGAGAGTCCGGGCCCTTGAAAACTATCTTATTAGCTATCAGGTGTTTCAGGAAGCAGCTGAAGCTGGAACTTCTGACCAGGCTTTGGAAGTCATCTCAGATGCTGGCAATTTTGGAGAGGATTTGCTGGCTGTCAAAGATGCTGAAGAGCTGGATAAAGTTCTGTTAAAGGAAAAGATGTCTCTGGATTCTACTTTGGGAGAACTCTTCTTAGAGAAAGAACTTTATCATTATTATCTGGCCGGCGATAATCCAGCAGAGATGGTTCAGCAACTGAATAGCTGTCAGAACATTTTTATTAAGGATTATTTCAAGCTGCGGCTGGATTTGGCCAACCTCAAGCTTTTTTTACGGTGTCGCTATCTGGAACTGCCCCGGAGCAGGTTTGAGGAAAATTTTTTACCGGGTGGCTGGCTGGAGAAAAAGACTTTGGTGGAAAATTATGAGTCTTCTTTGGAAGAACTTTATCAGAATTTTGCCCAAAGCCAGTATATTGAGCTTTGGAAACTAGCCACAGAATTTTTAGCCAGCAACGAAAGTTTTGTTATTCTTGAGAGGGAAATTGAGAATCTATCCCTGAATTATCTCCAGCAAGCCAAAAGAATAACTTTTGGCCCAGAACCTTTGTTGGCCTATGGGCTGGCTAAAAGCCATGAACTTAAACTTGTCAGGATAGTTCTGGCAGGAAAATTCCTCCAGCTTCCTGTTTCAATACTTAAAGAAAGGATAAGTCAGACTTATGTCTGAAACTGGTAACATCGCCATCATTGGTGAAAAAGACCTCTGTGCCCCATTCAGGCTTTTTGGCCTGACTGTTTTTGCGCCCAAAAGTCTCGACGAGGCCAGGGCCATGTTGGCCCAGGTGGTGGATGAGAAATATGCCATATGTTTAATTCAAGAAACCTGGCTTGGTGAGCTTAAGGCTGAAGTTGAAGAACTCAGTCAGAAGTTTTCTCCTGTCTGTGTTGGATTTTCTGATTTTCGGGCAGCCTCCAAATCAGTGGAAATTTTGATGCGCCAGCTTTCTATCAAGGCCACTGGTTCAGAAGCGCTCTTTGCCAGAGGAAGGAAAAAAAATGAGACAAGGTAAAATTATACGAGTAGCCGGTCCCTTAGTGGTGGCTTCAGAATGTCTTGGGGCCAAGATGTATGATATGGTCAGAGTTGGCAGTCTGGGCCTGATCGGCGAAATAATTGAGCTAAATAATGACCAGGCTTACATTCAAGTCTATGAAGACACCACTGGTGTTGGGCCTGGAGAGCCGGTTTTCTTAACCGAAAGGCCTCTGTCAGTTGAGCTTGGCCCAGGACTTCTTGGCTCGATTTATGATGGAATCCAGAGGCCCCTGGATGTCATCAGAGCTAAGCAGGGATTTTATATTTCGCGGGGAATTGAAATCTCGGCCTTAAACCGAGAAAAAAGTTGGCAATTTGAGCCGGCCAAAAAGAAAGGTGATAGAGTCCTGGTCGGTGACATTATCGGCTATGTTCAGGAAACTCCCCTTATTCAGCACCGGATTATGGTTCCCGAAAATTGTCCCGGAGAAATAATTGAAATTAAAGAGGGCGAATTTTTAGTCACTGATTCTGTTTGTAAGATTAAAACTGAATCGGGAGAAGAGAAGGAACTGAACCTTTTTCAGGTCTGGCCAATCAGAAGACAGCGTCCGGTTAAAGAAAGGCTGATGCCAGTTGAACCCTTGATAACCGGTCAGAGAATTCTGGATATGCTTTTCCCCTTAGCTAAGGGTGGTACGGCCTGTGTTCCAGGACCTTTTGGCAGCGGTAAAACTGTGGTTCAGCATCAATTAGCCAAGTGGTCAGATGCCCAGATTATAGTCTATGTCGCTTGCGGGGAACGCGGCAACGAAGTAGCCGACCTGCTGCTGAGCTTCCCAGAATTAAAAGACCCGACCACCGGCCGACCTCTTCTGGAAAGGACCATAATCATTGCCAATACTTCCAACATGCCCGTAGCAGCCCGAGAAGCTTCCATCTATACTGGAATGACTATCGCCGAGTATTTCCGTGATATGGGTTATTCTGTCGCTCTGATGGCCGATTCTTCCTCCCGCTGGGCTGAAGCTTTGAGAGAAATCGGAGGTCGGATGGAAGAAATGCCTGGTGATGAAGGTTACCCAGCTTATTTAGCCAGCCGTCTGGCTGAATTTTATGAAAGAGCGGGGAAAGTGTCTTGTCTCGGTTCTGATGACAGGGCTGGAGCTCTGAGCGTTATTGGAGCGGTCAGCCCGCCTGGAGGGGATCTGTCTGATCCGGTAGTTCAGGCCACTCTGAAAGTAGTTAAGGTCTTCTGGGCTCTGGATGACCGTTTGGCTAACATGCGTCATTTTCCAGCTATCAACTGGCTGCAAAGCTATTCTCTTTATCAGGAATCTTTAAAAAAATATTTTTCGGAAAAAATAGCTGAGGATTTTGTCGAGCTCAGTCAAGAAGCCATGAGGTTATTGGAGCTTGAAGATGAGCTTCAGGAAATTGCCCGATTAATCGGGGTGGAATCTCTTTCATTTAAAGAAAGACTGATTTTAGAGACCGCCAGGTCAATTCGGGAAGACTTTCTTCATCAAAATGCCTTCCATCCTCAGGACACCTATACTTCCCTGAAAAAACAATATTTGATGCTCCGGACTATCCTCGGTTTCCATCATCAAGCTAATCAGGCTCTTGATGAGGGCATAGAATTCAACCGAATAGTTTCTCTGGAAGTCCGGGAGAGCATCGCCAAGATGAAATATTTGCCAGAGGATGAAGAAGAACTATTAAAAGTGGAAAAAGAAATAAAGACTTCGTTTAAAGCCCTTCAAGATAATAGGACAAAAGGTGAAGATCATGCATAAAGAATATTTAACTGTTTCCAACATAGTTGGGCCTTTGGTAGTTGTAGAGAAAATTGCTGATGTTAAGTATAACGAGCTGGTAGAAATAGAGGACTCCAGAGGTAATATCCGCCGGGGTACTGTCCTGGAGGTCTCCACCGAGCAGGCCGTAGTCCAGGTCTTTGAAGGAACAGTAGGTTTGGACATTGATAAATCGAGAGTCAGGTTTCTGGGACGTGCCCAGCAGCTGCCCGTTTCTGAAGAGATTATCGGCCGGGTGTTTGATGGCTCGGGCCGGCCTCGAGACAATGGACCTCAGATAATTGCTCGTCGCCGACTTGATATTAACGGCAGCCCCATCAACCCTGACGCTCGGGACTATCCTTCGGAATTCATCCAGACAGGGATTTCTGCCATTGATGGGATGAACCCGCTGGTCCGCGGTCAGAAGCTGCCAATCTTTTCTGCCAGCGGCTTGCCCCATCCGAGGATTGCGGCCCAGATTGCTCGGCAGGCCAAGGTCTTAGGAAAAGAGGAAAAATTCGCCGTCGTTTTTGGGGCGATGGGAATAACTTTTGAAGAAGCCAATTTTTTTATAGAAGATTTTCGGAATACTGGAGCCCTGGAGAGGGCAGTGCTCTTCTTGAATCTGGCGAATGAACCAGCCATTGAAAGGATTGCTACTCCCCGCTTGGCTTTAACCTGCGCTGAGTATTTAGCTTTTGAGCTTGATATGCACGTCCTGGTTATTCTGGTTGATATGACCTTTTATGCCGAAGCCCTGCGGGAGATTTCGGCAGCCAGAAAAGAAATACCCGGACGCCGAGGTTATCCAGGCTACCTCTATACCGACTTGGCTACCATGTATGAGAGAGCTGGCCGTATCAAGGATAAACAGGGTTCTATCACTATGATTCCTATTCTATCCATGCCTGAAGATGACAAAACCCACCCAATACCTGACCTTACTGGATACATAACGGAAGGCCAGATTATCCTGAGCCGGGAACTTCACCGCAAAGGAATTTATCCCCCGATAGATGTTCTTCCCTCTTTATCCCGTCTGAAGGATAAAGGAATTGGGGCAGACAAAACCAGAGAAGATCACGCCGATGTCTTGAATCAACTTTTTGCCTGCTATGCTCGGGGAAAGGAAGCCCGAGAGTTAGCTCTTATCCTTGGCGAAGCCGCCTTAACGGATCTCGACCAGCTTTACTTGAAGTTTGCTGACCAGTTTGAAACTGATTTTGTCCGCCAGGGCGAGTTTGTAGCCCGCAGCATTGAAGAAACGATTGATATCGGCTGGAAATTGATGAGAACCCTGCCCAAAAAAGAACTGAAAAGAATAAGACCAGAGTATCTGGAAAAATATTATTAATCTTCAGTATAAATTATAAGGAGCGGCTAAAGTTTAGATGAAACTAAATGTCAATCCAAACCGGATGGAGTTGTTGCGTCTTAGGCGACGTCTCTCCCTGGCCGAGAGGGGCCACAAGCTGCTAAAGGATAAGCTGGAAGAATTAATGCGGCAAATCCTCGAAGCCTCCAAGAAGTTAGCCACCCTTCATGAAACCATAGACAGAGAATTTGAAATAATCACCAGGGCCATGGCTATCGCCAGAGCCTCTCAGCCGCTAACCGAAGTCTCCGATCTTATAACTGATGGCCAGGTAAAGGTTGAGGTGGAGAAAGGAAGGCTACTCAATCTGGCTGTTCCAGAATTCAGCCTTTCCAAGTTTGAGATTGGTTCCTACGACCTTTTCCTCACTGAAAGCGAACTGGATGTAGCGGTGAAGCACTTTAAGAAGGTCTGGCCGGAGCTTCTGGAATTTTGCAGTCTCTGGAAAAAACTGGAACTCTTAGCCCATGAAATTGAAGTTACCAGAAGAAGAGTTAACGCCCTGGAGTACATTTTGATTCCCAGCTTAAAAGAAACCATCCATTCAATATCTTCACGCTTGGAAGAAATTGAACGCTCCTACCAAGTTCAGTTGATGAGGGTAAAAGAGATAGTCCGCACTCACCTTTAGCCGTTGGTAATATCAACGGTCCCGATCAGCTTCAGAAGATTGTCTGAGGTTTAAATCTTTATCGACGACACCTACTTATAGTGGCTTTTTTAAAAAAAATACCAAAAAAAGTATAAAAAACAAAAAAAAGTATTGACATCTAAAAAAAAAGCTGTATATATACATTTGAAAATGAAACAAAATAATGAGACTGAAAGCGGCGATTAAAAAAATTTTTGGGGGAATAATATTTAAAAAATAATTCAGTCTACAGGTGAGATGAAACAATGAAAATCGCTTTGCTTTTCAGCTCAAAAGAAGGAATGGCCGAGTTGCTGTTTCCTTTACTTTTAGAAGAGAACCTGGAAGAGGGTGAAGAACCTCCCCCTGATTTACTGGCTGAGTGCGATAGCGATGAAACCATTACTGCTGTTCAGCAAGCCCTCCAAAAATTCCACCAGGTTGTTCTTATTGAATCTGATGAGAGAGCTTATACCAGACTGAGTCAGGAAAAACCTGACCTGGTTTTTAACATCGCTGAAAGACTTTTTGGCCCAAATCGGGAATCCCACATACCAACTATCTGCGAGATGCTGAACATCCCTTACACTGGCTCGGACCCTTTGACCTTAGGAATTTGCTTAGATAAATCAAGAGCTAAAGAAATTCTTACCTTTCATAAAATCCCTAATCCGAAATTCTGGGTGATTGAAAACCCTGAAAAAATTCCGACTGGGATTTCCTTTCCGGTTATAGTCAAACCACTCTACGAAGGCTCCAGCAAAGGCATTAAAGATAATTCGGTGGTTAACGACCGAAAGGAACTTAAAGCGAAAGTAGCAGAAATAAGCGAACTGTATAATCAACCTTCCATAGTAGAAAAATTTCTGACCGGCCGAGAATTCACGGTGGGTGTCCTGGGTAATTATCCAGAACTGGAAATTTTGCCGGTGGTGGAAATTGACCATTCTAAGCTACCGGCTGGAGCCAGGCCAATTTATTCTTACGAAGCTAAATGGCTCTGGGATAGACCAGAAAAACCTCTGGAAATATTTAAATGCCCTGCGGATATCTCCGGAAAACTCAAAACTAAAATTGATAATATCATTAAGAAAACCTGCCAGGTGCTGAGAATAAAAGACTGGGCCAGAATAGATTTGAGACTCGACCAGAATGACGAGCCTAACATCCTGGAAATAAATCCTCTGCCGGGAATTCTTCCCAATCCTGAAGAAAATTCCTGCTTGCCAAAAGCCGCCCGGGCAGCCGGTTATACTTATGACCAGCTGATTAACCGGGTAGTTTGGGAAGCCTGCAAAAGATACCGGCTCCCGGCCGATATTTATCAGAACGATTCTCCCGCCACCTGTAACTTCTACGGAGCCGGAGGAGCCGATGGCCACTAACAATCTTAAAGTCGGTGTGGCCTTTAATACCTACGAGCCTTTTGTCTATCGCCGGGAAAAAGTATCAGAAGACTCCGTGGCCCGGGTGGCCGAGATTGTCTGTGATACCTTAGTTAAGGCTGGAGTCGAAGCCACAGTTATTCCGCTTCAAAGAAGCATGTTCAATTTTCTAAGGCGCCTTAAAGAATTAAACCTTGAGGTAGTGATAAACCTCTGTGAGGGCTTTTTCGGCAATCCCCAATGGGAAGCCAACGTAGCCGCGGTGATGGAAGTTCTCCACATTCCCTTTACCGGAAATGGGTCTCGAGCTTTAGCTCTCTGCCAAGATAAACATCAAGCTAAAGCCATCCTCAGCTCTTTCAATCTCCCGGTAGCTCCCAGTCAGCTAATCACTTCGGCAGAAGAACTGGTGGAGCTCTGTTTTCCGGTTATCATTAAGCCAAATCTGGAAGATGCCAGTGTTGGAGTTCATTTAGAATCTGTAGTTAATGACCAGGAGGTTCTGGCAGCCCGAGTCCAGAAAATTGTGGAGACTTTTAACCAGCCAGCTATAGTGGAAGAGTATATAGACGGCCGGGAATTCAATGTAGCGGTTTTAGAAGACGGCGAGCCTCGAGCTCTACCGGTGTCTGAAATAGATTTTTCAGCCATGCCAGAAGGTTGCCCCAGAATCTGCTGCTATGAAGCCAAGTGGTATCCAGACCATCTTCTTTATCAAACCACCCCACCAATTTGCCCGGCCCCTATTACTGATGACCTCAAGGAACAGATTCAGAATCTGGCTATAAACGCCTTCAAGGTCATGGGCTGCCGGGATTATGCCAGAGTGGATTTCAGGATGAACCACCAGGGCGAAGTTTTCATTCTGGAAGTCAATCCCAATCCAGATATCAGTCTGGATGCCGGTTATGCCCGGGCTCTGAAAGCGGCTGGTATAAACTATGCTGATTTCTGGAAGATGCTGATTGATAATGCCTGGAAAAGGAAGGAAACCAATGCTCCGGCCAATGGTAAAACCTGACCGTGAACCTGTGCTGACCCTGATCCAGGCTACTGGTTTCTTTACTTCTGAGGAAATCAAAGTAGCAGAGGAATTAATCGATATTTATCTGACCTCACCAGCCCAGTCCGACTATCTCATAGTAGTAGCAGAAAATGGCTCTAAAAAGGTGACTGGCTATCTAACTTACGGTCCGACGCCTTTGACCGATGGGACCTGGGACCTGTACTGGATTGCGGTTTCTCCGGATGAACAGGGCCAGGGTTACGGTCAGGCCTTAGTGAATTGGCTGGAAGAAGAAGTGAAAAAAAAGACTGGCCGGTTGATTGTAATAGAAACTTCCTCTCAGCCGAAATATGAACCGACCAGAAAATTCTATGAGAAATTAGGTTATAACGAGCTCGCCCGGATCCCTGATTTTTACCGTCAGGGCGATGACCGGGTGATTTTCGGAAAATATTTTCGCTCAAAGGAGTGAGAAGAGAAAAACATGGAAGATTGGCAAAGAATTTTAGCCCAGAGCCTGCGAACGCCCGAAGAGATTGCTGAACGCTTTGGTCTCGACCTGGAAAATGTTAGGAAAATCAGCCGGGCTTTTAAAACCCGGATTACTCCTTATTATGCCAATTTGATCAGGAAAAAAGGCGATCCCCTCTATAAACAAGTCGTGCCAGACTTGGCGGAACTGGCTCAAAACTCTGGAGAAGAAGACCCGCTGGAAGAGGACCTGGATTCTCCAGTTCCCAGTATTATTCATCGTTATCCCGACCGGGCCCTTTTTCTGGTTTCTCATAGCTGTGCTTCTTACTGCCGTTTCTGCACCAGGAAGAGGAAGGTTGGCAACCCCGCCAAAATCCATCCTCGTTACATAGAAGATGGTATTAATTACCTAAAAGACCATCGGGAAGTTCGGGATGTGATCATTTCTGGAGGCGACCCGCTTATTCTGAGTGACGACCGGCTCGAAAGTATCTTAAGCCAGCTCCGAGGGATTTCCCATATTGAAATTCTTCGCCTGGGCACCCGGATGCCCTGTTTTCTACCCCAGAGAATCAACCAAAAACTGGTTAACATGTTGAAAAAATACCACCCGCTCTATATTAATGTCCATTTTAACCATCCAGATGAGATTACCGAAGAAGCAGCCCGAGCCCTGAACCTGATGGCTGATGCTGGAATTCCTCTGGGTAACCAGACTGTTTTACTCAAGGGGATTAATGATGATGTTCTGACCATGAGAAAACTCATGCAGAAGCTGCTGACAGTCCGGGTCCGACCGTACTACATCTATCAAGCTGATTATGTCATGGGAACTGACCACTTCCGGACGACGGTGGAAAAAGGTTTAGAAATCTATCAGGGACTCAGGGGCTGGACATCAGGTCTGGCTGTTCCTCAGTACGTTATCGATGCTCCTGGTGGTGGCGGTAAGATTCCATTGATTCCTGAATACCTCCAGTCCATTTCTGATGAAAAGGTAGTCCTGCGAAATTATGCCGGAGAAATCTTTATCTATCCTCAGGTTAAGACTCCGAAAAAAAGAAGACCCAGATCTCAACCGCCCTGTTATGCTGCTCCCAGCCAGCAGCTCTAATCACCCCCGGTTAACCTGTACTATTTAATTTATAAATAAGCCAGGTGAATTTATTGGAGCTGGGCCAGATATTCGGCCAGGCCTTGCTCCTTTAGTATGCCCAGGGCTTCCTCGTTGGTAACTCCTCTTTTCTGCCGGAGCGATTCCAGAATCCTGATAATTGACAGGCCGACCTCGGCTGTCTGTCCAGCTACATTCTGCTTGTCTTTCAAAAAAGCAATGGAGTCGTAAAGGACAGCATTAGCTTCACCGTAAATTATCTCCGGGCGGACTCCATGTTGTTTTATCCAGGCAGGTTTTCGGAGGGCATCATTGACGTGCGATTGAATCAGGTAAGTGGCTCTGCCAATGAGTTTGAGGTTACTGGGGCTGACATTGGTCATGGTGTTGCCGACGACCCGGCCGAGTTTAGCCATAACTGCCGTCGAATGGGCATTGAGCATCATCTTCAAACCGATATTTTGCTTAAGAAGAAAGGGATCATTTTTCTGTTCAAGGTCTAAGTAAACTTGAACCAACTGGCCCTGATCTGGGGCTGCAGAGCCTTTATAAAAATTACTAATTCTCTTTTCCAGCCTGGCGGTTTGTTTCTCGGTCAGGTCATTAACGCTGACTACAACCACCTTAGCTCCGGTTTTAAGAAAGAGGTTGGTAAACTCACTAAAGGGAGAATTCTTATCCAGAAGATGGTTTTCTTCAGGGCTCAGGCAAACAATCACGCCTAAATCTCCAGGTTCTGGCCCTCTATTTTTCAGGTTGAATTCAGAAAAGGAAAAGTCATAAAGTTCCTGTTGATTATCGCCGGCTTTTTTCAGGCTGTCCAGAGCTGCTTGCCTGAGGTAAGGGTCTTCAACTTCCCTTTCAAAAGGGGGGCGGTAAAAGTCTTCTCTTAAACCGCGAAAAGGCCGGCCCAGGAAACTCAGCCAGGCCTGGTGCTTATTCTCGGCCGGTGTCCAGACTTGAATCCAGCAGCGTCGAGCTGGCTGCTCAACCGTATCCAGAGGAAAGAGTCTGAAAGTCGGGCTTCTCTCAGTGCTGTCTATAAAAACCGTAATTAAAGCCTTGGCGGCGAAATAAGTGGAGAAATGGTTTTCGGCATAAGTTTTAGCCTCAAGCTCAGTCCAGGAAGCAATGGACGGCACCGCTCCCTTCAGTCTGAAAAGTATAGAGTCGAAATCTCTTAGATTTTCCACCAGGTCATATTTTCTGACAAAGCCAGCTTTTTGAAGCTCTCGGGCTGACAGAAAATCTGAGAGAAGGTCATAAACAGCCGCCTGGAGAGCCGCCCCGATGACATAGGTCTCAATGGTGGTGGCCTGCATTCTGGTAGACCCGGTGATGGCCTGGGGCCCGGTGGTCAGGTTAATTTTGGTGATTCCTGGCTCTTCAATTACCACCCGGCTACGGTCAAACGGTCTTAAAACATCATCCGGATTGTTATAGACAAAGTATAATTTTCTCCGGCTTTCTTCCGGGGCATAATCTGGAGATTCTTTCCATTGTTCCAGGGCTGTTAGCACCGTCCCGATGACTGAGGAAGTTTCCCCACCCTCGGTGACACAGATTACCAGGTCGCCTTTGTTGATTCCGTGGTCTTGAAGCTGAAGTCGCCCGATGAGCTGGAGGTCCTCAAAGCCTTCAAGTGAGGAGATCAATGCCCGGTCTCCTCCGGTCATTTCACCGGTGAGCTTCTCAGTAATATCCGAGCCTAAGTTCTTTTCTATTTTTCCCCAGATAGTTTTGTCAGTCTGAAGAGAAGTCCAGAAAGGCCGCCAGAAACTACTTTCCATCTGTTTGGCCAGCCGGCCGGTTGCTCCGCAGCCGTAAATATATATTCTTCTTCCTTCCCGGAGGGTCTTTTTTATTTCTTGAGAAAGCTGGATTACCTCTTCTGGCGACTCTGATAATTCTTTCAGTCGGGAGGAGATGTCTTCATCTACTGAAAAAAGCATGTGGAGTCCAGCCTGAACATCGGTTTTGATTTTCTCGCTCAGATTCCAGGTTTTAGGATGACGCTGTTCTGTAAGCAGGGTGTGAAGTTGAAACTGGGTTTTGTTCTTAACATAGTCTATGGATTCTGGCGAAACCTCAAGGCCCAGCAACTCCAGCAAACTTGAAGGAAGAGCCGCTGGTTCCTGTTCCTGGCCCCTACCAGCCACAAGCTCAGGTAATCCAACCAGGATAGCCGCAATTATAAGACTTCCAGTGAGGGCTTTAAGCCTGAATTTTAGACTATTTTTTTTCAGTTTTATTTTCATAGGGCTTTCCATACTGATGAGTATCGTCGATAATATCGGTTTTTTGCCAGTCTCTTATCCAGTCATCAACCATGAAGATCTCCAGGTTACCCTCTGATGACGAACAAACTACTCTTCTCAGGCCGGCATTAATGATCATCTTCTTACAGATAAAGCAAGGGAACGCCTCTATGGGCTGACCGGTCTTGGGGTCGCTACCGTAGATAAACATATCACCATTAAGCAGGCTAACCCCAGCTCTGGCAGCGTTGATGATGGCATTCTGTTCGGCGTGGACTGACCGGCAGAGTTCATATCTTTGACCGTGAGGAATATGGAGGCGGTCCCGAAGACAGAAACCATGCTCTAAGCTGTCTTTGGTTTTTCTTGGGGCTCCGACATAGCCAGTGGAGATAATCTGGTCATCGCGGACAATGATGGCCCCAATTGACCGACGGAAACAGGTGCTTCTCCTGGAGACTTCTCTGGCAATTCCCAGGTAATATTTATCCTTAGAGATTCTGGCTGGAGCTGGCTGCCGGCTTTTCCCTTTAAGGCTGCCGGTTTTTTCTTTTTGGTTCTGGCTCTTTTTATTCACCCCAGTTCCTCCAGTTTTGCCCACAGTTGCTCCAGCTGGCCATCGTTGATAATGGTCAGGTCGGCCAGCTTCAGGCAGGCCTCTAACTGCTGGCTATTTTCTTCGGTGCTTTTTTCCAGCTCCTCTTTTTTTCTAAACTCTTCCAGAGTAACCGCCGACTCATCCCGGCCTCTTTTCTTTACCCTCTCGAACCTGATTTCTATTGGGGCATCTACGGCGATCAAAATAAAATCTCCTAAGCTTCTCAGATATTCAATTTCTCTGGAATTCCTGATGCTGTCGATGACTGTCGGACCTTTAATCTTTTTTGTAGCTCTCCTGGCCAGAATATCAGCTCCGAATTTTTCCCGGAGTTCATTGCCGCAGGCAATCAGGTTATCACGGCTGGCTTCCAGCCCTCTGGCTCTTAGCTCCTCACGAATGATATCAGATAGAGAAACATAATCATAACCTTTTTTCTGGAAGAAAGCTGCCACTTCTCCTTTACCAGCCCCATTAGTTCCTGTCAGCCCGATTAGCCTGAACTCGGTCAGTCTCCTGTTCATTCTTCCTCTTCTTCCTGGATTTGTTTTTCCTTTCTCTTGCCGACTACCATGGCAATCAAAATACTCAGGCCATAGAGAGCAATCATCGGGACAGCGACGATAGATTGGGTGATTATATCAGGAGTTGGGGTAATAATAGCCGCCACGACGAAAGCTGCCAGAACTGCATACTTGAAATTCTTAACCATCCAGCGGGAAGTTATAACGCCAATTTTTGAAAGGAAATAAACCAGGGTCGGCAATTCAAAAACCAGAGCAATTCCCAGAAGGACCTTTAAGGCAAAACTGAAATACCGGTCAACGGTGATCACCGGCTGAAAATCTTTGCCAAGATTAATGAAAAAACGGCAGGCCCAGGGGAAAACGATATAATAACCGAACAGGGCTCCCAGGATAAAAAAGAAGCTGGTGAAGAAGACAAAAGGAATGACATATTTTTTTTCCCGTTGGTAGAGGCCAGGGGAGATGAACATCCACAGTTGATAAAAGACAAAAGGAGAAGTGATAAAAATCGCCGCTAAAAAGGAAACTTTGAGATATAACATGAAAGGGGCTGTCAGAGTGGTGAAGGCCATTTTAGTGCCTTCCGGCAGATACTGAGTTACCGGTCGGGCCAGCAGATCATAAAGCTGCCGGCTAAAGGCCCAAGACGGGATTACGGCTACTATAATGGCGATAAAAGAATAGAATAAACGCTTTCTGAGATCCTCGAGATGTTCAAGGAAGGTCATCTCGTCAGGAGACTTTCTGGCCTTCCTTTGGTTCATGGGTCTTTAAATCCTTCTTGAAGCTGTCCTGATACTGGTTCAAATCATCCTTGAACTCATTCAGGTCAGATGTGACACTATTAATTTCCGATTTGATTTCGCTGGCATTAATTTCGTCTTCTACTTTATCTCGGAGTTCGTTAGAAGCCTTTTTGAATTCGCGCATAGCTCGGCCGACTGATTTCCCTACCTCAGGCAGTTTTTTGGGTCCGAAAATAAGCAGAGCGATGACAAAAATTATGAGTAACTCGGCAAAGCCAATATTCCCAAACATATTATAACCCACCTCAATATAACCCTTTGTCAGGTCTGCGTCAAGCTACAATAGTTTTCTGGCTTTACTTTATATTTAGCCTCTGATAAGATTTATTTTTTGCGAGAGTAATCTATTGGGTCGGGAAGAAAATAGGCTGACTTGGATTATTGGTGAATAATTCAGGTTAGTTGAAAAAGAATAAAAGTAGACAGTTATGACTAAAAGTTCGAAGCGCCTATTATTTCTTTTATTATTAGTCCCTGCCCTGTTTCTGGTTTGCCGTTCGACCGTAGGGGTTGATCCCTGGCAACAGGGCTTAGCCAAGACTATGACTTTAAGCAGCCTGGTACAACAGGAGTATTATGAAGAAAAGGATCCCCAGAAACTGACCTATGCAGCAATAAGAGGAATGCTCGATACTCTTGATCCTCATTCCTATTTTTTAGATCCGGAGTCAGCCAGAACCTTTACTGAGGATTACACCGGAAAGTATTATGGCCTGGGCATCCAGATCCAGAAGCAGGAAGACAGGTTGGTGGTGATTGCCCCCATAGAAGGGACCCCCGCCTGGCGGCTGGGCATTCTACCCGGGGACGTCATAACCCACATAGAAGGTGAGAGTACCAAGCCACTGAGCAGCACCGAAGCTATGGTTAAATTAAGGGGAGAAAAAGGAACCAGTGTCACTATAACCATCATGAGAGAAGGCTTGGACAAGCCTTTTGACCTGACCATCACCCGGGAAGAGATTCCGCTTAAAAGTGTCCCTTATTCTTTTATCCTAAATGAGGACAGGAAAATCGGCTACATCTTTATCAGGAACTTCGGCCGGAATACCGTGGTTGAATTAGAAGAAAAGCTTGAGGAGCTTACCAACGAGGGAATGCAAAGTCTGATTCTGGACCTAAGAGGCAATACTGGCGGACCAGTCTTTCAAGCAGTCGATATGGCTGATCTATTTTTGCCGAAGGGAGCTAAGATAGTTTCCATGAGAGGTCGCAATCCCGCTTACAACCGGGATTTTTACGCCAGCCGGGATAATCAGTATGAATATTTACCTCTGATTATTTTGATAAATCAAGGAACAGCCTCCGCCTCAGAGATTGTCGCCGGAGCCATTATGGATAATGACCGGGGCTTAATCGTTGGAGAAGATTCTTGGGGGAAGGGGCTGGTGCAAACAGTGTTTCCTTTAGCCGCCGATATGGCTGTAGCTATCACTACCGCCAAGTATCTAACTCCCAGCGGCCGGGAGATTCAAAGAGATTATTCTCACCTGGAGGATTATCTTCTGGCTAAGAAAGCTCCGGATGAACAACGTGAGGTAAAATATACTTTAAAGGGAAGAAAGGTTCTGGGTCAAGGTGGGATCAGTCCGGATTATGAAGTTAAGACCAGCTACCAGCCACTGACTGTGGAGTTCCTCATTAGAGGAGTATTTTTCAGTTATGGCCGTAAATTTGGCCAGCATCAGACTAACTTATCTGAGAGGTATGTTTTTCCTCAAGAATTAAAAGCAGGTGCTACGGTTTCAGGTAAGAAAATTTTTGATGAAAACTTCGAGGTCACGCCTGAGGTTCTGGAAGATTTTCTGGAATTCGTCAAATCTAATGGAATTAAATATGAGCCAAGCAAGTTAGAAGAGGCCGAAGCTGAGATCAAAGATGAAATTAAGCGAGAGATTTTTTCGTCGGTTATCGGCTTGGAAGAAGGTATCAGAGTTTCCAGAAAAACCGACCCGGTAGTCCTTAAAGCTATCGAGGTCATGCCGGAAGCCATAGCTTTTGTTAAAGGAAATTAAGAGATAGATTTTCAGGCTTCCAGAAAATTAAAAAGGGGAGGATTGATTTATGAGATTAGCCTTAGCTTCCGACCATGCCGGCTATGAACTAAAGAAAGCGGTGATTGAATATCTTCAAGCCGAGGGCTTAGATTTTGAAGATTTCGGCTGCGGTCCCGGAGAGAGTGTGGATTATGTTGATTATGGAGCCGAAGCCGCTCGACGGGTAGTCAACGGAGAATTTGACCGAGCTATTTTATTCTGCGGCACTGGTCTGGGTATGGCGGTTGTGGCTAACAAATTTCCTGGCATCATCGCTACTGCCTGCTGGGATGAATTTACGGCTACTGTCAGCCGTAGCCACAACAATTCCAACTGCTTGACCCTTGGAGGCCGGGTCCTTGACCCTGAGAAAGCTGTAAGTCTGGTAAAAATCTGGCTAAAAGAGGAGTTTGAGGGTGGCCGCCACCAGCGCCGGGTAGATAAAATCCATCTTCTTGAGCAAGAGTTGCACCAGCTCAAATAACCTGAAGATAAGCTCTCAGGTCGGCGGTCTTGGCCTGGAGAGTTCAAGGAATTACCAAAGAAAGGAGTATATAGATGGAGACATTGGCTGATAAAATTTCGGCTTGGTGTGCCAGAACTGAACAGAATAATATTTGGAGGCAGAAGGAGTGTTTTAACTTAATCCCTTCGGAGAATACCGCCTCGTTTCTGGTCAAACTGGCTGAAATCTCTGACCCTTCTGGCCGTTATGCTGAACATCGGCTGATGAAGGGACAGGAGGTATATTTTTACCAGGGGACAGATTTCATCCGGGAAGTTGAAATAGAGGCCAGTAAAGAACTCGGCCGGTATTTTGGCTGCACCGATGTAGAGCTCAGGACTATCAGCGGACAGATGGCCAACGAAGTCGTTTTCAAAGGGCTGGTAAAATTTGTTAATCGGGGACGTCAACCCGGGCAACCCTTCCGGAGACTTCGGTTGGTAATGAATAATGACCTGGGCAAAGGCGGTCATCTGAGTTCTCAGCCGATGGGAGCTCTGTTTAACCTGGTGGAGGAAGACCCGGACAGCGGGAAGGAAAGGGTTGTCAACATCCCTGTCCGTAAGGATAATCCCTACCAGGCCGACCTGGAACTTCTGGCTGAGGTGCTAAAAAAGCACCGGCCAGAGCTGATTGTGTTTGGCAAAAGCATGTTTATCTATTCCGAACCGGTTAGGTTTGTTTATGATCTGGTCAGAGATTGGCCAGACCGGCCGGTTCTGATGTATGACATGTCGCATGTTCTCGGACTTTATGGAGCTTTTCAGGCTCCATTTGAGGAGGGAGCTGATGTGGTTACCGGCAGCACCCATAAAACCTTTTATGGTCCTCAGCGTGGAGTGGTGGCTGGAAATTTCCCCGAGAACAGCCCCTTCAAGAAGCTCTGGACCGATATCCAGGGCCGGGCTTTCCCTGGTTCGACTTCTAACCACCACTTAGGGACTCTTCTGGGGCTGCTGTTTGCCACCTACGAGATGAACGAATTCAAGGAAGCCTATCAGAATCAAGTTAGGGAAAATGCTAAAGCTTTCGCCCGTTATTTGAAACAGGCTGGAATATCTGTTGAGGGCGATGAGGCTGACGGTTTCACCGAGACTCATCAGGTACTGATAAGAGTAAAACAATTTGGTAACGGGCAGGATATCGCCCGGAGACTTGAAGATAACAATATCATCACCAACTATCAGGCTCTGCCCGATGATAGTACCTTCCTGGAGTCCTCGGGAATCAGAATGGGTGTGCAGGAAATGACCAGGTTCGGAATGAAAGAGCCGGACTTTGAAGTCCTGGCCGGATTGATTGCTGAAGTCGTCATAAGGAATAAACAGGTCAAGGATGAGGTTAGGCGTTATCGACAGAACTTTCTGACTATGCAGTATTGCTTGCCAGAAAAACAGGCCCTGGAACTGGCCGGCCGGCTTCTGCTGAGCATCTTACCTTCGCCCGAGCTGGGAAGCTTTCTTGCCGAAAACCTGCTCAAAAGAGCTAAGCAACTGCAGACAGCTTGAAGGAGGGCCGATGAAAATTCTGGTGATAGGTTCAGGCGGAAGAGAGCACGCTCTGGCCTGGAAGTTAGCCCAGAGTCCCCATTGTGAGCAGCTCTACTGCGCTCCTGGAAATGGCGGGATGGCCAAAATAGCCGAGGTGGTTCCGATTGAAGAAACCAACCTGTCGTTATTAGCCAGGTTTGCTGAGGAAAAAAAGATAGATCTGACCGTGGTCGGGCCCGAGGTTCCCCTGGCCATGGGTGTGGTGGATGAATTTGAAAAGCGCAACCTTAAGATTTATGGACCGAATAAAAAAGCGGCTGAGATCGAGAGAAGCAAAGTTTTTGCCAAAGAATTTATGGATAGGCACCGGATTCCAACTGGTAGGTTCAAGGTAGCTACCACCCAGGATGAGGCCTTGAAAATCCTGAATTCGGGAGAATTCGAATTTCCGGTAGTTATTAAGGCTGATGGTCTGGCGGCCGGGAAGGGTGTAGCTATTTGCCCCAATATTAAAAGAGCTGAAGATACCATCATAGAAATGATGGTTAAGAAAAAGTTCGGCCCGGCAGGCGAGCGGGTGATTATAGAAGAGCGGCTTAAAGGGCGGGAGCTGTCTTTTATCGTTCTAACCGACGGAGTCAGAATTCAACCTCTGGTCACCACTATGGACCATAAAGCCGCCTATGATGGAGATAAAGGTCCAAACACCGGGGGCATGGGAGCCATCTCACCTTCACCCTTTGTGACAGAAAAGTTGTTCGGCAAGATAATAGATGAGATAATTTTCCCGACAATCACCAGATTGCTGGAAGAAGGGCGGCGGTTTAAAGGAACTCTTTATGCCGGTTTAATGCTAACCTCTGATGGCCCTAAGGTTCTGGAGTACAACTGCCGGTTCGGTGACCCCGAAACCCAGGTTCAGATGCTCAGAATGGAATCTGACCTGGTGGAAGTCCTGATGTCAGTGGTGGAAGAAGATCTAATCAAGGATGAAATAAAATGGAGCTTAAATGTGGCCGGCTGTGTGGTCTTAGCCTCAGGTGGCTATCCGGGCAAATATGAGAAGGGTAAATTAATTGCTGGGTTGGAGGAAGCTGAAAAAGTCCCCGGGCTAATAATTTTCCATGCCGGCACCAGCCTGGTCAATGATCAGTTTTACACTAATGGAGGCCGGGTGTTAAATGTCTGTGCCCGCGAAGCTACGCTGCAGCAGACCATGAAAAAAATTTACGACAGCATTCCGGTGATTTATTTTGATAATATGTTTTACCGGAAGGATATCGGAGCTATGAGGGAGATCAAATGAAAGTAAGTATTTTTCTTGGTAGTGATTCTGATTTTGAAGTAATCAAAGATGGCCTGGAAATCCTGAAAGAATTTCGGGTTTCTTTCGGTCTGGAGGTTACTTCGGCTCACCGCTCTCCGGAAAGGACGGTTCATCTAATAAAAGAAGCTGAGCAGCAGGGTGCCCGGGTGTTTATTGCGGTGGCCGGTAAGGCAGCTCACCTTCCCGGAGTGGTTGCTGCCCATACAGTATTGCCGGTAATCGGAGTCCCGGTAGAAAGTCAGGCCTTGGCTGGACTGGATGCCCTTCTGTCTATTGTTCAGATGCCGAGGGGAGTTCCAGTGGCCACCGTAGCCCTGGGGAAAACCGGAGGAGCAAACGCCGCGTTGTTAGCTATTTCAATTTTAGCCGTGTCCGATTCTGAGCTTAAAGCCCGGCTGGAAACCTATCGGTTCCAAATGGTGGAGAAAGTTGAAGAGAGCTCCAGGAGGCTTAAAGAAAAAATATGAGCTCGGTCTTCATTCATAACTTCGGCTGCCGGGTTAACCAGGCTGAAGCTTTTGACTGGGCCGACCGGCTGACTGAAGCTGGCCTGACGGTGGCCAGGGACTGGCGAACAGCAGAAACCGTGGTAGTGAATTCCTGTGCTCTGACGGCCAGAGCTGAGGCTGACCTCAGGCAATTTCTAAGGAAAGTTAAGAGAGAGTCGCCTGAAAGCCGGATTATAATTACCGGATGCCTGACCGACGAAGCTGAAGACTGGCTGGGAGAAAACATCAAGCCTGCCAGCGTAATTCCTAATTTCTTAAAAGACGATCTGGCTGAAGAGCTGATAAGTCTGGCCGGTGGCAGAAAAGATGCGGCTGCTGGGAAACCTTTTAGGTCAAGAGCCCTGGTCAAAGTTCAGGATGGCTGCGGGGCCCATTGCACTTTCTGTATAATTCCCTCTTTGAGGGGGTCAAGCCGGAGTCTGCCTCTTAAGCAAGTTTTAGAGAGGGCTGGCCGGGCGGTTGACCAGGGCTACCGAGAATTGGTTCTCACCGGAATTCATCTTTGTGCCTACGGGCAGGATCTAAGACCAAAAAAGTCCCTGGCGGATTTGCTCGAAGCTCTGGTCTCAGTTGAAGGCCTTGAGCTTATCAGATTGAGTTCTTTAGACCCTCGATTAATGCCGGAAGAATTACTGACATTACTGGTGTCAGAGAAAAAAATTTGCCCTCATTATCATCTTTCGTTCCAGCATGCCTCAGAAGGAGTCCTGAGAAAAATGGGTAGGAAGAGTTCCCCTGAGGACTATTGGAAAATCCTGACTTTCCTTAGGGCCAAAAGGCCTGAAGCCAGCTTAGGAGCCGATATAATAGTTGGTTTTCCGGGAGAAGAAGAGGCTGATTTTGACTACTTAAAAAATTTTCTAAAATCTTCTCCGCTTAATTATTTTCATATTTTCTCTTTTTCCCCACGGCCCGGAACTCCAGCCGCTGGTTGGCCCCAGATACCAGATAACCTGAAGAAGGCCAGATCACAGCAACTGCGCCGGCTGTCTCGCGAGAAGAGCTTGGCCTTTCAAAAAACTTTTTTAGGGAAAATAGTTCCTTCTATCGTCGTCAAGACAAAAGAATCCTGGGCTGAAGTCCTGACCCATAACTACATAAAAGCCAAGGTAGAAAGTGGCCAGAAATTAAGGCCAAAGCAATTCCTCAGAGTCAGGATTTCGGAGGTTAGCTCAGTGGGAGTCAGAGGAGAGATTGTCTGATGGCTCAGATAAAAATCCTCCCGGCTGAAGTCTCCTCCAAAATCGCTGCTGGCGAAGTGGTTGAAAGGCCGGTCTCCGTAGTTAAGGAGCTGGTGGAGAATTCACTCGATGCTGGAGCCTCAGAAATAAAAGTTGAACTAATAGCAGGCGGGAAAAAACTTATCAGGGTTTTCGATAATGGCCGGGGGATGGCTCAGGAAGATGCCGCTCTTTGTTTTAAGCGTCATGCTACCAGCAAAATCAGCACCGAGGCTGACCTGGAAAGAATCGCCACCCTGGGTTTCCGGGGAGAAGCCTTAGCCAGTATCTCGGCGGTCTCTAAGGTTATTCTAAAAACCAGCGATGGCTCGGGGGAAAAAGGCTACCAGATAGAAAGAGAAGGAAACAAACTTATCCGGTTTACTGAAAGTGCTTTCCCACGAGGAACCCTGGTCGAAGTCCGAGACTTGTTTTTTAACCTGCCAGCCCGCCAGAAATTTTTGCGGTCAGAGCGCTCTGAACTGAGCCTGGTTACTAATTATATTACCACTACGGCCCTGGCTTTTCCGGAAGTAAAATTTGTCCTGACCAGCAATCAGAAAGAACTTATCAACTGTCCGGCCGTCTCTTCTCTCCGGGAACGGGTTTATCAGCTTTTTGGCAAGAAAGTTCTGGATAGCCTGATGGACCTGGATTATGAAGAAGGAGATAACAGGATTTATGGATTGACTTCCAGGCCTTTTTCTGGCCGGCTTGATCGCCATCATCAGTTTTTCTTTATCAACCGACGCCCGGTAAAGGATCGGATGTTAACGGCGGCTCTGAGTCAAGCTTATGTAGGGCTTCTGGAAAAACCAAAATACCCGGAGAGCTTCATATTTCTGAATATTCCCTTTGACCAGGTTGATGTCAATGTCCATCCAGCTAAGGCCGAAGTCAGGTTTCGAGAGGCCCAGCAGATCTTTCGGCTGATCCTAAGAGGGGTGGAACTGGCTTCGCGGGAGGAAAGCTTAGTTAAACCTATTATCATTAAAAAAAAGGAAGAAAAGACAGAAGCTATCCCGGAAAGTAGCCCCGACAGTTCCGGTCGTCTTTTCGTGGCAGAATCTGGGGCTGAATTTCCAGAGGCCAGGACAGCGATTTTCAAAAGCTACAAAATACAAGATTGGCCGGCAGAGGGAATATCAGACACAAGGCTGGAGGACAGGGAAAGGCCAGTTAAAGTTTTGGGTCAATACCTAAATTCTTATATCATTGCTGTCTCTGAAGAAGCGGTTTTTATCATCGACCAGCATAATGCTCACGAGCGAGTACTCTTCGAGAAGTTTCTGGAACTGGAAAGATCCCGGAACTGGGCCTCTAAACAGATGCTCTTCCCGGCGGTATTAGAGCTGACTCCAGGACAGCAGGTTAATTATCAGGCCCTTCAGACTGACCTGGAAGAGCTTGGCTTCAGACTCGAACCGATGAGCGGAGGAAGCTTTGCCTTAAAGGAATATCCCGATGTTTTTAAGGATGACGAGGCAACTTCTGTCCTTCTATCCCTTTTAGAAGAGGCTGAGGACAATAAATTCAAGGATAGAAGGCAGAGGCTTCTATCCACTATGGCTTGCAAATCAGCGGTTAAAGCCGGCCAGCCTCTCACCAG
>JAQULR010000052.1 GCA_028749205.1 Acidobacteriota bacterium | reverse complement strand
CAGTTTCTCTTTTAGCTGGTAAGCCCCCTGAACATCAATATCCAGGAGCAGGTCACCTTTCAGTTGTTTCTTTTTTACCTCTTCATAGGAGGTCCCATAGTACTCCCCATGAACCACCGCCCACTCCAGGAAAGCACCCCTCTCTTTCATTTTCTTAAACTCTTCCAGGGTAACAAAATAGTAATCCTGGCCGTCAACCTCTCCTGGCCTGACCGGCCTGGTAGTATGGGACACAGAGAACTGTAGTCCCGGCAGCCGGGAAACTAGATTTTTAATCAAAGTTGATTTCCCGCAGCCTGATGGTCCGGAAATAACATATATCATCTTGGCCTGTTCCCTCCTCAACCTTCAGGATTGTGTTATTTTCTGCCCTATTCCAGATTTTGAACTTGCTGTCTGATACTCTCAATTTCATTCTTAATTTTAAGACAATGCCTTATTATGCTCAGATCCTGGGCCTTGGAGTTCAGGGTGTTAGCTTCCCGCGACATTTCTTGAGCTAAGAAATCCAGTTTTTTCCCAACTGATTCTCCAGCTTCAGGTTTAATTAACTCAGAGAAACCCATCAGATGTATTTTTAGCCTGTTTATCTCCTCGGCCAGATCAAACCTCTGCATCAGGTAGGCTACCTCTTCCGACAGTCTTTCCTTCGACAGATTGTTATGATTAAGGTCCCTCAGCTTCCTTTCCAGTTTGGTTTTTAGCTCCTCAGGCTGCTTTTGAAATATTCTTTCAATTTCCGCTAAGGATTTCTTGATTGAACTAAGATGACGGCTTAACTGACGGGCAATCTCCCGACCCTCTTTTTCTCTTTGGCAGGTAATTTCTTCAAGAGTTTTTTCAAAAGCCGATAAAATAAAACTCTTTTCCTTCCGGCTCAATTCTTTTTGGCTGACGCTAACCAGCTGAGGCACCTGAAAAAATTGTTCCAGAGTGAGCGAAAAAGGCAACTCCACCTTTTTTGAGAGGCTCTTCATTTCAGAGACAATTTTTGCCAGCAATGGCTGGTTGACGGAAAAAATCCAACTCTCGGGAGAAAGAAAATCCAGCTGCAAGTATATTTCTACCCGTCCTCTCAGGACTTTTTTCTGACAGGCAGCTCTTAGCTGGTTTTCAAGCTGTCCGATGCCACTTCCTTTGTAAACCCAGTCAAAAAAGCGGTGATTAAGGGTCTTGATAAAAATTTTTACCCTTAAATCCGGAGAGTTAAAAGTTTTTTCAGCAAAACCAGTCATACTCCGCATACCAGACACCTCTTGGTTTACTTAAATCATTTCAATCCCAGTAATTTTCTAGCAATTTCCAAGGCATTTATAGCCGAACCGGCTGTCAGATTATCAGCCGCCACCCATAGCCAGAAACCACCGGGTATGGACTGGTCTTTTTTTAAGTGACCGATAAAAATCTTTTCTTTCCCGGCCACTCTGAGGTTGGAGATCTGCTTATTAGAGCTGCCAGGGTTGAGCTTGAAGATTGCTTTACTCTTGAAAACTTTGCTCAGTTCTTCCAGCTCAGGATTATTTTCCAACTCTAAATAGACCATAATTGAATAAACATGAAATACTGGGGCTTGCACTAAAGAAAGACTCAAGGGGAACTCAGGTTTCAGAACACTCTTAAGTTCCTGGATAATCTGTTTCTCCCGAGCTGAGAAGCCATTTCGGTCAACTTCTCCCAGACCGGGCAGCAAATTGAAAGCTATCTGGTCATCAAAAACTTTCCGGCTCAGACTGCTGCTAGAGAGCAGCGCATAACTCTGCTCAGCCAGTTCTTCTATGCCCTCATTTTCATAGGCCGAGACAGGTTGTAAAACCATCGACAGGGCTTTCCTGAGCGGAAAGGTAGCCTTAACTGCTGAGAAAACATGACTTAAAAAGATAGTTACCGGGTGGGGGTTAGAAACCAGATAAATATCTTTCTTTTGGAGAGACTTATCATTCAGCCCAGCCACAATCACCGGGACTTCAGGTTGGTCGCTGAAGCTTTGCTCAAGATCAATTGCTATAAAGCCTTTATCCCTGGCTATCAGACCAAATTTTCTATTAGTTTCTCTATCTGCCGCCAAAAAAACCAGGTCCAGACCTTCGAGAAGTTCAGGATAAGGATGATGAATGACCTTGGGTTCATCCTGGAATTCAGTTAGCTTACCGTATTCTTCAGCTACCTCTGGATCGTAGAATTCGATAGATCTTAAGGGAAACTTGCTGGAACTTAAGAGACTCTTGATTTCCTTAGCCCGGAGGGAATCTGTTCCAATGAGACCTATCCTGATTCCTGGCTCGGACACCTTAGACATTACGACCAGACTGCCTTTCAAACTCCAGAATCATTTGGTACATTTCATCCTTGAGCCTTAATTTTTTCTTTTTCAGCACCTTTTCCTGCAGTCTTTCTTCTTCAGTCAGAAAGCTCCTGGACCGAAGTCCGGCCAGAGATTGCTCACACCGTTGATGTTCCTCATATATTTTCCTGAATTCCTGGCTATTTTGAAGAAGCCTTTCTTTGATTTTTTCCTCAGTCATCCGTTTCTCCTTTTTTAGGATAACACAGCCAGATATTCTTTTCAATTTAACCAGTTGACTTTGCTAAACTGGATAAATATACTAATAAACGCTGTTAAGCAGCGAGTAATAGGCTGTTGGCCAGGTAGCTCAGACGGTAGAGCGAGGGACTGAAAATCCCTGCGTCGGCGGTTCAATTCCGTCCCTGGCCATTTTTGGCTTAATTTCTCAGATATTGGCCCCCGTCATAAGTCTTCTCCGCACTCCTGGACCAACTTCTGAAAAGACTTTTTTCTGGTGATTTGTCCTTTAAACCAACCGGCTATTTTTTCTTGAAGATTATCCCGCCTTCACGGTCAGCCTCAATCTCAACTATGTCACCTCCTTTAAATTCATTGGCCAGAATTTTGAGAGCTAAAGGATTCTCAACTTCTTTTTGAATCGTCCTCTTCAGGGGTCTGGCGCCGTAGACTGGGTCAAAACCCTTCTCGGCCAGCAACTCTCTGGCTTTGTTTTTAATCACCAGATCAATTTTCTTTTCCTGAAGTCTCTTTTTCAGCAATTCTATCTGTAAATCAATAATTTTGAAGATAACTTCTTTACTTAACGGTTTAAAAATGATTATTTCATCTATCCGGTTCAAAAATTCGGGCTTAAAATGGCTTTCCAGAATTTTATGGATTTCTTTTTCCATAGTTTCATAATCATGACTCAGCTCTTTGATTACCTGGCTGCCGAGGTTGGAAGTCATGATAATCAGGGTATTTCGAAAATCCACGGTGGTGCCTTTGCCATCGGTCAACCGGCCATCATCCAGAATCTGCAGCAGGATGTTAAAGACATCAGGATGAGCCTTTTCCACCTCGTCCAAAAGGATTAAGGAATAGGGACGTCTTTTAACCGCCTCGGTAAGCTGGCCACCTTCTTCATAGCCCACGTAACCGGGCGGAGCTCCAATCAATCTAGCCACAGTGTGTTTTTCCATATATTCAGACATGTCTAATCTGACCATAGCTTTTTCATCATTGAATAAAAACTCTGCCAGAGCTCTGGCTAATTCCGTTTTACCAACGCCGGTCGGCCCAAGAAACATAAAAGAGCCGATCGGTCTGGTTGGCTCCTGCAAACCGGCCCTGGCTCGGCGAATAGTATTAGCTACCGCTCTTATTGCTTGTTCTTGACCGATTACCCTTTTGGAAAGAATTTCTTCCATCTTAAGCAGCCTCTCCACTTCTCCTTCGAGCATCTTAGAAACCGGAATACCTGTCCAGCGGCTAACCACCTCAGCCACATCCTCTTCATCTACCTCTTCCTTTAGCATCTTGCCTTTTTCTTGCATCTGGTTAAGTTCAGCTGATAGCCGTTGGACTTGCTTATCTAATTCAATTAACTGGCCATAGCGAATTTCTGCTACTCTTTCCAGGTCTCCTTTTCTTTCAGCACTTTGTTCTTCTATTTTCAGGGTATCCATCTGCTCTTTCAGGCGGTTGATCTGGTCAATGATATCCTTTTCTCTTTTCCACTGAGCTTTTAAAGCCTGGCTTTGTTCTTTGAGGTTAGCAAGTTCCTTCTCAATCTTTTCCAACCGATCAGCAGAAGTTCGGTCTTTCTCTTTTTTCAGAGCTTGCTTCTCAATCTCTAACTGAGTAATTTTTCTTTCCAACTCATCTATTTCTTCTGGCATGCTATCCAGCTGGACCCTAATACGCGAAGCAGCTTCATCAATCAGGTCAATAGCCTTATCTGGCAGAAACCGGTTGCTGATGTAACGGTTAGAAAGCACCGCCGCTGCCACCAGAGCTGAATCTTTAATCTTGACTCCATGGTGGACTTCATATTTTTCTTTAAGTCCACGGAGGATGGAAATCGTTTCTTCTACCGAAGGCTCACCCACGAATACTGGTTGAAATCGCCTTTCTAAAGCCGCGTCCTTTTCAATATATTTTTTGTACTCATTGAGAGTTGTGGCGCCGATGCATCTAAGTTCTCCTCTGGCCAGGGCTGGTTTTAACATGTTGGAAGCATCAACCGCTCCCTCGGCTGCCCCAGCTCCGACAATAGTATGAAGTTCATCTATGAACAGAATAACGTTACCTGACTCTTTTATCTCTTTTAAAACAGCTTTTAGTCTATCTTCAAACTCTCCGCGGTATTTTGTCCCGGCCACCAGTGATCCCATGTCCAGGGCCAGCAGCCTTTTATTCTTGAGCGACTGAGGAACATCTCCATTGGCCACCCTCTGAGCCAGCCCTTCAACAATCGCCGTTTTACCCACTCCGGCTTCTCCGATAAGAACTGGATTGTTTTTTGTTCTGCGAGACAAAACCTGAATCACCCGGCGAATTTCCTCTTCCCGGCCAATAACCGGATCCATCTTTCCCTGCCTGGCAAAGGCAGTCAGGTCCCTGGTATATTTTTCCAGAGCCTGGTATTTGGACTCAGGCTCCGGGTCAGTGATTCTCTGGCTGCCCCGAATTTCCATTAGAGCTTTTAACACTTTATTCTCGTCAATTTTAAACCGGCTCAACAGACGGTTTATGTCCAGGTTTTTTAGATGGAGCATGCCCAGAAAAATGTGTTCGGTAGAAATGTACTCATCTTTAAGTTTTTCAGCTTCCTTTTCAGCTTCAGCCATCACTTCTCCTAATTGCGAAGATAGATAAATCTCACCTCCACCCTCGACTCTGGGTAATTTGTTTAGCACCTGGTTAAGTTCCTGGTGTAATTCTGCTGGGCTGATTTCAATTTTGTTTAGTAGATTTTTAACAATGTTCCCCTCTTGAGCTAAAAAGCTCCATAGAAGGTGTTCTGGACGGAGTTCCTGATGTCCAAGCTCTAAAGCTTTGGCTTGGGCAAGCTGAAAGGCTTCTTGAGACATAACAGTTAATCTATCCCATCTCATGGTCATCTCCTTTTTTTATATTATAGCTATAGATAAAGAGTATTATCAATAAGACAGGCCTTTAGATAACATATTTCTTTAGGTGATTCAACTGAGGTGGTAGGCTATCCCTGGCCCCCACCCTCAGGGAACCAGTACGTTGTGTATCTTAGTGCCACTGAGACAGTTTTGACTTTTAAGTTATTTACCACTTGACAAGTATTAAAAAATAGATATTTTTTGCTCAAGGAGTTAGAAATGGAAGAAATCGAAATTTATAGCTGGGCCACATTGGATGCTCTGAAAAAAGTGGCAGATATCATTGAAACAGTAGGCAGCCTTAATGAATCACATCAAATGTCGGTTTTCTGCCTGATTGAAGATGACTATCTCGAACTCTGCTACACAGATTCCGCCAGTAGCTTTCTAAGACATTTTCAGGACGAGGTGGAATTTGCTGAGACTATTGAAGAAAGAAAAATAGAAATTGAAACTGGTCTATATGAGGCTGATATTTACGAGGATGAAGAGGAGATTCTAGATAATGAGGACGACTCAGAGAAATTTTAGCTTTTCCCGTTCCGGTAGATTTCTTCCTTTAATTCTGAAATTAACTGCAAGGCCTGCAGAGGGGTAAGCTTTTCAGGTTCGATCGATAGAAGGGATTCTTTTAATTTTTCCAGTTTGGCTCTTTCTTGATCTTCAGGAAACAATAAAAGCTGGGAACGGTCCTTATTATTAAGGTGATAGGCCAGCCGGGGCTGACCTTGATCATCGAGTTCCTGTCTTTCAAGGTTGGACAGGATTTCTTTTGCCCTTTTAATTATTTCTTCTGGTAAGCCGGCTAATCTAGCTACTTGAAGCCCATAGCTGCGGTCTGATGGTCCGGGTTTTATCTTCCTGAGAAAGATAACTGTATCCTGCCATTCCTGAACAGCCAGGTGAAAGTTTTTAATTCGGGGAAAGGTTAAAGCCAGTTCAGTTAATTCATGGTAGTGAGTGGCAAATAGAGTTTTGGGCCTGGCTGGTTCCAGCTGGTGCAGGTATTCGGCCACTGCCCAGGCGATGCTCAAACCATCAAAGGTACTAGTTCCACGTCCGACTTCATCCAGTAAAATGAGGCTGCGGGCACCAGCGTTGTTTAGTATCCTGGCAGTCTCGACCATTTCCACCATAAAAGTTGACTGGCCGGCCGTTAAAAAATCCATAGCTCCAACTCTGGTAAATATTCTGTCGACCAGCCCGATCCTGGCTTCACTGGCCGGAACAAATGAACCCATCTGGGCCAAAATGCAGATTAAAGCCACCTGTCTCAAGTAGGTTGATTTTCCCCCCATATTCGGCCCAGTGATTATCAAAATCTGATTTTCAGCTCGGTCCAGGTAAGTATCGTTGGGGATAAAGGGATCACTCTGAACAACTTCAATCACTGGATGCCTTCCCTCTGATATAGCAATGATATCGCTATCATTAACTTCTGGCCGGCAGTAATTTCTCTGGTGGGCCAGTTCACCCAGAGACAGCAGGACATCCAAAGAAGCCAGGTTTTGGGCCATCTGGTGAAGACGAGAAATCTGGTTGCCAATCTCGTTTCTCACTTCAATAAAAAGCTGATATTCCAGCTCCTTACTTTTGGTTTCAGCTCTTAAAACTCGGTCTTCATATTCCTTTAGCTCGGGTGTAATAAATCTTTCACTATTAACCAAAGTCTGCTTACGCTCATAATCATCTGGAACCAGATGAAGGTTGGCCTTGGTTACTTCCAGGTAATAGCCAAAGACCTTGTTGTATCTAACTTTTAACGAAGAAATACCGGTTCTTTGTCGTTCCCTTCTTTCTATTTGAGCTATGAAGCTTTTGCCTGAGTGGCTAATCTGTCTCAACTCATCCAGTTCTTGGTTAAAACCTTCTTTAATCAGGCCACCCTCCTGAAGCAGGTAAGCCGGCTCATCCAGAATGGCCCGGTCTATCAACCCGGCCACATCCTGAAGGTTATCCCAACTAGCTTTGAATTCATCAAAATAGTCAGACGATAAACTTTGAAGTTGATTTTCTATTTCAGGAAGAGGCCAGAGAGACTTCTTTAAAGCTACTAGATCTTTAGGACTGGCTACAGCCATAGAGATCTTGGTGATCAGCTTTTCCAGGTCCATAATCTGGTCCAGGAGATTCCTTATTTCCTGCCTGACAATCGGTTGATTCAGGCTTTCCTCTATGGCCTCCTGACGTCGTCCAACCTCACGGCTATCCAGCAAAGGATGCAACAGCCAGTTTTTCAACAGCCGGGCACCAGGAGCAGTTAGAGTAAAGTCAATTACCCCAAGAAGAGACCCGGCCACCTGGCCACTCCGCTGATTTTTTATCAGCTCCAGGTTGCGAAC
>JAQULR010000019.1:27922-31821 GCA_028749205.1 Acidobacteriota bacterium | reverse complement strand
CTTCGAACACTTTCCTGGAGAATTCCTGCCGGCCACGGTAAATCTGCTCCACCGTCATCGTGCCGATGACTTCTCTAACCTTACCTTCCAGAACGTTCATAGCTACATCCCGAATGCCTTCTTTACCACTTCCCAGGAACTGCTCAGCAGCCAGCCTGATAGCCAGGTCGGTAGAATCAATCTTGACCTGGGCAGAAGCTTCGGCCAGGATGGGAATTCCTCCGTTGGTCAAAACCTCTGGGGTCTTAATAAACAGAGTGATAACTTCAAGTGGCAGAACGTAAACCTTTTCTATAAACGGCCAGACAAAGGTACCTCCGCCGAGCTTGTATCTATAACCAACTTTCCTCTTTGATCCATCAGGAAGGGTTACGGTTCGCTTTCGGCCGCCAGCGATGATCAGAGCCTCATTTGGGCCGACTTTTCGGTACTGTGCCGCTAATATCAGACCAAGCAAAACCAGAACAACGACGATGACGCCGATAATTATAAGCCAGGTGGTTAAGGACATAATAACCTCCCTCAGGTTATGATATTTTTATGATAAATTCGGGGACTTCAGACGGGCTAAGCAGTCTGGAGATCTGGGAAAAAGGGACGCCCGTCTTTCTAATCATTTGCTTTTCTAACTTTTTCCTTTTCAGGCTATATTGAAAGGAGCTTTTTATCAAGAAACGATATTAATTCTTCTAAAATCCAAAGTCAAGACAAATATTTCTCTAGTTTGATATATGGTATCCAGAATAGAGAGGGTAGAACTAAGGTTTAGCTCTAATCGACCAAAAACTGGATCGGTGAGGAAACTGAGATAAAAGAACTGAATAAAAGGCTGGTGGTTTCCAAAGAGAGGCAGAATATCTTGTTATTCAGTAAGCTACAAAAACTGGATGGATTTTTTTCAGGACAGCCCTCTGGGCCTCAAGAATTTCCTGGACTCCTTTATCAGCCAGTTTTAAGAGCCGGTTGAGTTCCTGTCTGGAGAAAGCCAGCTTTTCGGCTGCAGCCTGAACTTCTACTAATCTGCCATCATCGGTCTCGATTACATTCATATCAACTTCAGCCTGGGAATCTTCTTGATAGTCCAGGTCAAGAAGCCGTTGCCCTCCTACCAGGCCAACACTGACGGCGGCTACCAGATGACGAAGAGGAAAGGTCTGAATTAACCCTTCTTCCAGCATTTTCTTAAAACACAAAGCCAGGGCAATACAGCCAGCATTGACCGCTGCCGTCCTGGTACCGCCATCTGCCTGGATAACATCGCAGTCTATGATAATGGTTCTTTCACCTATAAGAGACAGGTCAGTAGTGGTTCTTAGAGCCCGCCCTATCAGTCGTTGAATTTCCTGGCTTCGGCCAGATATTTTCCCCTGATTCCTTTCGCGAGGGGTTCTTTTTTCTGTTGACCGGGGCAGCATCGAATACTCAGCGGTTATCCAGCCAGAGCCAGTGCCTTTGAGGAAATGAGGGACTTTTTCTTCAGTAGTAGCCGTGGCCACCACCCTGGTTTTGCCCACCTCAATACAGGCTGAGCCCTCGGCGAAATCTAAATAATTAGGTTTTATTACCACCGGCCTGAGCTGGTCATAGGCTCGTCCAGAAGGTCGGTGGAAAACAGGCTCTTTTTGGGCGGGCTTTTTATTTTTAGGTTTTAGGTTTGTCAAGTCTACTCTCCTAAATAATCTTGCCTTAGATCATACCTGAAGGATGGCTTAATAATAAGTGATAACCAGCAGATTTTCAACCAGCGAAAGTCTGAGCAAGAATTATTCTTATTATCGAAGTCTGGGGCTTTGATTATCGGAGGCTGTTTTATTATAATTACCCCTCATTGTTCATTAAAGTGAATATGTCTTGAGAGCTTAATTGAGAGTTGAGATGAAAATCGGGGCATGATACGATTTCGCCAGGCACCAGCAAGCCCCGGTGGTAAATTCAGCGCGGCTTTCGGTGTGGGGTTTCGCCTTCTAAGGCACCTGGAGGTTAAGTAGATTTTCCTCCGGTGGAAGCGAATAACCCGGGTCAATCGTAATAAGGGCGATAAATAGTGCTGAGGAGGGAAGGGGGTTAGGTTATCAGCAATATCCTGGTAAGCAGTTTAAGGTGGTTATATTAACAGGACATTGATGGTTAAAACTAATCCAGAAAAAGACAAAAAGTTCTGGACTCTCCGGACCAGACTTAACCTGTTGATTTGTATTCTGGTGGTAGGCAGTTTTTTAGCCTGTTCAGGCCAGTCGCCTATTAAAGGGCTGGCTGTGAGTTTAGAATTTGGAGAAAAAGTGCTAACTGATGACCTGGTGACCAGCTTAATAATCAAGTTCATAACTACCTCAGATTTTAAGCCCTTAGGGAAAGACTATCAAATTGAGGCTGTCGCTGACTGGCAAGGAGAAACCTTATTCGAAGAGCGGCTCGAACCTGAGGTGCCTACCTCGAAATGGATTGCCAGCCGGGTCTATGAGATTAAAAAACATATTTATATTCCGAAGTTTATAGACCCATTTGACCCGGCGGTTGCTTCTGGCCAGAAGATTAATTTCAAATTGCGCTTAACTGGAGCAGACTTGACTCAACCAATAGTTCTTGACTCCAGAAAAATAAAAATTCTTTGCTGTCCGCCAGAGGCCCCGGTAGTGGTTTTTCTTGATGGCTGGGAAAGAGTGAAGAAAGTTCCCACCATGGCCATCGGCCCAGCTTATGAACTCTGGACTAAGACGACAGCTACCTGTCTTCTAAAGAACTTAGGCCAGCCGGCCACATTAATGATAAAAGGCCAAAGTTTCCTTGAAGGCCAGAAAGTCTCCCTATTTCTTAATGGGAGCCTGCTAAGTGAATTCGTGACTGAAGTCGGAGGCTTTCAGAAAGTTTTTTCGATTTCGCCTCCCGACCCTGAATCTCAACCAGAAATGGCTCTGACTATTAAGGTAGATAAAACTGTGGGGTTAAGTGAGATTTACCCTGATATCAAAGAGGACAAGAAAGTAGGACTCAAAATCGATAAGGTCTATTTTCGCTAATTTTATGTTTCAATTTGCCGCGAAGCCCTGAGTTATCGGAGACTGAATCTGGCCGGGAGCGGCTCTGATAAAGTAAAAAGAGCAAAACAGTTATCTCTGCCTGACTTATTAGAACCTTTGATCATTTTTAGAATTGATTCTGATAGATAAAGGGGAAAAAGGATTTCCTTACGAGGGTTTCTGAAATTCTCAAAAACCTTAGGGGTTATCTTATCCAGATGGATGGGGCCGAGGCACTTTTCTGGCGGTTGATTTGATTTTCGTACTCTTTTCGCAGCCTGGCTTCTTCTTCCTGGGCTTTAAGTAGCTTATCATAGGTTTCGCTTATTTGTTGCTGAATATAGTCCTGTGATTTCATACCAGTCTGACTGTAAAATTCGGCCCAAAGCTGATTCATTTTTAAGGTCAGGAGCTCTACATATTCCTGAGCCTTTTTCCAGGCCTCTTCGAGGGAAGTCGTCGCAACATCTAAACCAGAAGACTGAGAAGAGACCGAGGCCCGGCCTTCAGTCGGTATTTGCTCAGGGGGGTTCTCAACGGTAACCCGGTGGACTACTGAAGGAACCGAGCTGCCCGAGGTTGCTTCAGATAGTTGGCGCGGCTGGGTAGCTGGGTCTTTAGGCTGTGGTGGAAGGGTTAGAGCCTCGGTTTTGGTCAGATTTTCCAGGTCTTTGTTGGTAATGACCTTGACTTTCTGTTCTTTAAGGCTCTCGCGGCGTTCCCGTTCTTTTTTTGCCAGTTCAACTAAACTCTCTTCCTGGGCCAAGACCAGGGTCAGGCCGCAAAAACTGAAAGCAATAAACATAGAAAGAACTTTTCTAATCATTTTTCATCCCTTGATAATAATATATCCTTTAGCCAAAGGCTGTCAACTGCCTGTAT
>JAQULR010000019.1:2210-27822 GCA_028749205.1 Acidobacteriota bacterium | reverse complement strand
GAACTGCTCCATCCCGGTCTGTGCGAAGAACCTCAACGCCGACTTCATTCAGCCTTGATAAAATCTCGCTGTTGGGGAAACCGTAGAGGTTGTTGCGACCGGCAGGAATTACTGCCCAGTCAGGAGAAACAGTCTTCAAAAAAATTTTACTGGAAGAAGAAAGGCTGCCGTGATGAGGTATTTTTAAGACCCGGGCCTGGAGTTTATCTGGCCAATTATTTGACAGATACTCTTCGACTGTTCTGGTAATATCTCCAGTAAAAAGGAATGATTGTCTCCCTGATTTTAATCTGATGACCGCTGACAGGTCGTTTCCTGGCTTAAAAATAGTCAGGGCAGTTTCATCAGGGTAGATTATTTCTATTGAGGACCCAGCTATCTCCCTTTTCATTCCGGCCATTATCCGCCTTTTTTTTACCTTTGGGGAGAGAGATTCCAGAATTCTATTTTCCAGTTCTGTTCCGGTTCCCTGCTCGGAAAACCAGAACTCTTTAACTCTAAAGTTTCTGGCTAAAGAAACCAGTCCCCCGGCATGGTCAGGATGATAATGGCTGCAGACTAAATAATCTATCTTTTTATAACCCTGGTGCCAGAGGTAAGGAGAGACCAGACTTTCTCCGGTATCAAAATTGCTGGCGGAAAAACCCCCGGCATCGATAACCATAACCTGGTGATCAGGGAATTCAATAATTATCGAATCGCCTTGACCTACATCCATAAAAGTAACTGTCAGCCCCTGGTTCTTTGGTTTAAAAGGAAAGGTTATTAAAATCAGGAAAAAAACGATAAATCCGGTGGCCGTCAGGACTTTCTGCCACCGGAATCTGGATTTAAGCAGTAAAAGAAGTAAAAAGAGATAGAAGCCCACTACAATTATCCAGGGTGGGGCGGGAACCCTGTAAGAAAGAGAAGAAAATGGTTCCAGCCAGGTAGTGATCCAGTGAAAAAGCTTTATCATATATTTTAAGAGAAAAGCTAATAAGTTCCCTGCTGCCGGCAGAAAGGAGTTCAGGAGAAGATAAACATAACCCGTGCCCATTATTACTCCCATCAGGGGAGCAGCCGCCAGGTTGAGAATCAGAGAAGCAAAAGTAACCCGGTTAAAGTTGCTGACTATTATTGGCATAGTCCCTACAACAGCGGCGGCTGACATAGCGGCCATCTCGGAAAGCCGCCAGGGAAGGACTGGCAAAAATTTCTTGATTGGTTCGAAGAACAGAATCAGACTCAAAGTGGCTAAAAAGGTTAATTGAAAACCCACCTCCTCCAGACTAAAAGGATTAATAAGAAGTAAAATTATAGCTGATAGAGACAGAGTATTAATAAGGTTGGTATCAGCAAAGATTATTTTACCAAGTAGAAAAACTGAGGCCATGATGACCGCTCTAAAGACCGAGGGCTGACCTTCAACCAGAAAGGCATAAAAGATCAGAGAAAATAATAGAATGAGATGAATGGTCTTCTTTCTGGTGATGAAAAATTTTAGCAGGAAATAGAATAAAAATGAGACTACCCCCACATGAGCTCCAGAAATGGCCAGCAGATGATAAAGCCCGGTTTTCTGGAACTGCCGGTCAGTTTGCTCATCGATCCGGCCGTCTTCTCCTAATAGTAAAGCTTCAAGGACGGCTCCTTCAGGCGAAATACCATAACTATCCTGGCCCGGGAAATCTTTTTCTATATCTTTTTGCAGATTTCGTCTGAGGCCAGAAAAGAAGCCGGCTGGCGAATGATTTTTTTGATTGAGTTTTTGAATCAGCAGGGGACTCTTGCTAAAAGCCCGGGCCTGAATTTTTTGGGTGCGAAGATAGCGGGGCATGAAATCCGGATAAAAATTTCTAAAAGAATTTTCTGGGCTTATGGCGGCTGAAAAGGCAATTTTATCCCCAGCCAGAAGTTCCAGGGGCTGTTGGCCGGTGGAGGAATGGGCCACGGTTAGACGAAGATTACCGTTTAGCTCTTTTTTCTCCCCGGCGACCTCGACCTCCTGAATCCTGACAGTCAGAATATCCCGGTCTGGGCGACGTTCAGGAGATTTAAGCACCTGGCCCTGAAAGTCCAGATAGCCGTCAGCTTTAAGTTGCTTCAAGGGATTTTTCTGGTAACGAGTCAGCTCTAAGCTATAGAGACTGAAGCCGGCCATAAAAAAGCAGCCCAGAATCAGCCAAAGGGCTGGCTTCAAGCTTTTTAGAGCATAACTTATCCAGGCAGAAATTAGCAAAAGCCCAAAGATGATGACTAAACTTAAGGAAAAATTAGCTTCAAGAGCTGATGACAGAAATAAACCCGAAACCAGGCTAATGGCTGGAAGTAGCAGCGGGGCTGGCATAGACCATCAGCTAACTGGCAAATCTGTGGGTGTTTTTAGTGAAGCTTGTTGTTCTAAACCATTTATGACCAGATGACACATGGCTCTGATGCCCAACGAGATGGCGGTTTCATCCGGATTAAAATATGGGCTATGTAAGGGAGCAGCCTTTACCTGGTCGGGGCTCTTAACCCCAAGCAAAAACATGAAGGCTGGGATTCTCTCAGCGAACAGAGCAAAATCCTCGGCTACCATCTGGGGCTTTACCTCAAGAGTATTTTCCTGGCCGAAACAACCTTTTAAGGCTGGGAGCATAGCCCTGACAAAATCTGGATGATTATAAACAGGAGGTAGCTGTTTCTGATAGTCAAAAATGTAGCTGGCGCCATGACTTCGAGCAGTTCCCGCGATGATGGTCTCCATCAACCGGGGAATTTTATGGCGGAGGTCTTCGCTCAATGTCCTAACTGTTCCCTCCAGAATCACTTTTTCAGCAATTATATTAGATCTGACTCCTCCTTGAATTTTACCAATCGTGATGACTGCGGGCTCGGTCGGGTCGAGGGCCCGGCTGACAATTGTTTGAAGATTATTAACTACTTCAGCAGCTACCACAATAGCATCAATGCCATCCTGAGGCCTGGCGGCATGAGCACTTTTCCCTTTGATGGTAATGGTAAAGCTGTCGGAACTGGCCATGATATAACCAGAAGCATAACCGGCAGTTCCCACCTCCAGGTCAGGCCAGACATGGAGGCCAAATATAGCCCTAACTGCCGGGTTTTCCAGGACACCTTCCTTAATCATCACTGAGGCTCCACCCTCTTCTCCAGGCGGGGCGCCCTCTTCAGCCGGTTGAAAGATGAATTTGACGTTGCCCCTGATCCTATCCTTCATTTTAGATAGAACCATGGCGGTTCCCAAGGCAATTGAAGTATGAACATCATGACCGCAGGCGTGCATCACCCCTGGATTGAGAGAACGATAGGGAAAGGTATTTAGCTCCTGAACCGGCAAAGCATCCATATCAGCTCGGATGGCTACAGTAGGTCCAGGGCGGTTTCCCCTGAGTAGCCCGACAACCCCGGTACCAGCCACCCCGGATTGCACTTCCAGACCTAAAGATGATAGCTTGCTGGCTACTAATTTAGCGGTTTCAAATTCCCGGTTACTTAATTCCGGGTTCATATGGAGATAGCGTCGAATTTTTATAATTTCTGACTGATTCTTTTCTATTTCCCGGTCTAAAGCCTGAACTAATCTCTGGTCCAGGGCTGTTTGGTCTGAGGCTGAGAGTGGTAAGAAAACCAGGGCAAAAATAAACCAGTTCCCCCACATCTTCTTAATCCGGATCTTCATACCAACTTTCTCCCCTTTTTATAAGAAATTCCTTCCGGAAGTCTCATTTATATTTAGACAAATTTTAACCTCAGTTTTTCTCATTTACAAAAAGGTTTCTTAAGCCTGCCCAGTTTTTTTAAGACTGATTATTTTTCAGTATCCAGATCTTCAGGGAATTCCGGTTCTTTTCGGCCGTGTTCTACTTTTTTCTTTTCTATAAAATCCTTAATGGCATCCATTCCTTCTTCCGCTTTTTCTTTGGCTATTTTTACTCCCTTTTCTGTCTCCTTAGCTATTTTCTGATAGCTTTCAGTAGCCAGCTCCTGGCCTTTTTTGGCTTGGTCTTTTATTTTTTCCCTGGTCTCTTTTCCACTGGCCGGAGCCACCAAGATCCCCAGAATAAAGCCGGTGGTTGCACCAGCCAAAAAAGCCAATAGAGAATCAAGGAAATGAGAGTCTCTGTTATCGGACATTTTTCTTCTCCTTTCTTTTTTTCATAAGCTGCCAACTGAAACGGAGCATTGGAAAAAGAATTGGCCAGTATCTTGATGCCGGCCTGATAACTCTGCTGGTCATAAACATAGAAAGTTCTGATAACCCAGAAATAGTCTTCTTGGTAGAATTAATAATGCTCCCGGCTTCATCCAGATGGCGGTCAAGTTTGTCTTCGATCTTTTCCAGCTTTTTCAGATTGACCTGTAAGTCCTGAATAGCTTTTTCAGCTTCTATAAAAGTTCGTTTGAGCTGAATCAGAAAAAGGACTATGTAGGTTACCAGAACTGCTGCGGCTACCGTAAGAATCAAATAAAGAACCTGATTGAAAGTTAGCAGCATGATACTCTTACCTTAAGCTAAAACAACTATCTTTGTCAATTTTAAAAAACTTTTCTCGGGAGATCAAGCCGACCTTTTGGGCCGATTTAATAAATAAATGAAAAAAGGAGCGCCAAAAGCCGCGGTTACCACCCCGACCGGGAGCTCAGCCGGGGAGAAAACTATCCTTGAAATAAGGTCGGAAAAAATCAGGAACAATCCACCGGCCAGAGAAGCATAAATAAACAGATAACGGTGATCTGGGCCAATGATTAATCTGACAGCATGAGGAACGATGAGACCGGCAAAACCGATAATGCCAGCAACTGAAACAGAAAATGAGGCCAGGAGAGTGGCCAGAAGAAGAAAAACTTTCCTGACAGTCTTAGTTGAACAGCCAAGAGTCCGGGCCGTTTCATCTCCCAGGCTAAGCAGGTTCATGTCCTTGGCCAAGTACTGGGCTACCAAAGCTGCCAGAATAAAACAAGGCAGTAGCAACCAGACCTGCTTCCAGTCGGCCAGGGAAAAGCTGCCTAGGAGCCAGAAAACTGCCTGCTCATACGCATCGGCCCTCCGGAAAAGAAGAAAAGAAGTCAGAGCTGAGGCTAAAGCTCCGGCCGCAATTCCAGTCAGCAGTAATGATTCTGTAGTCTGAAACCGACGCCTTTCTGAAATCAGGTAGACCACGCTTACCAGGATTAAGCTGGTAAGAAAGGCCAGCAGACTCTGAGTCGACAACCCGAAGAGACTAATTGAAAAGCCAAGGTTCAGACTGAGAACAGCTCCCAAAGAAGCGCCCGAAGAGGCTCCTAAAATAAAGGGATCGGCCAGGGGATTGCGAAAATATCCCTGAAGGATAGCACCCGATAGAGCCAGTGAGGCTCCGACCAGATAGGCCAGACAAGCTCTGGGCAGCCGAAGGTGGAAAAAGATCTGACTGAATTGGCTGTCTTTTCCAGAAATAGCTCTGAAGAGTTCTGAATAGGAAGTTTTAACTGGTCCCAGCTTGAGAGAAAGCAAGCAGCCAAACAGGGTAAAAATGATTAGAACCAAAAGAAAGATTTTTCTTTTTGACTTGATATTCATTTTTCCTCAGCCGGAGAATTATTGTAGATAGTCTGCACAAGCTGCCTGTAGGCCTCAATCAATCCAGGAGAAAAGCGGCTGAACTGATCTTCACCGAGAAAATAGATTCGGCCCTTTTGAACGGCTTTTAATTCCTGAAAGGCTGACCGGTTGGAAAATTGTTCTCTGGCTTTCTCAAAATCTTCCTGGTTTTTACAGAGAATTAAGATTAGGTCCGGGTTGTCCTCAATGAGTTTTTCCGGATTATAAACCAGCCAGTTTCCATTGAGCCCGGAGGCTATGTTTTTTAGGAAGGCTCTTTCCAGGAGATAATTAAGGTAACTCTGCCGGCCGCAAGTCCAGAGCCCGGAGCCCTGACCATAGAGGGTCAAAAAGACTTTTTCCGGTTTTTTACCAGAAGGAAGTTTTTTATCTACCTCGGCGATTTGGTGTTTTAGTTCGGTTATTAAAAGGCTGGCTTGCTTTGTCCGGCAGGTCAGCTGACCGACTTTAGAAATTAAGCTAAAAAGGTCTTCAAAAGTCTGACCTGACTCAAAAACATATACAGGAAGCTGGTCACGGTAAAGCCTTTCAATAAATTTTTTGGGGTTACCGCGGAAACCAAGAATAAGGTCGGGTTTAAGACTATGGATTTTTTCTAAGCTCAGGTCTACCAGGCCGCCCACCACTTCTTTCGGCCCGGCCTCTTCCGGATAATCACAGAATCTGGTTAGGCCAATAATTTCCTGGCTTAAATCGAGAGAAAAGAGAATTTCAGTCAAGTTAGGAGCTAAAGAGATAATCCTTTGGGGACAATCTTTTAAGGTCAGTTTATGTCCCAGGTCATCCTGCACTTCGAGGTTCTGGGCTGTAAGGGGAAAAGACAAAAAAAGGATTATGATTAGAATTTTAAGAAAAAATTCAGCCGTCTGACTGAGTATATAACCTGCTGGCCTGCCCGGGCTTTTGGGCCAGAGACGCTCTGGGTGCCGACCGGTTGTATTTTCAAAAGACCAAACTTGTCCTTTTGGATTCCTGGCCTGGGGAGTCCTGGAGCTGGTAGCCTTCAGTTTTTTCATCTTTTAGATAAGGATTCCTTTTCCTGGAGTTCTTTTTTAGTATCGGTGTGGATGAGTGAAATTTCGGGTAGTCTGGTTGAGCGGTTCTCCCTAAGCTCCACGTCAACCTGGAAAATTCTTTTTATGAGTTCTTCGGTTAAAAGACTTGCTGGCTTTCCTTCGGCTTCCACCCGACCGTCTTTCAGGAAAATCAGACGGGAGGAATAAGGTATGACTAAGTTGAGATTGTGTTCAGCCACTAAAATGGCCTTGCCTTTTTCTTCTTGTAGGCGCTTCAGGAGCTGGTAGATCTGTAGTTGGAAGTTAAGGTCGAGATGAGAACTGGGTTCATCCAGAAGTAGAATCGGGGTATCCTGAGCCAAAGCCCGAGCAATCAGGACCCTTTGCCGTTCCCCACCGCTTAGTTCATTTAATTTTTTATGCTTAAGTTTATAGACCAGAACGATCCCCATGGCTTCCTCTACAGCCTGTTTGTCCAGGTCCGAAAGGTGGCTGAAGCGGTTAGCCTGACGGTGATAGCGGGCCATGGCCACAGTTTCTTCTACAGTAAAATCAAAAACTGGCTCAAAAACCTGGGGGACATAGGCCAGTTTGGTAGCTATCTGCGCGGCCTTCATCTGAAAGAGGTTCTGACCATCAATAAGAATTTTCCCTTTAATGAAGGGGACCAGCCCCTGGATCGCCTTGACTAAGGTACTCTTTCCAGATCCGTTGGGGCCGCAGACGGACAAAAATTCTCCTCCTTCGAGAGTCAGGTTGAGATTGCTAACAACCGGGCGGGAATCGTAGCCAGCCTCTAAATTTTCTACCGTCAGTAAGTTCATCTTGATATTATAAACGTAACAGCCTGTTTGACAAAGCCTCATCAGATCTGAGTTTCTCTTTTGACCTCCACCGCGGGGGAGGTAGAACCGACGGGACTGGCTCCCAAGGGGACAGGAAGGAATTCGGGCCCAGATAAGGTTTTAAAAAGTAAGTTTTTAGGCTCACAATAGCCAGGCCATGGTTAGTTGAGCCTTGAGTTATGTTATAAGGTAGACAGTCGGCTGGTTCTGGTTGACTTTTAAGTTCGGTGAAATTATCATAAAAAGCTGGTTTTCAGGAATCATATATCCTGGTTGTTTTCCCTGAACTGAGGTCCTAACCATGAAAGAAGCCTATAATTTTGAAAAGATTGAGAAAAAATGGCAGAAAATCTGGGAAGAGAAACAGACCTTTGAGGTAACTGAAGACCCAGACCGGCCGGAATTTTACTGCTTAGAGATGTATCCATATCCTTCCGGGCGGATTCATATGGGCCATGTCAGAAACTATTCTATAGGAGATGTTATTGCCCGTTTTAAAAAGATGAAGGGCTATAATGTTCTTCACCCCATAGGCTGGGATGCCCTGGGCCTGCCAGCTGAGAATGCTGCCATCAAGCACGGTATCCATCCCCAGGAGTGGACTCTAAATAATATCAATCACATGCGCTCTCAGCTAAAAATGATGGGCTTTAGTTATTGCTGGAGCCGGGAGGTTAACACTTGCCTGCCGGATTATTATAAGTGGAATCAGTGGATTTTCCTGAAAATGTATGAGAAGGGGTTGGCCTACCGCCGGATGAGCTGGGTAAACTGGTGTCCCCAGTGCCGGACTGTTTTAGCCAATGAGCAGGTAGTTGGGGGCTGTTGCTGGAGATGTGATACTCAAGTCACTCAGAAAAAAATGGAGCAATGGTTTCTAAAGATTACTGACTATGCCGAAGAGCTGCTCAGCGGACACCAAAAGCTTAAAAAATGGCCCGGACATGTTCTGGAAATGCAGAAGAACTGGATTGGGAAGAGCACCGGGGCCCTGGTAAATTTTGAGGTCCCGGCTCTCAAGAAAAATATTGAAATTTTCACCACCCGCCTCGACACTATCTATGGAGCCACTTTTTTGGTGCTATCTCCTGAGCACCCCTTAGCCTTAGAGCTTATAGCCAGCCATCCAGAAAAAGAGAAGATCAAAGACTGGATGGACAAAACCATTGCTGAGTCGAGACTCAGAAGAGAAGTCAAGGATGAGGAAAAAGTTGGCTATGACACCAGGATTAAAGCCCGAAATCCTTTTAATGGTGAGCTGATACCGGTTTACCTGGCCAACTATGTGCTGATGGATTATGGAACTGGGGCTATCATGGCTGTGCCGGCCCATGACCAGCGCGATTATGAATTTGCCGTCAAATACCACCTGCCCATCAAAACAGTTATTGCTCCCGATTCTCCTGAGGTTAAACCTGAAAGAGATCGAGCTTTTGAAGGTCATGGCTTACTGGTTAACTCTGGACCCTTTAACGGACTTGGCTCCAAAGAAGCGATGGAAAAAATGGCTGCCTATGCCGAGAAAAAAGGATTTGGTTCGAGCAGCATAACTTATCGCCTGAGAGACTGGGGCATTTCTCGACAACGTTACTGGGGTACTCCAATTCCTATTATTTACTGTGATCGATGCGGAGTCCAGCCGGTGCCCTATGATGAGTTACCGGTAGAAATTCCCCATGAAGCCGAGTTTACTGGCGAAGAAGGATCTCCCTTAGAAAGAGTAGCTCGCTTTGTAAATACCGCCTGTCCTAAGTGTGGCGGTCAGGCCCGCCGGGAAACTGATACTATGGATACCTTTATTGATTCTTCCTGGTATTTTTTTCGCTATTGCTCTCCAGATCAAAAGGACCTACCGTTTGATCCGGTGAAAGCTAAATACTGGATGCCGGTTGACCTTTATATTGGGGGGGTGGAGCACGCCATCCTCCACTTAATTTACTCTCGATTTTTTACCAAATGTCTTAGAGACTTAGGCTTAAGTCAGGTAGATGAGCCTTTCCCGCATTACTTAGCTCAGGGGATGGTAACCAAAGATGGGGCGGCCATGTCGAAATCAAGAGGTAATGTGGTCGACCCGGACGAGATGATTAATAAATATGGAGCCGATGCTCTTCGCATTTTTATCCTTTTTGCCTCACCTCCGGAAAAAGAATTTGCCTGGTCCGAGGAGGGGTTAGAAGGTTGTTACCGGTTTGTTCTGAGACTCTGGAATCTTTTTGAAGAGAACAGAGACCTTTTTAGCCAGAAGCAATCCGGAAGTTCAGGTAAATTTGACGACAGTAGTTACCACCGGCTGCTCAAAAAGACGCACCAGACTATAAAAAAGGTGACTGAGGATATAGAAGTCCGCTTTCACCTCAACACGGCTATCAGCGCTTTGATGGAGCTGGTGAACCTGCTGAAAAAAGAACGGGACAATCTCTGGCCGAGCCAGAAGGGAAGAGAGCTTCTACGCCAGTCTTTAGAAAGTCTGAATCTTCTTCTGTCTCCTTTTGCTCCCCATGTGGCTGAGGAACTCTGGGAAAGGAGCGGGCACCAGACCCTAATAGCCGAAAGCCCCTGGCCAGATTTTGATCCTGAACTGGCTAAGGAAGAAATGGTGACTATCGTCGTTCAGATTAACGGCAAATTACGAGATAAATTTGAAGCTCCTCTGGATACGGATGAAGAGACTATTAAGGAAAAAGCCTTAAATTTGCCCCGGACTAAAGAGCTATTGGCGGGTCGGCAGCCTAAGAAAGTTATCTGCGTTAAAAATAAACTGGTCAGCCTGGTTGTCTGACCGAAAAAATTTGATGAAATTCTGGCAGAAATACTTAGCCTGTCTTCTGGCGGTGAGCCTGATGGCCGCCTGTGGCTACCAGCTCAGGGGTAACGGTAGCTTTTGGCCGCCTCAAATGAAGAAAATCTGTGTGCCAGTTTTTGAAAATTCTTCTGGACGGTTTGAACTGGACATAAAATTAACTAAAAGTGTCGTCAGCGAACTGGTTTCTAGGACTAAAGTCGAGATTGTGCCCGAGAGGACTCAGGCTGACGGGCTTTTGAGTGGGGAAGTCGTAGCTTTCAAAGTTCAACCGATTGCCTTCTCCAGCCTGGGGGCAGCCACCAAATTCAAAATTACTATCACTACCAGCATCGTCTTTTCTGACCTTATCAACCAGAAAATTCTATTCTCTGATGATAATTTCATTTATACCGGAGAATATGACATTCCAGAAGGTCTGGATTTTGAGACCATGGAGTCCCAAGCCATTGACCGAATAGCTGAGAAATTTGCCAGGCAGTTAGTAGTCAACTTATTAGAAGGATTTTAAATGCCAGCCAGGGGCTCTTTTTACCAGCTATGGGAAAAGGTCATCTCCACTGAAGGGCTCAAACCCGGGCTGTTAGTTTATGGCCAGCAGGCTCTTTTTATAAGAAACTTACTCGCCGGGTTGACTGAGGAAGCTTCAAGTTCTGGTTTACCATTGAATCTCAAAGCCTATTTCCTGTTTGAGGTGGGCTGGTCGGAAATTCTGGATGAAGCTCTGAGCCCAGATATGTTTCTGTTTGACACTAAAAAAGTATTTGTGGTCTATTTCCCGGAGGCTGACGAAGATGATCCCCGGCTGGCGGATCGGGCTTATCACCAATTTGTGGCTGGTCATGAAGACCGGCTCCAGAGATATTTTACCGCTCCTCCACCTGGGGTTTATGTCCTGGTTGTCTATCCAGGACGCCTCAAGCCAGGGAATAAGCTGCTAAATTTTTTCCAAAAGGTAAAATCAGCTTCCCGTGATAACCTGGAGCTTCTGGAGTTAAAATCACCCTCCGAAAGGGAAATAACAGCCTGGATTTATGAAGTGCTTCGAAAACATCAAAGAAAGACTAACTCCCGGGCAATCAGCAGACTGTTAGAAGTGGTGGGCGCAGATCTGGTCTTATTAGCTCCAGAATTAGAAAAATTGGTTCTTTATACGGGCGATAATCAGATCATAACTGAAGAGGATGTCCTGGCGGTTTGTAGCTGGCAGAAAGCCTATGGCCCTTATGCGATAGAAGAAGCTCTGGAATCTGGGGATTTAGAAGAAGCCCTTATGATCACCAGGAAATTTCTGGCCGACCAACCGGAAGCTTCAGAAATCCTGAGTTATTTTAGTAACCTCAGCCGGTATGTTCTTTCTTTAGCTCAGGCTAAAGTGGAGGTAGAAAGAAAAAAAGTTTCGGTCAGAGAAATCTTCAAAAAATTGCGGCCACAGTTAAAGGAGGGTTGGAGCCTTTTCGACCGGAAGCTGAAGGCTTTCTCATCATGTCTTAATAACTTTAGCCAGTCCGAGCTGGACAGTCTGGTAAGAGAACTGGGTAGAGTCGACCTGAAGCTTAAATCCAGCGACCTGGAGCCTGGCGTTTTATTAGAGACTTTCCTGGTGAGATATTTTCTTTTGAAGGATAGAAAGGTTAAAAACTTAAAATCAGGCGGCCTGAGTTGAAATGTCCTTGAGCTGTTTGCTCAGGCGACGTTTGTAGCGGGAAGCAGTGTTCTTATGGATGGCTCCCTTAGCTGCAGTTTTGTCAATAGCCTTGAAAACCCGAGGCAGAAGCTCCTGGGCTCCTTCTCGGTTACCGTTTTCTATAGTTTGTCTGAATTTTTTAATCATAGTTTTCATGTGGGATTTATTTCTCTGGTTGATGGTCCGCCTTTTCAGACTCCGGCGGTGTTGTCTGATTGCTGATTTGTGCCTTAGAGCCATCTATATCTCCTTTTGAATGGCATATGATAAAATATCCTGGCCTTAAAGTCAACATTTTGACCTTCATCCAGGTTAAAAGCCGAAGGCCTGTTTGAGTAATAAGTAGCCGCCGGCTTTAAGAGTAATCTGGCCGGAGATCGGGAAGAGAGGAGAACGCAGGATGAAGATTGTTCTTCAAAGGGTTAAGGAAGCTAAGGTTTTGGTAGAAGGAAAAGTCGTGGGAAATATCGGTCGGGGTCTGTGTCTCCTGGTTGGAGTGGAAAAGGGAGATCGGGAAGCTGAGGCTGACTGGTTGGCAGCCAAGGCAGTTGAACTCCGGATATTCCCAGATCAGCATGGCAAGATGAACCTGTCACTTAAAGAATCGGGCGGAGGCATCCTGGCCGTCTCCCAATTCACCCTGGCCAGTTCAATAAAAAAGGGACGGCGACCGAGTTTCGACCTAGCCGAAACTCCGCAGCGAGCAGCCAGGCTGTTTGATTATTTTGTCAACAAATTAAGAGAGCAGGGGGTGGAGGTCCAGACTGGTGTCTTCCAGGCGATGATGGAAGTCCATCTCATTAACGATGGACCGGTAACCTTTATTCTGGATTCTAAGGTCAAGCAACTCTGAATCTGGGGCTTAAATTATGTCCAGAAGGTGGCCCATCTTTTCTTTTTTGGCTTTTAAGTATTTGAGGTTTTCTTCAGTTGGGGCGATCTGAATTGACTCCCTTCCGACAATCTCCAACCCATAACCGCTAAGAGCCCGAAATTTTCTGGGATTATTGGTAATAAGCCTCATTTTTTTTACCCCCAGGGCTCTAAGTATCTGAGCGCCAATTCCATAATCTCTCTGGTCAGGCTTGAAACCGAGACGACAATTGGCTTCCACAGTGTCATAACCTTCATCCTGAAGGCTGTAGGCTTTAATTTTGTTAGCCAAACCAATCCCTCGACCTTCATGATTGAGCATATAAAGGACAATCCCAGTTCCTTCGTTTTCGATCATTTTCATGGCCAAGTGTAGCTGTTCACCGCAATCGCACCGCAGAGAACCAAAGGCATCTCCGGTCAGGCACTGGGAATGGGCCCTGACCAGAATGGCTTTCTCAGCCGAAATCTCCCCTTTAACCAGGGCTACATGATGCTCTCGGTGAATGATATCTTCGTAAACATTGATCCTGAAATGACCGTATTTAGTGGGCAGTTCAGCCTCTGAAATTTTCTTGACCAAGGTCTCAGTCCTCAATCGGTAGCTAATCAAGTCGGCTATGGTCAGAATCGGAATGCCGTGTTCCTGGCTAAACTGTTCCAAGTCTGGCATGCGGGCCATAGAGCCATCTTCTTTCATCACTTCACAGATGACTCCAGCCGGATATAGACCGGCCAGTCTAGCCAGATCTACTGAGGCTTCGGTCTGCCCTGCTCTGGCCAGTACCCCGCCCTCTTGGGCTTCTAAAGGGAAAACATGTCCAGGGCGAGCTAAATTTTCTGGTTTTGTTCCGGGGTCTATAGCCTTTAGGACAGTTTTAGCCCGATCGTAGGCTGAAATTCCTGTGGTGACTCCTTCGCGGGCATCGATCGATACGGTAAAGGCCGTTCCAAACCTGGCTGTATTATTTTTGACCATCGGTGGTAGTTGAAGTTCTTCCGCTCGCTGTCTGGTTAGGGAAAGGCAGATCAGACCACGGCCGAATTTAGCCATGAAATTTATGATTTCGGGGGTAACCTTCTCGGCGGCCACCATGAGATCGCCTTCATTTTCCCGGTCCTCATCGTCGACTATGATTATAAGATGGCCGTCGCCAACCCTATTTATGGCCTCTTCGACACTGATGATTCCAGTCTTAGTTTCCATCTTCTTTTTCCTTGATAGGTTCGGAGCTTAGCTCCGCCTTCTGGATATGAAATTATACACGTATTTCCCGATGATGTCACATTCGAGATTGACCTTGTTTCCGGGCCGGAGGTCGTTCAGGTTGGTCTGACTTAAGGTTAGAGGAATAAGCTCTACCTCAAAATAATCAGAACCCAGACTGGCTACTGTCAGGCTGACTCCATTTACGGCCACAGAGCCTTTTTCCACCAGCAATTTTCTCAGTTCCCGGCTCAAACGAATCCGAAGCCTTTTCCCGGGTGTGGTTGACCTGATATCGATAACTTGACCACAGCCATCCACATGGCCGGTTACCAGATGGCCGCCAACTAAGCTGTTGATAGTCAAGGGCAGCTCTAAATTCAACCTTTTCCCAGGTTTCAGTTCACTTAAGGTTGTCATTTTCAGGGTCTCCTTAGACAGGTTAAAAAATAAGCAATTTTTCTCTTTCCTGGTTAAGGTAAGACAAACGCCATCTACCGCCAGGCTGTCTCCGGTGGCCAGTCGGTCAGCCAATGGTAGTGGGACCTCAATCAGCAACTCGGTCTGGTTTTTTCGGTAACCAGTAAATTGGCCTCTATGGGAGATAAGACCGGTAAACATCAAAAATACCCTTCAATAATTATATCTTTATTGATAGTAAAATGTCTGACTCTTCTGAGTTTTAGAGCCTTAGCCATAGAATTGACTCCCGGACCTTCAAAGGGTGTAAGGGCCTTTTCTCCGCCTATCAGTTTTGGAGACAGAAAAAAGAAAGCCTTATCAGCCAGCTTAGATTGGAGGAAGGAGGTTAGGATTTCGGCTCCCCCCTCTACCAAAACTGAAGAAATCTGCCGGCTTCCCAGCACTTGAAGGACAGCTTTGAGGTCAACCTGACCACTGGCAGCTGGAACCTGAACCACTTCTGCTCCTTTTTCCCCAAGCTTCTTTATTCTCCTTCTGGAAATTCCTGGGCCAGAAAAAATTAACACCTGGCCTTCTTCAGGTTTTTTCAACATTCTGGCCTGGACTGGAAAACGCAGCCTGGAGTCCAGGATAACTCGGTGCCACCTTTTCTTAGCCTGGCTTTCCAGCCTGATAGTTAACAGAGGATTGTCCTTAAGGACTGTATTAATGCCTACTAAAACTGCATCATATTCAGTCCTGAGGTTCTGGACAAAGAACCTTGATTCTTCTGAAGAAATCCATTTGGATTGCCCGGATACTGTGGCTACTTTTCCATCGAGACTGAGGGCTACCTTCAAGGCGACCAAAGGAAGCCCGCTGGTAATATATTTTATATAAGCTTCATTAAGTTGCTGATTAAGCTCGCTTAGGGCTCCAATGACAACCTGAATCCCAGCTGCCCGCAACCGGGCCACACCTTTTTTGAAAACCAAAGGATTGGGGTCATAAGCGGAAATGACCACTTTTTTCAAGCCTGAATCGATCAGCCGGTCAATACAAGGTGGGGTTCTTCCCTGATGAATGCAGGGCTCCATAGTCAGGTATAAAGTAGCCTCTTTCACCTGGCGACCGGCTCTCTCCAGAGCAATTATTTCAGCATGAGGTTGGCCGGCTTCCTGATGATAACCCCAACCGATGATCTGTCCATTCTTAACCACCACTGCCCCAACACAGGGATTAGGGCTGGTGCGACCTCGGCCTTTCTCAGCCAGTGAATAGGCCATCTCCATCAGGGCTAGGTCTTTTTGGTTTAAGCTCATAAAAGCAAAGCCTCAACAAAAGATTCCGGAGAAAATTCAACCAGGTCAGTTTCACTTTCCCCCACCCCGATAAATTTTACTGGAAGCTGAAGTTCTTCTACCACTGCCAGGACACTGCCTCCCCGGGCCGTGCCATCAAGTTTTGATAAAAAGACTCCGGTTATGCCTGAAAAACGATTAAATTCTTTAGCCTGGACAATGGCATTTTGACCGATAGTCGAGTCGAGCACTAACAGGATTTCCTGGGGAGCCCCTGGAATTTCCCGGCTGATAACCTTTTTAATTTTTTCGAGCTCGGCCATCAAATTGGTATAAGTATGAAGGCGACCAGCAGTATCCACCAGGAGGAGGTCATAATTTCTGGCTTTAAAGGATTGGATGGCGTCATAAACAACTGAAGCCGGGTCAGCTCCACTTTGCCCCTGAATAACTGGCAGATTCAGTTTTTTACCCCAGAGTACCAACTGCTCCTGGGCGGCCGCCCGGAAAGTATCGGCTGCGGCCAGCATTACTTTTTTCCCCTGGCTTTGGTAACGATGGGCTAATTTAGCGGCTGAAGTGGTTTTACCGCCCCCGTTAACTCCAACCAGCATCCAAACGGCCGGCCAACTTTCATTGATTCTAACGGGTTGTCGGGAAAGCAGGGTAATTAATTCTTCTTTTAGAAAGGTTTTCAAATCTGATGAGCCAGTCTTTCGGGCTTTGGTCTTAATTCCGGCCATAATTTTCTCGGTAGTGGCTACACCACAATCGGCCAGAATTAACAGCTCATACAGCTCTTCCAAAATTTCTTCCGGCGGCTGACCCGTTCTGAAAAGCTGTTCAATTTTGCCAAAGACTTCTCTGGTTTTTCCTAATTTCTGTTTTAACTGACCAAACACTGCCTTTGAATTATATTTTTGTCTTCTAAGGATGTCAATAAAGCCTGGGCTCAGACGGAAGCTTTCCTAAATGAAAATTGCTGTATTCAGGGCTTCGGGTTGTCGAAGATGATTTCTTGTGTTAAATTTAAAACCAAATGATATCCCAGTCCAAATGGCAGATTGCTCCAGTGGATTCAGAAGCCTGGATTTTAGCCCAGGAGCTTAACCTGCCTCACGAGATAGCCACCATTCTGGTTAACCGCGGTCTGCGAACAGCTTCTCAGGCAGCCTTTTTCCTCTACGGTGGCTTGAATGACCTTTACAATCCATTCCTGATGAGGGGAATGCAAGAAGCAGCTGATAGGATTTTGAGGGCCATCCAGAAAAAAGAAAAAATGGTGGTCTTTGGCGACTATGATGTTGATGGAATACTATCGGTGGTCATGCTGGTAAAAGCTCTGCGTTCCTTAGGTGGCCAGGTAGAATATTTCATCCCTGAGAGAATGAAAGATGGTTATGGCCTTAAGGCCCATCACCTACCCAGGATCCTGGAGATAAAGCCAAATCTTCTTATTACAGTGGATTGTGGGATAAAAGGCTTTGATTTTATCCGCCAGGCTAAGGAGAAGGGACTGGAAGTAATAATCACCGACCACCATCACCCAGAAGAAAGATTACCAGAGGCCCTGGCTGTCCTGAATCCGATGTTAGAATCCTCCGGTTACCCAGAAAGTTATCTGGCTGGGGTGGGGGTGGTCTTCAAGCTGATCCAGGCTCTGTTCCTGCGTCTTGGGGTCAATCAAGATTTAAGCCATTATCTCAAGCTGGCCAGCATCGGAACGGTGGCCGACGTGGCTGAATTGAAAGGGGAAAACCGGATTTTAGTTAAAGAGGGCTTGAAAATGCTGGCTGAGACCAAGACCCTGGGCTTAAAAAGCTTGTTGGACGGAACTGGTCTTAATAACAGAAAAATAAATGAAACTGATTTGGGATTCAGGCTGGGGCCCAGAATAAATGCGGCCGGCCGTTTGGGGATGACTGAGGTAGCTCTCCAGCTTTTTTTCTCCGATTCGCCGGAGGAGTGTAATTCTTTAGTAAAGAAATTGAACGAATTGAATTCTACCCGCCAGCGGATTGAGGAAAAAATTCTCAAGGAAGCAGTGGAAAAAATTGAGAAAGGAAGCCTTCAGCAAAAATACCGACTGCTGATCCTGGGCAGTGAAAATTGGCATCGGGGGGTATTAGGGGTTGTGGCCTCCCGAATAAAAGAAATGTTCTACCGTCCGGTAATCTTGTTTGCCTACGAAGATGGTAAAGCCTATGGCTCTGGCCGGAGCATTCCTGAATTTTCCTTGATCGAGTTAATCAATGAGTGTCGAGATCTTACTCTTAATTTTGGTGGGCATAAACAGGCTATTGGCTGCACCCTGAATTATGACCGGCTTCCAGATTTTAAGGAAAAGGTTAATAGCCTGGCTTCTTCCAGAATAACCCAAGATTTGTTAGAAAAAAAGCTACCGATTGATTGCCAGCTGGATTTCACTTCTATCACCCCGTCGTTTCTTGAATTTTTTACCCGGCTTCTGCCATTTGGCGCTGGCAATCCCCGGCCAGTGTTTATGGCCAGGGAGGTGGATATCTTGAACCAGCCTGTTACTTTCCAGGGGCGTCACCTGAAATTCTGGTTGAGACAATCGGGCCGGGTATTGGAGGGGATTGCCTGGGAAAAAGCCAGAATCTGGCCTGGCCTTCGGCGAGGTGACTGCCTGGACTTAGCCTATTCCTTGCAGGTTGGTACCTACAGAGGGAGACAGCAGCTTAACCTGATTTTGGAAGATCTCAGGCCACATCAATCTTGATGCCATTAAGCCTTAAACATAGAGAAACGCTTCTGGCCCTGAGAAGAACGATACTGGTTGTTTTGATACTCTTTCTGGCTTTCCTGGCAGGGAGTATTACCTTCAACCTAAAAAGTAAAGAGCAACAGCCTGCCAGTACCAGCCCTACTGAGCCTCAAGCTTTAACTTTTCATGAGGATTTTCGGGCTCTGGAATTTTCTGGCCAGAAGAGGCGAATCAGCTTGAAGGCCGGGAATTTTTTTATTGATAGCACTCGAAATCAGCATCTGGAAGGCGGGGTAGAAATTATCGACGAAGAGCTGGCTGAGAGCCTTTTTCTACAGGCCGCCAGAGCCCAAATAGATGCCAGCAGCCGTATGATGACAGCCGAAGGCCAGGTCGAGCTAAAGACCGGTCCGGTTCAAATTAAAGCTTCTTCTCTTGTCTACCACCTCCAGAACAAAGAAGTGAGGGCTAACGGAGTAAAAGTAATCTGGCAAAATCTGAGCCTGCGAGGAGAAAAACTTGCCTATGAGGCCAACAGAGAAGAGGGGATCTTAGAAGGGAAAGTTGAAGTTAAAAGTCTTAAATCTGAACCAGGATTTTCCTTAAAGGCCAAAAAAATCCGATTTAATAAAAAAAATAACCGTATTGAGGCTGAAAACCTTGCCCTGATAAATGGCCCCCTGGTGATCAGCTCTCAGGCCGGTCTTATTTTTTTTAAAAAGGAAAGCAGCGACTATGAGTTAATCCAGCTGGAAGGTCAGACTGAGATCGGCTGGAAAGCAACAGCCAACAGAGCCGGACTTAATGAATTAAGAATCAAGGCAGAAGAACTGGACCTCCAGGTTGGTGACGATTTGGTAACGCTCAGCAGCCAGAATGGATTTGCCCTGGAAGGCTCGGGTGAGCTGTGGCAGCTTAGAAGCCAAGGTGTGAGTCTTAGATTAATCTTTACTTCCGAACTGGAAGCTAACAAGATTTTTTCCCGAAATATGAATTTTCATTTTTCAGGTAAGAAAACAGATGACTTTAGTCTCTTTGGACAGCAGGCTGAATATGATCTATCTTCAGAGCTCCTGGAGCTTCATAGCCAGGCTACTGGAAGCTTTAAGAACTATGAGCTCAAGGCAGACCAGATTAAATTCAATCTAACAGACGAGAGTATTAATGCCAGGAATGTTCTCCTGGGCATGAAACCTGGATTCTTTGAGCAGCCGCCTTTATTGTTCAAAAAAGACAGCCCCTGGTTTATTTCAGGTGATTACCTGGAAGGAAAACCAGAGATTTTTGACCTCGAGGGAAAGGTAAGGATCTGGCAAGACGAGGCTCTCTGCCTGGCAGAAGAGGCCAGGCTTGAACCAAAAACCGGTAACCTTTTTTTAGAAAGACTCGAGAGGGCCAGCTGGCTTTATAGGGAATCTGATGACCAGACTAAAAAGATTGAGCTTAAGGCAGAAAAGGCGGGTTTCAAGCCGAGCGAAAAAAAGGTGGTCCTGGCAGGAGAGGCTGAATTCAGTCAGCCTGGGCTGAAGCTGAAAGCCACGGAAATGCATCTTTATTTTAGAGAATCCTTGGAGAGGTTAAGTGGCCTTGAGGGTTCAGGCCAGGTCAGCCTGGTCTGGAAGGATTATCGGGCCTCTGGACTTCAGATCAGCCTCAGTTTTGAAGATCAAAAAGTGGTGATGACCGGGTACCCGGAGCTCTGGACCGCCGATGGCAGCCACTTAGAGACCGATAAATTGACTTTGTTTTTAGCAGATGATAAAATTTGGCTTGAAAGTCAAAAAAGAGAGAGGTCGTTGACCGTCCTTGTCAGGCAAAAATGAAATCATTAAAAGCCTTGAATCTAAGCAAGAAATACGGTCAACGCCTGGTAGTTGATAACCTAACTCTGGAAATCAAATCTGGAGAAGTTGTCGGGCTTCTCGGTCCCAATGGAGCCGGCAAAACCACCGCTTTTTCAATAATCATCGGACTGATTGAAGCTGATAGCGGCCAGGTCTGGCTAAATGGAGAGGAACTAACAGGGCTGCCGGTTTACCAGAGAGCCAGGAAGGGGCTTGGTTTCCTGCCACAAGAATCATCGGTTTTTCGTGGTTTAACTGCTGAGGAGAACCTTTGGCTGGTTCTGCAGCACCAGTCAGGGCGGAATTCTTCAGTAGCCACCAGGGAGCAAGCTAAGGATATCCTTGAAGATTTTGGTCTGCTGCCCTTGGCTGGCAGCCGGGCTGACCAGCTGTCTGGTGGGGAACAGCGTAAGTTGGAAATTGCCAGGGCTATGGTCAGACCATTGGAGTTCCTTCTTCTGGATGAACCCTTTTCAGAGCTGGATCCAATGGCGGTGGCTGATCTCCAAAGCGTAATCCAGAAACTCAAAGCCAAAGGAATTGGGGTCTTGCTGACCGATCATCGAATAAGAGAAGCTTTGAAGATAATAGATAGAATTTACATCGTAAATGATGGTAGAATCATTGCTGAGGGAAGACCAGAAGAAGTTCTGGAAAAGGCTGAAGTCCGTGAAATATATCTCGGGACTGAGTTCCGTCTATAAATAATAAAGATAAAAATGAAACAGAAATTCGACCAGAAGCAGGTTCAAAAATTAGTCCTGGCCCCGGCTCTGCAGCAGGCCATTAGATTGCTCCAGTTAAACAACCTGGAACTACAAGAAGTAATCGACCAGGAACTGGAGGAAAACCCTTTGTTAGAAATAGAAGAGGAAACTACTACCGAAGTGTCGGTCGAAACTAAGTCTTTAGAAGAAATCCCTGCTGAAGAAGAGTCGGGTTCAGAGGATAGCCAGCCCGACGAATTTGATGAAATAATCTTTGCAGCTGGTTTTCAGGATTATTTTGATGAAGAGATTCCCTATTCAAGCCAGGGCAATAAGGAGAGGGTGCCTTTTGAGAATCTGGTTTCCAGGAGCCCTTCACTCTGGGACCATCTAAACTGGCAGGCTGGCCTGACTTTTTTTGAGCCTGCTGAAGTGACTATAGCTGAATTTATCATCGGTAATCTCAACGAAGATGGCTATCTGACCATAAAACCAGAAGAGATAGCTGACCGGCTGGGAGAATCTAAAGAAAAGGTGGAAGCAGTTCGGGAAAAAATCAAGATGTTCGACCCGCCAGGCTGTGGAAGCTTGACTCTGACTGAAGCCCTCCTAGCCCAGATGGATTCTCTTAATCTTCAGGATGAAGTGGCCAGGCAAATAATCAAAGATTATCTTCCTTATCTGGAGAAGTCTGACCATCAAGAGTTGGCCCGGATTCTTAATCTGAGTTTTTCCGAATTAAAGTTTCATTTAGACTTGATAAAAAATCTCGACCCGACTCCCGGTCGGAAATACAGTGGTGATAAAGATATTTATGTTGTGCCTGACGTTTATGTAGTGAAAGAGGAAGGTGAGTGGAAAGTCTATCTTAATGAGGATGCCTTGCCCAAGCTTAGATTGAATAAATATTATAATCAGTTGATAAAAGCAGGCCTCAAGGAAGATCAAGAAACCACCAGGTTCTTGAAAGATAAAATGAAAAAGGCTCTCTGGTTTCTAAGGAGTCTGGACCAGAGAAACCGGACAATTTACCGGGTAGCTAAATATATAGTTGACCGGCAACAAGAATTCCTGGAAAAGGGAATAGAATTCATCAAACCCATGACTCTTCAGGAAGTAGCCAGAGAACTTAGCCTTCATGAATCGACCATAGGCCGGGTGGTGGCCAATAAATATATGATGACTCCCCTGGGACTCTATCCCTTAAAGTTCTTTTTCCACAAGTCTCTGAGTGGCTCTTATGGACAGGAAGTTTCTTCAGTCCGCATTAAAGAAAGAATAAAAAAATTAATTGAGAACGAAGACCATCAGAGTCCCTTGAGTGATGATGAAATTGTTGATATATTATCAAAAGAGAATATTAAAATAGCCCGGAGAACTGTAGCTAAATACCGGGGACAACTGGATATCCCGCCTTCTCACATAAGAAGAAAGAAATTTATGATGGAGGGAATAACATGATTGTTAATTTCACAGCCCGTCGCACTGAATTGACCGATGAAATAACGGATTATTGCCAGAAGCGGTTAAAAAGAATGGAGAAAATCCTGGATGATGTTCTGCAAATTGAGGTAATTCTCAGTGAACAGCGGAGCCGAAAAAGAGTCGACTTGCAAGTAAAGCGGCGAGGTGAGGATTTTGTCATTTCCGAAGAGACCAATGACCTCTTTAATTCTTTAAATAAGGCTTTTGACAGTTTAGAGAATAAGATTGTCAAAGAGAGAAGAAAGATGATTCAAAAAAGGCGTCGGAGACTTGGGCGAGAAAGAGCCATGGTAATGACCCCAGTAGCTACTCCGGCTCCAAAGCTTCAAGAATTACCCTATTATTCAGATAAGCCAATCAGCCTTCAGGAAGCCTTGCTTCATTTGGAAGAAGGTAAGAAAGAAGTTTTTCTTTTCAGGAAAGAGGATAGTGAAGCCTGGGCAGCTGTTTTTCGGCGAAAAGACGGGAAAATAGCCATAGTCGATCCTGAAAAGTGAGAAATATAATTTGAGAAAAATCTCAGGAAGAAAATAGGATTGGATGGAATAAGGAGTTATTAGCGGTGAGGTTGTCTAATATCTTAAAAGAAAAAAGTATCATGCTGGAAATGAAGGCTGACCAGAAGGCGGAAATCCTGGCTGAAATGGTTAGGTTTCTAAAAACTCAGAAATTAGTCGGTCATGAGAAAGAAATCATAGAAAAACTGCTCCAGCGAGAAGCTCTGGGTAGCACAGCTCTGGGAGAAGGCGTGGCCATTCCGCATTGTAAGGTTAAAGGCTTAAAAAAGCCGGTGCTTCTGGTGGGAATTGCCCGGAGCGGGGTAAATTTTGAAGCCCCTGATGGAAAACCAGTTAGGATTTTTTTTCTTCTGATTACTTCTCCAGACGATCCTTCTCTCAATCTGCAGATTCTAGCCTTGGTTGCCCAGCTGGTAAAAAAATCTCCCGAACTTAAAGCCAAGCTACTGGCGGCCAAAGATCCGCGGCAGATCCTGGAAATAATAAGGGAACAGGAAGAAAAAGCTTGATGACAAAAGGCCGAGGGGGAGGCAGGTCAAAAAACCCGAAAAACAGACCAGGTAGGAATCTAAGAAAAAAGGCTTCTTTGCCAGCCAGCAAGCCCGGTTTCCAGGTTATTATCTCCGCCGGGCTACTGAATATTTTTGGCGTAGGCACGATGATCATTGGAGAAAGCGGTCTGGGTAAAAGTGAAAGTTCCTTAGAACTAATTTCCCGTGGTCACAAATTTATCAGTGATGACGCAGTAGAGGTCTATCAGGATGAGTCTGGCTGGCTATGGGGACGTGCCCCCCGTTTAGCTAAGAATTTTATGGAAATTAGAGGCCTGGGAATCATAAATATCAAGGAAATTTTCGGAGCTAAGGCCCTTCTGGATGAAAGCCGCATTGATTTAGTTATCAGGTTAAAGAAGTGGAGAAAGACGATGGAAATCGACCGGTTGGGCCTGGACTTTCCGGAAGATTACCTTCTGGCAGGTGTCAGGGTCCCCCAGCTGCATATTGCGGTAGCGCCAGGCCGGAATGTCGCCACCCTGATTGAGGTAGCCTGCCGAGTTTTTGTCCTGAGGCGAAAAGGTTATCAGGCAGCTCAGGATATAGTCAAGCGGCTGGACAGACAATTAGCCAGGAAAAATGAAAAATAGTCGTAAGAATACCAACTTTATCGTGGTCACCGGCCTTTCGGGCTCGGGCAAAACGGTGGTCAGCCGGTTTCTGGAAGATATGGATTATTATTGTATTGACAATCTTCCGGCCAAGTTGATTCCTGAGCTGGTAAACCTCTGGCTAAAGAAAAAAGTGGAAATTGAACGCATGGCCCTGGTGGTGGATATTAGAGAACCAAATTTTTTGACGGAGTTCCCCAGGGTAGTTAACCAGTTGAAAATCAAACCGTTCTTAATTTTCCTCGAGGCTTCTGACGAGGCCCTGGCCAAAAGGTTTAGTGAGAGTCGCCGGCCTCATCCCTTGTCGAGGTCCAGGTCCATTATGGATGGGGTTAAGCTGGAAAGGAAGAGGCTGGCCGGGATAAAGGCTATGTCTGATGAAGTTATTGACACCAGTAGTCTGACGATAGCTCAACTTAAAGAGGCGGTTTTAGACAGAGTTCTTAGAAAGAGCCAACAGCGGCTTCAGATTTATGTGGTCAGCTTTGGTTATAAGTATGGTCTGCCTCTGGATTCAGACCTGGTTTTTGATACCAGGTTTCTGCCAAATCCATTTTATTTGGATAGCTTGCGTGAGGTTGATGGTCGACACCAGCAGGTCAAGAATTTTGTTTTGAATTCGGATGAGGCCAGAATCTTCCTGGAAAAACTTTATGACCTGATCGACTATCTGTTGCCGGGGTTTATTAAAGAAGGGAAAAGCGCCCTGACAATAGCGGTTGGTTGTACCGGAGGTAAACATCGCTCGGTAGTCATTGCCGAGGCTTTAAAGAATCACCTTAAGGAAAAATACCGGGGAGTAAAAATAATTCATCGTGATATTTATAAGTAAGCTGGAATCAGTTAAAATGTATGAGAGATCTTCTGGACGGTTTGAATGATTGGCGGAGTGATTGTTTCCCATGGCCGGTTGGCTGAAGAGTTGCTCAATGCTCTGACTATTATTCTGGGGGAAGCTCCGAATATCGAAGCTATTTCCATCGGTTGGTATGATGATGTGGAGGAATCTAAAAAGAAGATCAATCAGAGCCTGAAAAAAGTTGATCAGAAAAACGGGGTGATCATCTTTACCGATATGTTCGGCGGGACTCCTTCTAATCTGAGCTTTAGTTTTTTGGCAGATAACAAGGTTGAAATTATAACCGGGGTGAATCTTCCGATGTTAATTAAATTTGTTTCCCTGCAGCGCAGCAATAACCTAAAAGAAGTAGCCAAGAAGGTGGTAGAACAGGGTAAGAAGAATATTCATCTGGCTAGTTCACTCTTGAATTCCAAATCCAGATAAAATAATAGCCATGCTGGAAAAGAAAATCACTATCAAAAACCGACTCGGCTTACATGCCAGGGCGGCCGCTAAGTTTGTCAATTTAGCTAACCGCTACTGTTCCTCAGTAAAAATTATCAAAGATGGCAATGAAGTTGATGGCAAAAGTATTCTTGG
>JAQULR010000019.1:0-2110 GCA_028749205.1 Acidobacteriota bacterium | reverse complement strand
GTAAAAAATGGCGACTTTATAATTGTTGATGGCACTAGCGGCGAAGTCATTATCAATCCGACTTCTGCTGTCAGAAGAGAATTTCAAAGCAAGGCTGAAAAGTATCAGGCTTATAAAAAAGAGCTAAAAAAAATAGCCAGGTTAAAGCCAGAAACTCTGGATGGAGTTAAGTTTGCCCTGCTGGCTAACATTGAACTTCCGGAGGAAGTCTCCAACGCCTTTTCTTTTGGAGCGGAGGGTATCGGACTTTTCAGGTCAGAGTTTATCTATCTCCAGCAGGCTCAGCTGCCTTCAGAAGAAGACCATTTAGCTATCTATCGGAAAATGGCCCTCAATACCTACCCCAAACCGGTTTACATCAGGACTATTGATATTGGCGGAGAAAAAAAGCTGCCTCAGTTGAACATTGAGAAGGAATTAAACCCAGCCTTAGGACTGAGGGCTATCAGGTTTTCCTTAAAAAATAGGGAATTGTTCCGAACTCAGCTCCGGGCTATTCTCAAAGCCAGTGTTAAAAAGAATGTCCGGCTAATGATTCCGATGGTGACTGAAGTCGAAGAAGTGGTTGAACTGAAAGCCATCATCGAAGAAATCAAAGACGAATTGAGAACTAAAAAGATTCCTTTTGACGAATCCCTTCCGGTTGGAGTCATGATCGAAGTTCCAGCCGCCGCCGTATTGATTGAAAGCCTTATCAAAGAGGTTGATTATGTCAGCATTGGTACCAATGACCTCATTCAGTATTATTTAGCTGTAGACCGGAGCAACGAATCAGTTTCTTATCTTTTTAAGCCTCACCATCCAGCAGTTCTCAGGCTATTGAACCTGGTTATCAGGACTGTCAACCAGCATCATAAAGAAGTTACAGTCTGCGGCGAAATGGCAGCCGACCCGCTGTCGTCTATAATGTTGCTGGGGATGGGCCTGCGGACCTTCAGCATGAACCCGATATTTATTCCCCGGGTCAAAAAGGCTTTACGGGCAGTTGAAATTAAAACTGCCGAAGAGACTGTGGCTCAAGCTTTGAAATTAAGGACAGCCAAGGAAATTGAAGAGTTTATGATAGAGTCAATCTTAAGAAAACACCCCCAGGCTTTTTTAATGAGCCAGCTTGTCAGCTAAATTTTTCAAACTCGGCCATAGATATCTTCCAGCCGGACGATGTCTTCTTCACCCGAGTCACCCAGCCATAATTCCATTACCCTGGAAGGAGTTGCTCCAATAGACTTTAACCGGTGGGGTGTTTTAGCCGGAATAAATATTTCTTCACCCGGCCGGGGCTGCCAGCTTTTATCGGCCAGGGTGATTTCCAGCCCTTCATCCAGAATTATCCAGTATTCACTCCGCTGGTTATGGTACTGAAGAGACAGGCAGCCGCCCGGGTTAATTGTTATAATCTTTAGACTGGAAGCTAATTGATGAGGATAGCAACGAAATTTGCCCCAGGGCCTAAGCTCTTCCTGGATTAGTTTCTGAAGCTGATCTTGGTCGTAAGATTTCTCCATGTCCGGTCCTGTGAAAACCAAAATACCAATAATGCCAACTAAAAAGGAACCTCATCGTCTTCATCAGTTTCTGGATTTTGTTCGGGAAAATCTTCAGCTACTTGCTCCGAAACATCTGTAAAGTCTTCTGAAGGTATTCCCTTCTCTTCAGGCTGAGTTTCCGGACTACCCGCCATCCTTTTTCCAAGCATAACAATATTGGCTGCTTCAACCTCGGTAGTGTTCCGACGATTTCCTTCGCGATCTTCCCAGGACCTCCATCTTAGCCGACCCTCAACCAGAATCTGTCTGCCAGTATCCAGAAATTTTTCACAGAATTCGGCCAGTGGTCCCCAAGCCACTATCCGGTGATATTCAGTTCGGTCAGTTGACTGCCTGGTTTCGCGGTTAAAAATTTGTTCGTTGGTGGCGATCTGAAATCTGGCTACAGATCGACCCGAAGGAATAGCTCGAATTTCTGGTTTCCTGACTATATGGCCAATCAGTAAGACTTTATTAAGACTGTTTCTATCTCTCATCTATTCCCCCCTTAGTTCATCTATTTTTTGCTGGGCCAGTCTGGCCTCTTCCTGCATCGGATATTTGGTAGTCAGAATTTTGAAAGT
>JAQULR010000018.1 GCA_028749205.1 Acidobacteriota bacterium | reverse complement strand
CAGGCTCCCGGTGATGCAATTCCCTCCAGGCATTAAAAAGATGGGTCGCATGATTAGCCCCGGCTTCTACGGCTTCTATGGCCTCATCATAGGTAGCATCAGAATGACCAATGGAGACTACCCAACCGAGGCCCACCATTTTTTGAATATATTCTTTATTCCGACCAGCTTCAGGGGCGATGGTGATCAGGGTTTTTAGACTGCCAAGCGCCTCCTGGAGCCTTTCCAGGTCTTCCTCCTTAATTTCCCTGAGATATTTCGGGTCCTGGGCTCCTTTTCTTTTCAGGCTGACATAGGGTCCTTCCAAATGAATTCCAGCAATCTCAGATGGCAGGTCTTCTCCAGCAGCTTCCCTCACGGTTTCAATAGCTCTTATCACAGCCTCAAAAGGAGCAGTCAGGGTTGTGGGGAAAAAAGCAGTTACTCCGCAAGCCGCCTGATGTTCAGCAATTTTCTTCAGGCTGTCAACTTCACCATCCATAACTTCTTTTCCTAAAGCCCCGTGAAGATGAACATCCATTAGCCCGGGCGAAACCCAGTGTCCGCTGTAATCATGGGTTTCCAAAGATAACGGGCTCAGGTTGCCAGCTGATTCTATGATCTCTTCAATCAACTCGTTCTTGATAACTACCAGGCCGTTTTCTACCAGCCGGTCAGGAAGGATCAAGTTTCCCTTGATGGCAATTCTCTTCATAACAATTTTTCTCCTGAATTAGGGGTGTCTTTTTCATATAAGATTTTACCATCTTTAACATACTTTAAGACACTAATTGTTAAAAAGGCAAATTATAAGGCCAGGTCATAAGTCTCTACAAAAGCCCCGTGTCCCAGGAATTAGTCTTAAGTTTTTCTTAGTATCCGTGGGAAATTTCGTCAGGCAAGGCTCAGAAAACCGTGCAATATCAAGGTAATCAGGTGCCCAAACTTTTCCTTATTCCATAGCAGAGGGGAAATCTGTTAGCTCGGAAGATGAGCGGTGAAACGAAAGAGCTGACTCAAAGGAGACTAATGACATTGGCAAGGTATTATTCTGGTTATATTCTAACCAGGGAACTTTCCAACTAGAGAACAGAAGGTGCTGGAGTCTTTCCCTGACTCCATAGCGGAAGGGGGTCCTATCGGCAAAGCCGATGGGGGGAACCGACGGGACTGGTTCCCGGGGAGGCAGGGAAAGACTCCAGCACCTAGCCCTTTTCACTGGCGGGTTTCTGCCTAATTAGGCACATCTGAACTGACAGGCTCATTCTTACTGGACCTTGATCCTCCCCAGCTCCCTGAGGTCCCGGTAATTCAGGAGCTTGATATTCCTTCTGGCAATTATCTTTTTAACCTCTGGACTGGTGATGGCTTTAACTTCGGCTGCCCGGTATTTGTAAACCTCCCTAAGACCATCTGGATTTAAAGCAACTATGGCTCTTTCTTCTGGCCATTCCTAACCAGCTTCTCTCAGGCTTTTATTTTTTTCTTCAGAAATAACTGGAGAATAAAGATCATCACTAAATTAAAAAGAGGAACCAGTAACGCAGTCTGTAAAGAATGGTTCTGACTTATTCGGCCAACAAGCCAGGGGGAAATCATCCCGCCGACCAGTCCGGTGCTGATACCCAGAGAAAAAGCCGTTCCAGAAAAAGTCGGGAAGGCTTCCCCTATAACAGACAGAGTAGTAGGATAGATGGCCGCCAGGCCAAGCCCAATCAGCCAAGCAAAAATTACTGCCAGCCATTTCACCGGACAAAAAATCAAGCCAACCACAGAAATGAGCGAAACAACGACGCTGGCCAGCACTATGGACTCTCTTTTTAGCACTCTATTAATCCTGGGGTAAAACAACCGGCCCAGCATTAGAAAGAACCAGTAGCCAGAAAGAATCAGGGCTGAGTGGCTCAGACTGAAGTTAAACTTTTCTTGAAAATAACTGCTTAGCCAGCCACCCACAGAAAATTCATTACCAGATTCAAAAAATAAAATAAAAGCCGCCAACCAGAGAAGGCCAGAGCTAATAATTTTTCTGAGATCTTTTAAGGGAAAGCCCTGGGCTTGCTTAGGTTTAGGAAAACTGAAAACAGAAAAGAGAATGAAAGGTATCAGACTCAGCCCGGCAGCAATCAAAATTACCAGCCGGAGACCCAACTGCTTCAAGAAGCTGCCGATAATCAGGGGAATCAGCATGGCCCCAAAACCGAAAAATATCCCTAAAAAATTAAGGGCGGCGGCTCGGCGTTCCGGATGGAGGTCACTAACCAGGGCATTACTTCCTCCGTTAAGAACTCCCCCGGCCAGACCAAGAAAGACTACTGAAATCAAAACCAGATTGTAATTCGACGAAAAAGCCAGGCCGGTAAAAGACAGACCGACCACCAGGGCACTCCAAGAAAGGAACAGCTTAAAACCAAACCGGTCAACAACCGGACCAAATAACAACGAAGCCACCAGCATTCCCAGATTCATAAAAAAGAAAAGATTGCCAGCCTGGGCTGGCTGCATATTCAGGTTGGAAAAAAGTTGGGGAAGAATGGCACCAAGAATGGCCATAACAATGCCGAAAACAAAGATTCCGGCTGAGCTGGCAGCGGTCAGCTTGATGGTCAGAGTTCGTTCACTTGAGTTTAAAGGAACTTTGTAAGAATCCGAGTTAATTTCCATCTTCATCTCCTTTCTTCCTTCATAAAAACTAATTTATCTGAAAGTCAAATCAACTGCAAAAATGTCTCTAAATAGGCAATCTCTGGGATGGGTGTATATGCTTAGGTTAAAGCTACCGTAGCGGAAGCGAAACCAGATATCCTGGAAAGTACTCAAAGCCCTATTCCAACAATTGGTGCTCTTCTCTCCTTCTCCTACTTGGATTTCGTCTCCAGGAAAAAAAGATGTCCACCAGGACATTATTCCAAGAATCGGCTTTGGCCCCGGAAGGAACCAAAAGGATTGTCACCTTGGGGTACGGAGAGCAAGAATAGCTTCCTCTACCCAACTGGATCATATAAATAAAGATGTTTACCCTTAGCATTTTTTATTTGGTTTTTTTGTTAGTTGTCTTACTGCAAGCTTTGGCTGGTCTAACTCCCTGAGTCGCCGATGAAGACATTTCATTCGGGTCTTTTTTCACTCGCCGGCTGTAATAGAATTCAGTAAACGCCTGATATACCCAGTCGTTATGGTCAAGGGCCACTCCAGAAACATTCGGAGAAACAAAAGTGGGCGGTAATTTTCCCCGACTGGCCAGGATAGCTCCAGCTTCCGCCACCAGGGCCATGGCTACAGAAACCGCGGCTACAGTTGAGCCGGCTGAAATTTTTTCTGGTTGGCCCACCTCAACCAGGGCATCCTCTGGTGGAACACAATTATCTATAGCTACATCAGCTACCTGCGATAAAAATTTCCCGGAAGAATGCGAAGGCTTAGAAATCTTCATATTCTTATGGCTGGAAACACTGATGATTTTTAGCCCCCTGGTTTTGGCTTCCAGGGCAACTTCAAGCGGAGCAGCATTCCGTCCACCGTGGGAAAAAACAATCAGGATATCACCTGGTTCCAACAAGTAGCTCTGGAGAAAAACTTTGGCATAGCCCTCCTGTCTTTCTATCCAGAGTAACTCTCTGGCTCCCCCAGGACCTATGACACTGTGCCACATCAACCTCGGGTCGTAGAGCGGGTAGAAACCAACATAGCTTCCATAGCGGGGGAAAACATCCATCACCGGAATCACCGAATGGCCGCTGCCGAAAAGATACACCCGGTTTTGAGAAGCTATGGCTTCGGCAATTAGCTGGCCTGCCTTGATTATCTTTTTCTGCTGAGTTTTTTGAATCCTGGAAATTATGGCCTGAATTTTTAGTAAATATTTTTCTGCAGACATCTAATCACTCCTTTATTACCTTTTCTTTTTTAAGCGACCGGCTTTTCAAGGTTTATTTTCCTTCAAGCATGATTTACCTGCCTCAATCAAAAAAGCTCTTTTCTCAACCTTGACCTTTCCTGGCCATCTTTTCTTGAATCCCCAGCCAGGCCGAGCGGGCACAACCATAAAGGGCCGCTTCCTGACCTAAAGCTGAGAGCACCAGTTTAACACTGCTGGCAGCTAAGGGTTGAGCCCAGCGTCTGAATTTTTTCTGGAGAGGCTCGAAGAAAAGGTCAGGTGATTGAAAAAGCCCCCCGCCCAAAATCACTACCTCCGGATTAAAAGCTGAGATTAGATTGGCCACGCCCATGGCTAAATAATCCTGAATCTCTTCGACCAGCTTAACTGCTTCCGACTGGCCCCTTCGAGCTGCCTGGCAAACAATTTCCACCTCGTTTTTATCGGATCCGCTGTCTTTTCCCGAGCTGATAAAAGTTTCTGGGCATGATTTAATAAAAAGGCGGGCTTTCCTGGCCAAAGCTCTCCCTGAAGCTTCCCATTCAAAACAACCAACCTGTCGGTATCCTCTTTTGAAGTCTCTGTTTAAGGCCATCCAGCCGACCGCTCCGGCTAAATCACCCTCACCGTGAATAACCTGGCCTTCAGCCATTATCCCGGCCCCTATGCCGGTTCCTACGGCCAGGTAAATAATGTTTCTTCTACCCTTGGCGGCACCCTTCCAGGCCTCCCCCAAAAGATAAGCGGTGCGGTCGCTAACTACAGAAATGGGGCATTTTATTTCTTTTTTAAGACACTTCAGGAGCTGAAGATTTTTCCATCCTTTAATGTTGGGAGCCCAGACCAATCCGCTGCCTGGTTTTACCACGCCCGGTACACCAAGACCAACTGCCAGGAGCCGGCCTTTTTTAGCCCGGGCCTCAGCCTCCAGCTGGTAATAGAGGAGGATGATTTGTTCCACTACCTCCTGCCCTCCTCTGCTATCCACCAGAACTTTTGCCCTGAAAGCCGGCCGGCCGCCGGAGGTAAAAAGAGCTGAGCCTATTTTGGTACCGCCAAGATCAATGGCCCCTAGAAAAGTTTTTTCTTTCTGGTCGGCTTTCCTGGTTTTTTTAACCATTATTTTTTTGCCCCCTTTTATGTTTTCTTACCTCAAATTTTTCTAAGGAGAAAAACCTTGACTTGACTGGGACCGAGTTCAATTTGAAAACTGGCCTTGTTCTTATTTATCGTGTAAGGAACTTTTTCTTCAGTTTCTAAGTTTCTAATCTCTACTCCCGTCCAGGGAAGGTCAAAGGAAATCCCAGCTCTGGCTATTTCTTCTTTCCGGTTAAAGACAAACAGAAGCTGGTAATCCTGGCTCAGGAGCCAGCGGTTTTCCACCATTGAATCTTTAGAGGTCGTTTTGACTTCAGCCTGACTCCTTATTCCCAGCCAGTCAGCCAGCCCGGTCAGAAACTTTCCGTTATTCTGGTTTCCGAAGTGGTGATAGGCCGCCCCGAGGAAAGAACCAGCGATGAGGGCCTGTCCTTTTCCGTAAGGAGATAGTACCAGCATCGGCCTTCCATCCTGACTCTCGGCCAAAACCTGAGCTTTTTTATCCGTAATTTCAAAAAACTCCTCGAAGAAAACCGTATCGAGAACCTCACCCGTCTTCAGGCGGGGTAAAGAAGGATGAGCCTCTCTGATTATCATCTTTCCAGTTTTTTGAACCGGCAGGAGGTTTATTTCCCGGCAGCCCAGAACTTTATCCAGGCCTCCCCCGGGAATAACCGGGAAGGCAAAGCCTTTTTCATCAATCCAGCCGCAGCGAGCCTCAGTCAGCATGGTTCCGCCTTCCCTTACATACTTAATCAATTCCCGAACATAAGGCTGAGAAATCATCACCGGATAAGGCACAATGACCAGGCGATACTGGCTGGCTCTGTCCTTCAGGTCGCTCGCATGAAGAAAATCAACCTTTATCCCCTGCTCAAAGAAAGCCCGATGAATTCCTTGAAGCGATTCACTCAGAGTGTTGTAACCGATAGGCTGACCTTCAGAGGTAAAGGTCTGCTGACCGCCAACCATATGAGAAAGCGGGTTATAGACGATGGCTATCTGGGCTTTTGGAGGATGGGCTTTAAGCAGCAGGCTCATATTTTTGGAAATTACTTGAGCTATCTGACCAGCTTCTTCTGCCCTTGGAGTGAGTTTGCCGTCGAGTTCCACCAGCCCATACCCACCGGCTTCGTATCCTGAACTCATTGGATAATAAGCATAGATATTAATCGCCCTGGCTCCATAAGCCACCATACTCCACATCCAGTCCCGCAAATCCTGAGCGGTTACTGGAAGGCTGACCTTCATTCCAAAGACCCCATAGCCAGCCTGAAGCTCGCCCACATAAAAACCGTCCTTCTTCCAGGACATCGACCGGGCAAAGTCAAGACCTGCTGACCTAAAGTACGGTGTCCAGGGTCTAACGGCACCAGCATGTTTCGGATAGATAGAAACACCGTAATAATCCACGCTGTCATTCATCTTACGGTCATCAGGTGTGCCATCCCAGGAGGGACGGCTAAAAATCCCGGGAATAGCAGAATGACTGGTTACAACTGAGTCTGGTAAAATTTTCTTTATTGCTTGAGTTTTTAGCCTCAAGTCTTCTGCCAGCTTGTCTGAGATGAATTCTTGCCAGTCAATATAATCAGTATAGGTTAGAATAGTCCCAAACCGCGGTGGTTCAACTTGGTCAAAATTACGGAAGGTCCGGTGCCAGGCCTGGTTAACTTTTTCAATGCTTCCGTATTTTTCCTTAAGCCAGTTTCTGAATCTGGCCTGGGTCGAAGGGCAGTAGCAAAACTGCACATATCTTAAATCTCCCAAATGATAGACTTCCGACCAGTTAATAATATGCGGTTCGCTCCATAGATCCCAACCATAAAAAGCTGGCTTGTCTTTAACTGCTCTGGCTGCCTGGCTGAAAAAATTTAAGATCTTTGTTCGAACCTCGGGATGGTCGAAGCAAAACCCGGGCGAAGACTGGGAATGAACCTTGAGGTCATTGGAAGCCACAAAGACTGATTCTGGATATTTCTTGCCAACCCACTCCGGGGCTGAATCAATGTAAACCTGGCAAATAACCCTAAGCCCAACTTCACCAGCCAGGTCAGTGAGAAGCTGGAGGCTGGAAAAATCGTACTGGTTTTCTTCTTTTTCGTTGTAAGCCCACTCAATCCAGCAGCGAACCGTGTTAAAGCCTAACTTTTTTATCTGTTCCAGATCTTTTTTCCATTCAGTCCGGGAGCTCTCTGTGACTGGCTCAATCATCGGAGCCCTGACTTTACCACCGGTGTACCAGACAGATACCGGGAAAAAATTTTGATGTTTATCCTGTCCGCCTGCCTGCCAATCTTGGCTGGCAGAAACCAGAGCTGCCCAAGCAGAAAGCCACAGGCAATTAAAAAATAAGGCTATCAGAAATGAGGAAACGATTTTCTTTTTAGTCATGGCCTCCTCTCCCTATAGATCTATTAAAGCTGTTGATAAAGAAGCCAACGTATTTTAAGAGCAATGATCCGGTTTCTCTCCTGGTGTTTCTGATATTTCGACTAACTTGATCCATCTACAATAGAATAGTGAACCTTCTCCCAGCTTTTCCTAATTATCACTAATTCAGGAATTTTTTTCATCTCTTTTATTGGAGTCCTTTTAAAGCTGTGTTCCTGTCTTCACCAAGACTGTCAATTTAAGGCTGGCCTCATGGAATTTTTAATTCAACCCTGATTTCTCTCATTCGTTCAATTGGCCAAATCATGAGCTATGGTATTAAGGCACTTAAAAAACCTGAGGACAAAATTTTAGAATAAACTAAATAGTTTTGGCCGGGTTTAACCAGCCCTATTCTATTTCTATTTTTCCGAAATCTTCTCTTTTGCCAGGCCGCCTTTGAAGGATTTGCCGACAGCTTCTAAAAGTTCTGATTTTCCATTATGCCAGTCACCAGTAATCTCCCAGATAATGATACCGGCTGCTCCTTTATCCAGAACATAACGGCATTTTTGGAAAACCGAACGGACATCGTCAAAAGACAGCAAGGTAGTTTTGGAAGGGTCAAGAAGAAAGGGCACTTGGCTGCAGGAATCCCAATTATATTCCCAGCCTGAAGCCAGAAGTTTCTGGATATCTGAATAATTGAAATAATCGCTCCTATTTGAAGATCTATACAAACCATCAGTGTTAAACGACCGGCCGAAGAAAGGAATTCCCAGCAGCAGTTTTTCGAGCGGAATTTCTCTGATCAGAGCATAGCTAAAGGTATCATCAACTGAACCGCAAGGGTCATTCTGGCAGGTGAAGAGAGGTGAGTTATGGCCAGAATGGTCGCTCCAGGGCCCGTGATAATCATAAGTCATAAATCCGATATAATCAAAATAAGGATGCAGCGTTTCATAGCTAATCCATCTTCCCCAGTAAGGCCCGGAGGGAGTAGCCATGGTCAGAAGAAGCGGGGGGTTCTCGGCTTTTAAGGCAACAGAGAGTTCTCTAACCAGAGCTGAGAAATTTTCTCTTTCCTGGTCATTAGAAACAAATTCCCAGTCGAGGTCCACTCCGTCATAGCCATACTGCAGGCAGAAATCCACCACCTGGGTAATGAAGCGGAGGCGTTTTTCAGGAGAGGCAGCCGTTGGTGGGAAGCCCTCGCAGTTGCCCCAGCCGCCGATGCTCATAATCACCTTAACCGAATGGCGGTGGGCCTCGGCTATAAGCTCAGGATAGAGATAATAGTCATCAACAACCAGATTACCTTCAGAGTCGGGCTTGGTAAAAGCTTCAGCTAAATGGGTCAGATTAGAAAAATCAATCAGGTGGTGAGAGAATTCTGACCTTTTCCAGGCAGGATAATAGCCCATAACTACCCGGGATAATTTTGTCTGAGAAGGAGACGGTTTTTCTTTTTTTTCTTTTGGAACAAAATCCTGACCTCTTTGTTGGCTACTTTCCTGAGTGCAGGACAGAGCAGCCAGAAACATAACAGCACCAATAAAAAAGAAAATAGAAATCCCGGTCTTTATTTTCCGGACTATTTTTGAAGGTTGGTCATCTTTTAGATTCTTTTTGGACATTTTCATACGTAACCTCATAACCTGGATTATTTACAAATAACCCCGGTAGCTAGTAAGGTTTTTGCCAGGCTTACTCTTCTATTCCCTTTAATCTGCTTCAAATATAACCTGAAGTCGGCCAGAGTCGAACCTGGCTTCTTTCACCTGCCTTTCAAGAAGTGCCTGAGGAAGCATAATACTCCGCCTCTGGCTGTCAATGGTGATGATCAGCTCATCTCCACTCCGCAACAAAGAAACCTCGGCTTTAGAAACAAAAGGAATTTTAATGGTCAGGATATAGCGACCATCGTTATGTTCTATAGTCATTGGCTGTCCCTCAAAAAGCACCTGGGTTGGGTCTTTTTCACCATAAAGATATTCACCTACTTCTTCCAGTTTTTTAAGCCCAACGGCCTCGCTGTCGAGAAGCAGCACTTTCATAATTGGCAAGGGAGAGAAACGCTCCTCAATATCACGAAGATAATCTAATTGAGCCTTCTTCCATTTTTCCAGGTAAGCTCCATCGGCTTTCTCCGGGATAATCCGGTTACAAACCACGGCGTCAACTGGATAGCTATAGAGATTAAGATAAGTATAGGTCCGCTGGGCTTCTTTAATCACCATTTTTTCCGGGTTGAGCAGCAGACGAATGCTGGTCTTTTTCGGATCGCTTAGTAGAACTCTCAATGCTTCGAGGCGATAAAAAAGCTCTTCTGCACTGTCCAGAATTTCTTTATCGGGTATGGGCATATCAGTGAGCCTACTCATAACCGGGGTGGCAATCGGCATTAACTTCCGTCCAACAGGAAGCAATTTATTAAACCACCATCCGGTCACCTCCGGCAGAGTAAGAAGACGCAGCGACTCGGCCGTAGGGGCGCAGTCAACAACCACCAGGTCGTATTCTTCTTCCTGATCATAATAATAGACCCAGAAAAGGTTAGCTATTTCCTCCATCCCGGGTAAGACGGCTACTTCTTCAGCAACTATCTCATCCAGTCCACGCCAGGCTATCAAGGCTGTCAGCCAGTTTTTAATGGTTTCCCAGTGTTTTTCCAGGTTGTAGAGTATGTTTGATTCCTGGGCCCAGAGGCTGGTGGAAACCTTGACTGGTTCGGGACCCAGTTTTTTCTCAAGACTGTCTCCCAGGCTATGAGCTGTATCAGTGCTGATAACCAAAGTCTTATATCCAAGCTTAGCAGCACGAACAGCAGTAGCCGCGCTAACTGTAGTTTTACCGGTACCGCCTTTCCCGGTGAAAAGAAGAATTCGGCTCATTTAGACTCCTTTCGTTTCTCCAGCAAGCAGCCGAGCTTTACGCCTGAGGCTAACATATTTTTTGCCCGCGATTCATAGCCGGGGCGGCTACTTTTTTAGCTCCCGGCATTTTCAGCAACCTAACCTATAGTCTCTTAGAGAAAAGCTCTAAAAACTGCCTGCGGACTATTTTTCTTTTCTGGTTTTAGATGTCGTTTTTTCTTCAGTCTGCTCTATAGCTTTATCCAGAAGATTTCGGACGGCTAGAAGAATCTCTTTCCTGGCCTGTTTCAAGTGGCCTGAAACTGGCTCAGAATCAACCGTCAGGGTTGGTAGCTTAAATCTCAGAAGATATTCTCCCTGGTCAGTATGTTCGAGTTCAATGCCCTGCTCAAATTTTATCTTTTCCATCTTAGGCCTCCTTTATTTCTATTTTTTGTCTCCTTTTGGTTGCCCCAGTCTTATTTTGTTTTTCCGGCGTGCTTAGGATACTTAGGGCCAGAGACAGCTCTTTTCCAGCTCGGGTCAGGTGCCGCCTGACCTTCTCAGAGATCAGACCTTGGTGTTTGAGGCGAACCTCAACTCCTTGGCCTGGTTCAAATCCAATCTCTACCTTAAAACTAAAAATAACCTCTCCCATATCAATTCCTCCAATTTTATTGCAATTTTATTATAACCTATTTTGGCCGTTTTTTACTCTTTTTTGTATCGAAGCTGGATTATTTAGACCTGATTAAGTTAAAATAAATTGCAAAGGAAAAAACCATGGAAAAGATTGCCAGAAGCAAAAGAGCTATTCTTTTTTTTATTATCTTATTTTTGGGCTTGAGGTCACCCCAGCTAGCAGTAGCTAATAAACCAGATTCCAAACAAGGAGAGGAACGAATAGCCAGAGCCATAGAGGTAATCAAGGAACTAACTTCTCTTAAAGAGGAAGGTATTCCCATCAGTTTGCTGAAAAAAGCTGAAGGCCTGGCTATAATCCCCGGGGTGGTTAAGGCGGCCTGGGGGTTAGGCGGTCAATACGGCAAGGGCTTAGCAGTGGCCAAAATGCCTGACGGACGATGGAGCAACCCCTTGTTTATTAACCTGGCTGGTGGAAGCCTTGGCTTTCAGGCTGGGGTTCAAAAAGCTGACGTAGTTTTAGTTTTTAAGCGCCGCCGAAGTGTTGAAGAACTGGCTGGAAACAAAATAACCCTCGGGACTGATCTAAGCGTTGCCGCGGGACCAGTTGGCCGGAGCGCTGAAGCCAGCACCGATCTGGAATTGGAAGCTGAAATTTATTCTTATTCCAAGAGCAAAGGATTGTTTGCCGGAATTTCTCTCAAAGGAAGCACCATCAAACTGGCCAAAGATGCTAACAAAGGCTTTTACGGACCCGATATAAATCCGGAAAAGATACTTACAGAAATGCTTAAAGCTCCAGAGGCAGCTGAAGAACTCCGACAGACCCTGAGAGAGCTGGTCAAAAATACTAACTGAACAGGATAAGGAAAATCAGGGACATGATACGATTCTCCCAGGCACCAGAAACCCTTGGACTTTAGCCCAGGGATAAACGGTAAATTCTGGTAGGCTTTCGGCAGGGGAATATAAGGAGGCTACGGACTTTAGCCCGCAGGGGCTCCACTTAAATCGGTTCGTGTCCCTGCTTTTTTAGAAGGCTGATTGAACCGTTAGTTGTCTTGAGCTCAATTTTAGGACCTTGCCCGCTGCCTATTCTGCCTTCAACTCTTCTTCTGGAAATTTCTCCTTCAACTGTCACCGGATAATCAACCTTGATGCTGCCGTTAGTTGTCCGGGCAAAAAACTGAGCGTCAGGCTGTCCGGCTAATTTTATGGTAATACTACCGTTAGTGGTTTTGGCCCTCAGGTCGCCAGCAACTTCATCAAGTTCCACTTTGATGCTCCCGTTGGTCGTCTTCAAGTTGACTATCCCCTTCACTTGAGAAATGTTCAGGCTGCCGTTGGTGGTGGTTCCTTCCAGCCAGTGGAAATCTCCCTGGGCGGTGATACCTCCGTTGGTGGTGCTTAACTTGGCCCGGTCAAATTTCCCGGAAACATTGACCTTGCCGTTCACAGTTTTTACCAGCTCCAGGGCCATATTTTCTGGCACCTTGATTTCGTACTCAACTTTGGCCTGGAGGTTTTTTCTCTCATAAACGGTATCAATAATTACTGACTTTTCTCCACTGACTACCTCGATTCTTACTTTACCCAGGTCCTCTTTTTTCCAGCGGGCATATTTGGTAGCCTTAATTACCACTTCCATCTCCGGTGAGCTGGTTACAGTAATCGAACCATTAATATTAGATAGTGAGAACGAACCGGCTTCTTTAACCGGAATGGTCTGCTCAAAAGATTCTTCATACTTATAGCTACTATGGGCAAACTCTTCACACCCGGCACCTATTATCAGGGTGAAAATAACGATAAAAAAAATGCTACTTACCTTTCCTGCTTTTGCCAAGTAATAGTTATGGTGTTGTCTTACAGACATTTGGCCTCCTTATATAAAGAAACTGACTGGCCTGGATTATCTATCACTAATCCCGGCTAAATATTAACTATCTTTACACTATTTTAGACGAAAAAACCCGCGAGAAGGTTCTCTAAAAAAAGGGAGTCTCTCTTGTATCCCCATTTTCTCTTGCCAAATAATGCCCAATAGTTGGATAATAAATAGAAGTTTGGATTATTAATAAATTAACCAGACTTAATAACCCAGGAGGGAAAATGAGAAAGACACCATCAACTCGGATAATTTTATTTTTTCTGGTTGTGCTGGTGGCCAGCCCAGGTCTTAACCTTTTTGGCCAGACCGCCGAAACAACTCAGAAAATTATCGGTCACTGGGAGGGAGCCATTGAGCTTCCTGGAATGAAGCTTGAAGTTCTGGTTGATTTTAAGCTCTCGGCTGAAAAACAGCTCGAAGGAACTGTTTCTATCCCCATCCAGAAAGCTAAAGATTTACCCCTGGCAGATATTAAACTTTCTGGTTATGAAATCAGCTTTGCCATCGCCGGCGTTCCGGGAAACCCTGTTTTCCAGGGCAAGCTAAATGAAAGCGGCCAGAAAATCTCAGGCGATTTCACTCAGTCCGGCCAGACTTTTCCTTTCAATCTTAACAAAGCTGAAGACCCGGGGGCTAAGGCCAGAAAAACCCTGGAAGGGATGGAGGAAGTCATAACCAAAGCCATGGCTGACCTTAAAGTGCCAGGCCTGACCCTGGCCGTGGTTAAGGATAAAGAAGTTATCCTGCTTAAGGGCTATGGCTTTCGCGATCTGGAAAACAAACTACCAATGACAACTGATACTCTTTTAGCTATAGGTTCAGCCAGCAAAGCCTTCACCACTTTTGCTCTTTCCCGGTTGGTGGACGAAGGCAAAATGGTCTGGGATAAGCCGGTTCAGGAATACATTCCCTGGTTTAAGCTGTCAGACCCGCTTATTACCCTGAGGATAACTCCCCGGGACCTGGTAACCCACCGCTCTGGTTTGCCTCGCCACGATCTTATCTGGTACAACAACTACCAGGCCAGCCGGGAAGAGCTGGTCAGACGTCTGGCGTACGTTCAGTTTTCGGCTGACCTCAGGGAAAGATATCAATACAACAACCTGATGTTTTTGACAGCCGGGTATCTGCTGGAAGTTCTGACCGACCAGACCTGGGAAGAAGCTGTCCGGGGTCTGGTCTTCGAGCCTCTCCAGATGAAAAAGTCAAATTTCTCTGTGCTTGATTCTCAGAAAGATGCGGATTTTGCTCAGCCCTATGCCTATCGTAATAAGAAAATTGAAAAAATTCCCTTTCGCAACATTACTAACATAGGGCCTGCTGGCTCCATTAATTCCAGTGTTCGAGAGATGAGCAACTGGGTTATAGTCCATCTCAATGGGGGAAAATTTGGCGAGAAGCAGATTCTTAATCCTTCTACTATGGAAGACCTCCATTTGCCTTACACCCCAATATCTCAGCCTTCGACCACTCCTTATCTGAGCACTATGAGCTATGCTCTGGGCTGGTTTGTGGATAATTACCGGGGGCACCAGAGAGTCTATCATGGGGGGAACATAGATGGCTTCTCAGCCCTGGTCAGCATGCTGCCGAATGACGGATATGGCTTTGTTGTTCTGACTAACAGGAATGGGACTGGACTGCCCGAGCTTCTGGTTCGCACCATCACTGATAGCCTTTTTGGACTCGAGCCAGTGGACTGGATAGGCGAGGCGGCCCGCAATCAAGCCAGGGCTGAAGAACTGGTAGAGAAAGCCACCAAGAAAGCTCAGACCAGAAAGATACCAGGGACCAAGCCAGCTCATCAGCTTGAAGAATATGCTGGTACCTACTTTCATCCAGGCTACGGGGAGCTCAAGGTCAGTCTGAAAGAAAAAAGGCTTTCCTTCACCTATAACCACATCACCACTCCTCTCGAACACTGGCATTATGAAACTTTTAATGGTCTGAAGGCCGAAGACCCGACTTTTGAAACTATGAAACTGACTTTCGAGACCGACTCCAATGGCTATGTGTCTCAGGTGTCCGGACCTTTTGAACCCATGGCTGACCCGATTGTCTTCAAGAAAAAACCGGATGACCGCTACTACGACCCGGATTATCTCAAAAAATTTGTCGGTAAATTCATTGATTCTTTAGACCAGATAATTTCTATCGACCTTAAAGGAAATACCCTCACCATGACTGTTCCTGGCCAGCCAGTTTATGACCTCATGCCCGACCTGGGAGATGAGTTTGTCCTGAAGCAGGCTTCTTCTATAAGAGTCAAGTTTATTATGAATCCAAAGGGTGAAGTAACGGACTTTGAGATTTTCCAGGCCGGGGCTGTCTTTGATTACAAGAGGTATGTCGAATCCCCGGAAAAGCAGCCGGAAAAAAAGTAGCTCGCCATTAACTGATGGCAGATTTAATGAGCTTTACCACTTCCTCGCGGTCGCCGGCCTGGCGCAGAGCTTGACGAAAATCTTCATGGATTAGCTTCCGGGACAGTTTGGGCAAAAGCTGAATTTGCGACCGGACCTTATCGCCAGAAGGGATAGCTAAGCAGATAACCAGGTCTACAGGCTGACCTTCTTTTGACTGCCAGTCAACAGACTGCTTTAATCGCAGCAGCCCAACGCTTGGAGTCTTAACCGTACCGGACTGACAGTGGGGGATGGCCAGACCGAAGCCTATCTCGGTAGCCACATCATCTTCTCTTTTCCACAAGGCCTGCTCAAAAACCGCCCGGTTATCGACTCTTCCGCTTAGCTCAAAGCTGACAGCTAATTTATGGATTACTTCGGCCTTTGAGCAGCAGTCTGCACTAAGATCAATAAGTTCTGAGGTAACTATGTCTTCGGAAAAATAATCTTGATAAAAATTTTCCAGAAGATAAGTATTCTCTTCAGCTGTGGCTCGTTCCATAGCCTCTGCTACTAGCTTCTGGCAGTTATTCATCCTCACCCTGCTCAGGACAGCTTTAACCTCAGGAATAAAGCCTGAACTCATGCTAAGCTCATCAAACCCCAACCCAACAAAGACCGGGGTTAGCCTGGGGTCTCCGGCCAGTTCACCACAAAGGCCGACCCATCTTCGATGCTCATGAGCCCGGTCTATGGCCAGCTTCAGCAGTCTGAGCAAAGCCGGACTGAGGGGCTGATTAAGATATTTTACCTGCGGATTACCTCGGTCAGCGGCAAAAAAGTACTGAATGAGGTCATTCGAGCCGACACTGAAGAACTCCACTTCAGGGGCAAATTTATCAACCAAGAGCGCCACTGAAGGAATTTCCAGCATGATGCCGGTTTCAATGTTTTGATTACAAGGCAAGCCCTGGCTGTTCAATTCCTCGGAAAATTTTCGAACTTGTTCTTTAAGCCAGCGCACTTCTTCGACCAGGGCGACCATCGGAAACATCAGTTTGAGGCGGCCATGAACCGCAGCTCGCATGATCGCTCTTACCTGGTTTCTAAAAACCTCATAATATTCTTTGTAAATTCTTATCCCTCGGTAGCCAAGAAAAGGATTCGGTTCCTGAGGTAATTTAACTGAGGGAATTGGTTTGTCACCGCCAATATCAAAAGTCCTGATGATAACCGGTCTCCCCGCAGCTTCTTCCGCCAGCTTCCGGTAGAGAGAAAATTGCTCTTCTTCACCCGGTAAAGTTTTTTTCCCATAAAGCAGAAGCTCAGTGCGAAAAATCCCCACTCCTTCTGCCCCATCTTGCCAGGCTCTTTCAAGCTCCTCCGGATGACCGATGTTGGCGGCCACCTCAATTATCCGCCCGTCAGCAGTCCTGCCAGGTAGCAAGGCTTTTTTCTGCCGGATTTCTTTCAGCTTATGTTCAGCTTCAAGTTCTTTCTGGTAATAGCTCCTGATCTTCTCTCCAGGCGAAACAACCACCACTCCCCTCGTTCCATCAACAACAACCTCTTCACCTGTTGACAGCAGGCGGGAAGCCTCAGTTACTCCAGTAACAGCCGGAATTCCCCGGCCTCTGGCCATGATCAAAGTATGAGAAGTCTGACCAGCCTTTTCCAGAATTAGCCCCAGAATCAGACCCGGTTTGAAGCCCAAGAACTCAGATGGATATAGGTCTTCGGCCACTAAGATAGATGGCTCTTTTAGTTCAGATTTTTTTTTGGCCACTTCTTTATACCCGAGTTTTTCCAGCAGCCTCAAAGTCATATCTTTAAGGTCAGCCACCCTTTCCCGGATATACTGGGTCTGGCTTTTGAGCAGCTTCTCGCTGAATTCTTTGGCCACTACCGCCACAGCCGAAGCAGCGCTTGCCCTTTCTTTTTCTATTATTTCCATTACCCGCTTGACAAAAGCCGGGTCAGTGGCAATTGAAAGATGAGCCTGAAGGATATTCTTTTCGGTACCAGCTTTTTCTGCTAGACCCTTCTTTAGCTCCTGTTCCAGCCCAGAGAGAGCTGTTAGAAAACTCTTTTTTTCCTTTTCCGGTTTTGCCCTCCGTTGGCCTCTAACCTGCCTCACTTGAGGCCAATCCACCAGGGCTTTCAGCATCAGGGCTTTCCCCAAAGCTATACCTGAAGAAGCTGGTTGCCCCGTAAGATATACTTCTTTTTCTTCAAGAATCATCCTGGGAACGATGGCTTCAGCTTTTGGTGGCACCTGTAGGGCTTTTTCTTCTCTAATTGGCAATTCCTCGAGCAGGAAAGCTTTTAGCTCAGCGGCAAATTCTATTTCTCCTTCTCCCCTGACAATAACCCGGCAAAGGTCACAGTGCTGGGTATCAGAGGTGACCAGTGAAAGGACGCTTTTAGCATCAGCCTGCCTTTGTGTCCTCTGGTTTTCCCAGATGATTTCACCTGAAAAGTTCTGGCATTTTTCCTGGATAAAGCTGGCCGGCCGGGCATGCAGCCCAAGAGGCAGGGGAAATTCAAAGGTGAATTCAGCCGCCAACTTCTTCTTTTACCTTCTGCAGAATTTTTTCAGGATTCTTGATGGCTTCCTGGACAGAAAATTCAAAGATTTTCTTACCCTCAAACCTTTCGGCTTTTTGAACTGCTATGCCGGCGGCAAAAATCACCGCCGCAGCTTTATCGATGTCGTCTTGACCGAGTTCGTTTTCTATGCCCATGGCTCCCTGAGTTTCCACTTTAATAGAAAAACCCATTTTTTGGGCCTGGCCCTCCAGTTGCTCAGCAGCCATATAAGTGTGGGCAATTCCTGTCGGACAGGCAGTTACCGCAACCAGTTTCATGTAGACCTCCAATTTTCTTGATAATTCAGATAATCGGCTTTTATTTTACCACGTCTCAGGCAACTTAAAAGAATCCTCTGAATTTTTATGATTTATGATTAGACAGCATAAGAAGGAAAATTATTCTGATTCCAGGCAAAAGAATTAGCCTGTATTGTTCATAAAACTGAACAAATCTTGAGATTTTCAATTATCGTTGATAGGAAAATCGGGGACATGATACGATTCTCCCATGCTCCAGAAAGCTCTGTGCTTTAGCCCAGGAATGAATGGTAAATCTTGATAGGCTTTCGGTGTGTGGTTCCGCCCTCTACCATATAAGGAGGGTGCGGACTTTAGCCCGTGAAGCCTCCACTTAAATCGGTTTGAGTCCCTGATTTTCCTATGGTGGAGGGGAACAAAGCAGGTTGACCTGGATTATTTGTGAATAATCCAGGTTAAATAACTTAGAAAATTAGTTTAAAGAAAATACCTCAGCCCTTTTTCTCTTCACCCGGTTGCCACCTCTGTTTTTTTATTGCCTCTGGCCCTGATCAGGGTCATCAAGGCCGCAACTACTAAGGTACCAGCAATAATAGCCACTATATACATAAGGCGATTGTCAACCACTGGAAGTACTATCGGTCCGCCGTGAGGAGCATGGTCTCCAACTCCGCCCATCATAGCAATAACCGACCCGACACTGGAGCCGGCCATGATGACTGGAATGACCCGCAAAGGGTCAGCCGCCGCAAAAGGAATGGCGCCTTCGGTGATGCCGATAGCCCCCATGGCTAGAGCCGCCAGGCCGGCATCCCGCTCCTGTTGTGTCCAGAGTTTTCTGTTGATTAACGTTGCCAATCCCAGACCGAGTGGTGGAATGCAAATGGCCGCAGCGCAAGCTCCCATGATAAAATAATTGCCCTCCTGAATCATGGCGGCTCCAAAGAAAAAGGCCACTTTGTTAACCGGCCCGCCCATATCAAAGGCAATCATCGAACCAAGGATTATAGCCAGAATTATTTTATTCCCGGTGCCCATCACTTGAAGCCAGCCGGTGATGTTGAGCATCAGGTCGTGGATAGGCGCACCTATTATTTTATACATAACCGCGCCGATTATCAGAGAGGAAATTACCGGATAGACCAGGATCGGCATGACTGGTTTGATATAAGCCGGCACTTTAATTTTCTTCAGATAAAAAACTAAAAGACCAGCCAGCAATCCGGAAACCAGGCCACCCAGAAAACCAGCCCCAACCTGGTTGGCGATGTAGCCACCGACGAAACCGGGCACCAGCCCGGGGCGATCAGCCACTCCGAAAGCAATGTATCCGGAAAGCACCGGCACTAACAGGGAAAAAGCAACCGTTCCGATGTCGTTTATCAGCTTGAGAAATGGCGCCCGGCTGAAATCCGGTCCCTGGGAGGTCATCGGAGCAAAGGCGATAGATATAGCAATTAGTATTCCACCCGAAGCCACAAAAGGAATAGCATAAGAAACACCCGAAAGCAGATATTGCTTAAATTTACTGACTTTCATGGCACCCTTCTTAAATTTTTTTAGGACATTATAAATAAGAGGATAAGTATTTACAATCTACGGGCAAAAATTGCCCAAAGGTAAAAAACCATCTCCCTTATTTTCTATATCCCGATTTTTTCCTTACTTATCCACTGATACAAGTACTTGACAAGATGTTTTTTTTTTTTATCTTTTGCTTGGGCAAAAGATATAACTGGAAGGAGGTGATGTCTGCCATTTAAAATCCAAACAATGCTTGTTTTTAGGTCAATTTATTTTTTAGGAGGCTAAAATGAAGCAATTTAGGTATTTGAATTCAATTATGATTTTCTTGTTTTTGGCCGCATTGATTTCTGGAGTATTTGTAATTAAATCCGAGAGTACAGAGCCAGTTCCACCTTGTGATGAATATTTGGAGTGGTGCATCGATTGGTGTGCTGAGCATAATCCAGATCCACAAAATTACCAACAGTGCTTGAATGAGTGCGCTCGTAAATGGCTTGAGTGGTGCACCTGAGCCGATCAATTAATTTTTGAATTTTTACCAATCAAATTGCAGGAGGCAACGTTGATAAAAAAGAAGGTATTGCTGTTGCCCATCTTGATTCTGGTATTTCTGGCATTTAATTTATTGCTTGAAGCCGAGCTTAAAAAAGTTTTATCTATCGGGTCAAATCAACCCGATTATCTTTTTATGACCGTGACAGGCGTAGTGCTTGACGAAGAAGGAAACATCTATGTGGCCGATGCTGGAGGTTCCTTTATAAGGAAGTACAATCCCGAGGGCGTCTTTATTAAAGAGGTTGGAAGGTATGGACAAGGGCCGGGTGAATTCAGCAATTCTATTGGACCTCTATTATATGATGGCCAGAAGTTATACTTAAAAGATGACCTTAATTACAGGATTGCCGTGCTTGATAAGGAATTGAACATTGAAAATTACATCAAATTGAAAGGTCTTAGGGCATCTCTGGCTAAGATTGATAACTTATTTTACCAGATTTCTACCAAGCCAGGAGAGCCATTCCCCCAGGTTGAAATTTATAACCTGAAGGGTGATTTTGTTTCCAGTTTTTTTGATGAGCGTCCTGATTTTTTTAAAGGTCGTACCTTTAGCAAAAAAGATTACCCGGCTTGGGTGATGTTTTCAAGAATAGTTATGGCCGCCGACCGGGCCGCCGAAGAAATTGCTGTCACCTTTACTAATCCCGGAGATAAGATAGAAATATTCTTCTATACCAAAGAAGGGAAATTCAAAAACAAAATAGAAATGGATCATCTTATCAAATATAAGTTCTCTGAATTTAGACTTCAGTTTCCGCCTAAGTATCCAAAAAAGAGCGACCAAATAATTGTTTGGTCCATACATTATATGGGGTCGGGAAAAATTCTCCTTGATTACTGGATAGTCAGATATGAATTGGAAAAGGCTGTAGATGAAAAGCATTATCTACTTGTAGTAGATAGAAAGTCTGGTCGGTTACTACATCAAGAACTGGTTTCCAATGATTTGAAAGTGATCGGTGTCAAAGATGGCATGCTCTTCGGGGCAGAGATAGCAGAAGATATTCCAAAGGTAGTTCTTTATAAACTGGATTATTAAGAGACGAATTGGTTTGGATAAGGAGGGGGAATGCATCGTGTTGTGCCTACGAAAGAGAGATATGAAAAAAGGGCGTATAGGCGTTTATTGTTAATATTATATTTTTATTCTCTTTTATCGGTCAGTTGTGATAAAGGTGAAAAGATGCCATATGAATTACTGGTTAAGTTGGGCCAGAAAAAAGATAAAATCATATTTATAATTGGGAAGAGTGATGCCGTTTATAATGGTTGGCGGAGCTGCGAGGTTGATCCTAACGAAGAGCGGTGGAAAGCTTTGTACAGAATGCTCAGCGGGGCAAAGGATGTTGAGTTGATAATTTGCCTTCCGCAGAGTTCAAAAAGAAGCATAGAATCTTTGCCTTATGATACTCTTGAGGTTTCAAAAATTAAGGAACCGGATAATGATATATTTTTGGTATCTAAAGATAATAAAATAGTTCTGGAATTTAGAGGGGTTTTGGACATGTCTCTTTTGAGACAGATATATGAAATAGTAGGCGTGGAATCTATTAGTTAAGGGGATCAATTAAAGATCTAACCAGGGCGAATCGAATCTGTGTCGTTTGCATCTAACACTCGTCAACTGCGATTATAGGCTGAAACGAAATCCGGAGAGAACGGAAGAGCAGGCTAAGTCGGGGCGATGAGGCGATAACTTCTGCCATCTTTACTGTCTGCGCTTTTTAATAGTTTTAATAAATGTGCAGTTCATACCGCTCGGCTGGCTCATTATATTCAACCCAGACAAAGCAGTCCTTTTCCACATCAAAGGTGCAGGCAATAGTAGGATGAGAACCCTTATTGATAATAGCTTATGGAGCCTGAATCGAAACGGCCACTTGACAGAAAAATTCTGGTTTTTTATAATGGGAAAGGCAATTTTTTTGCTTAATCTTTTCTCATTATTTAATTTATAAGCGCTATTATAATTTATAAGCGCTATTAAAAAATTAAAATAACGGGTTCTTCCTTTAAGAGGAGGCCCGGAATTGAGAAAGGAGGTAGCAATGAAAAAGGTCCTTTTTGGGCTATTGGCAATAGTCCTAATGGGAGGCCTGCTGTTTATTGCCTGTGAAAAGCAGGCCGAGGAGCCGGAAATCGAGGAGGCAATACCAGTGAAGGAACTGTCTGGAAAGTCGGTGGCGATATTAATAGCTGAAGGCTTCCATGACGGAGAAACTCTTGAGCCAAAGGCCTTTTTAGAAGAGCACGGAGCTGAAGTTATTATTCTTGGTCCTGCAGTAGGAGAAGTAAAGGCTTACAACAGTGACCAGGTGGTCAACATTGAAAAAGCGGTCGATGAAGCCGATGTGGAGGAGTTCGATGCCTTGATTCTTCCAGGAGGAAAAGGCCCAGCAGTGCTAAGGGAACATGAGGCGGCAGTGGCTTTTGCTAAAGCCTTTTTTGAATCCGGAAAACCTGTCGCTGCCATCTGCCATGGCCCTCAGGTTTTGATAACCGCTGGTGTTGTTGAAGGCCGCTCCATGACCGGTACTAGTCAGATCGCCGAAGAACTCAAGGAAGCTGGTGCTGAATATCTTGATGAACCGGTAGTCGTTGATGGAAACTTGATTACATCACGTACTCCCGATGATTTGCCTAAATTCAACGAGGCTATTCTTAACGCTCTAAAGAATAACGAGGAACAGTGAAGCTCACGGGCCGTGGCTTCCCTCAAATCGGTTGGTGTCCCTGATTGTCCATCTTAGAAGTAGATTGCCTGGTGGCCTGAGCAATAGTCAAAAAATTTCCTTCTAAAAAACCAATCAACTGTTGACTTTTAATAAAGTAGAAATATAACTGCCAGCACGAGGAGAGGCTTCATAAACATCTGGCTTGTTCCAGAAGGAAGGCAAAGATATGAAGGTTACTGGGGATATGATAAGCCTGCCTACTCCTTCCGGCTTTCAAAATTAAAATAGCTATAGCGCAGAGGTGGCTTCATGACAGCATAAGTAGGCGAGGCTACCGGTAGTTGAAAATTATCGGAAAGAGCACGGTTACAAACCAGGCCCAGGCAGCAAAGACCGGTAGGTAGGCTGTCTCTGCCAGCGTTCGAGACGTCTGAAAGGGACACGTCCGGTGAGGAAGCGGGCGTATAGCACGGCCGACCAGGCTAAATTCACCAGCAACAGCAGGTTCAGGCCAAGCGCTGCCGTCTTGTTAGGGCTGAATCCAAATTCTGAGATGCGGGCGGCCATCGCCCAGAGAGCCAGTGCATCCACGATAAGGGCAGAAGCCACTAGTAGAAGTTGGAGTATATCGAACTTGCCTGGAGGCTGCTGAGGGTCGCGGGCAGATATGGAATAAAGCAGCAAGCCCATGACAAGCACTAACAGCAGGTCAAAGCCGATAAGGACTTCCCTCTCAACCTGAATGGCGTTGCCCGTCAGAATCATAGCGACTACAAAGACCAGAAGCAGGGCCGCAAAGAGTGGGGTAAAGAGCCAGGTTAGCACTGGCGCTATATTTTCGATGACACTTTGCTTATACTCGACTAACAAGGCCGCAATTATTACCGCTCCCATCGCTCCGCAGGGCAGCACCCATCCTTGAATTGCTGTCTCTACATTTAGACCGATAGCCTTGAAAATAAAGACGGTCAGTCCCATCAGAATAGCGCCTCCGAGGGCAATGAGCGTGTAGTAGATAAACCACTCGCCCGAAAAGCGCACATAGTTCATTCGTTGCTCATGCGGCCGCCGCTGTAGGCGTAACATACCATTAGCCACAAGGCAATCGGAAAATGGATAGCGACCAGTATCTGGGTTTGGCCGCCAGTTTTGAAAGGCAATAGATTCACTATAACCCCGGCAGCGATAAATGGAATAGCCAGCCAGAGCCATTCTTCAAACCGGTGAAGCCCACGTCTCAGCCCGAAGAAAACAGCCAGAAACAGAAGGACAAAGAGACTGACATTTGACAGGTAGAAAGCAAAATCAGAGGCCGACCCGGAAATCCGGATGCCAAATAGAGCGGGGATTTTGATGGCCAGAGCCGCAGCGATAGCCAGTCCAACGGCCAGAGTAACATCGCCATGACTGAAAGGCGGGGAGGCCTCGCTCCCGGATAAAACCACCAGCTGCTTCCAGAGCCGCTCTGAATATTCGATGGCAAATTCACGCGATATGGCATCTAGATCGCCTAAGCGCTTGACGGCCACTAGAAAGGCTTCGTCCTCATCCAGGCCGGCCTGACGGAGGGCTTCAATCTGGGTTCGAAGATGATCCTCAAGTTCATCAATGTCGACGGTGCGAACCGCCGGTCGCCTCCGGAGATACTCCCGCCACTGTCCCGTTCTTCAAGGCTAACTTTATTCATCGATCTGTCACTCCTCTCAATCTCAATCAGATAGGCCAGTCCACCGGATCAACTGCCAAGCACAAAATCCCTTTCATCGTTTTATCTACTATTTGCCATTGGCGACGCTGGCAGTCGAGCTGCTTTGCCCCTGCCCTGGTGAGCCGGTAGTACTTACGTTGCCGGCCAGTTTCCGAACGGGCCCAAAACGACTCGACATAACCGTTTCGTTCGAGGCGATGCAGAAGCGGATAAAGCATGCCGTCTGTCCACTGTAGCTCCCCGCCCGAGAGTTCACTCACCCTTTTAATGATGGCATAACCATAGTTTTCACCTTCACTCAGAATGGCAAGAACGAGGGGCGTAGCTGAAGCAGCAACCAGGTCCTTATCAATCTCCATAGTCATTTGACTCCCTTACATTACATAGAGCAATTATACATAGCAGTTCTATGTATGTCAACTAAAAATTCCCGGGGTGATTTTGAGGTATAGGCAGCTCATTCGCGATTCCTATCGCCAAGTCAGGCGATAAGATGATAAGTCTTGGTTTTTAGCCGATATCCAGGCAAACTGGCAGCTAAAGATCAGGTCGTGGTCAAAAAGTTGCGGCTTGGCGATATTTTGGCTATCAGGAACCATTATGATTATCACGGCAGGGGAAGGTATGGAGGTGCAATTACGATCGGGATTATAATCCATGGCTTCAGCGACCAGGCCAGTCATGGCTCTGGTGTAAATCCTATCCTTAGCACTCTTCCAGGGAAGATTAAGAGCAGGACTGACTCTGACGCTAACATGGCCTGCATCCTCGGGCTCAAGTAGAATAGAACAGGGGACACAAATTTGTGTCCCCTGTTCATCGTCAATCAGCCCAGGTATCAGGAAGAAGACGAGCCGTCTGGGTGAATGATTTATCGCCTATAGTCAGGACTACTTGATAGTCGCCAGGTAAAGCCGGCAGATATTCATAATTCACATCGAGGCTTCTGCCTCTTGGAGTATAGCCATATTCAGCATAACGTTTGATCATTTCCTGAACTCTTTTCTTGCTTTCTTCCGACCGTTCTTTCCGGACAGTCCAATCCCAGAGCACTTTATTTATTCCAGCTTCATTGGTGCCTTTTATCTCGTTAACCAGAACATTCCCTTTATAAATGGAAATCTTCACGTCCTTATCGGCTTTGTTTTTCAGGTAATAATAGATAGTAGAAGCCAGAGGCTCGCTCTGCCCTTCGAAATTATTATAAGCATATTCCGGATTAAGCCTTCCCTGCCATTTTATTTTCGGTTCGACCTCAAACAAATGAATGTCTTTCGCCAGAACCTGGCTGTTCATTTCTCTTAGAGGATAAATATCAGCGATAAATATTCCTCTCCCGTGGGTAGCTACAATCAGATCATTTTCGCGGGGATGAATTTTGAGGTCATGAACGGGCTGGGTTGGCATGTTGTTCTTAAATTTTGCCCAGCTCAAACCGCCATCGAAGGAAACATAAACAGCAAAGTCTGTCCCGACAAAAAGAAGGTTGGGATTTTCAGGGTGCTCCCGGATGACATTGATTGGCTCATTCGGAAGATTAGAGGCAATCGAAGTCCAGGTCTTTCCATAGTCAGTCGTCTTGTATAGAAACGGTCTAAAATCGTCTCGCCGCAATCCGGTATAAGAGACATAAGCTATACCTGGCTCATAATAGGAAGCAGCTACCCGGCTTACCCAGTAGCCTGGGTTTCCTTTAATATTTTCATTTAGTTTGGTCCAGTTTTTCCCACCATCTCTGGTTACCCAGACATTGCCGTCATCGGTTCCAACCCAAAGCAATCCTTCCACCAGCGGTGATTCATCAATGGTGGTTATAGTGCAGTATTGTATATTGCCGTCGCCTCCCTTACCAGTAGTTAGAAACTTAGGGTCATTAGTAGAAAGGTCGGGGCTTATTACCTCCCAGTATTCTCCCCTGAACGGCGATTTGACCAGTTTATTGCCGCCATGATAAATGACATCGCTGTTGTGCGGGGAAACAAGAACCGGAGCACACCAGTTCCAGCGCATTTTCGGGTCCTGCCGGCTGTAGGCGATTGATTTACGCTCACCTGTTTTAAGGTCGATTCGCTGGAGTGGACCAAATTGCGATTCGTTGTAGAGGTAACGATTGGTTTTCCAATCAAACTCGTTATACATACCGTCCCCACCCCCAACCATATACCAGTCCTCAAAACGAAATGGACTACCATCGCGTTTGGTACTCGGACCCAGATGAGAGCCATTATCCTGAAGACCGCCGGCTACCCGGTAAGGATAAGAATAGTCAAAGCCGACGGCGTAGAACTGGGAAAGAGGTAGAAAATCGGGATGATACCAGTTTTTGCCACCATCATACGTGAAACCAATACCATGGTCATAGCCTATGACGATATGATTGGAATCGCGCGGGTCTATCCAGAGAGCATGGTCATCGCCGCCAAAACCCAACGGCTGTCTTTTCCAGGTTTGGCCGCCGTCATAAGTTCCCCAGGAAGCAGCGCTGAGGACATGGACTACCTGGTCGTTATTCGGATCGATAATTATTTTGCCGTAGTAATAACCCGGGGCTCCTCCAATGCTCTGGCCCTCAGGGCTTACCTTCCGCCAGGTTTTACCAGCATCATCGGAGCGGTAAACCTCTCCTCCGATCATCCCAGCAGAGGATTTATCCTGGAGTAACTCCTGGTAGCGCTCTTCATCAGACATGCCTGGTTTGTTGGCATTCTCGATGGTCGCATAGAGTATATTTGGGTTTTTGGCGTAAACAGCAATACCAATTCGGCCAAGCATTCCCATGGGCAGGCCGCTCTCCAGCATGGTCCAGGTTTTCCCGGCATCGGTGGTTTTGTAGATCCGGCTTCCAGGCCCGCCCAGATTGAAGGTGTATGGTTTTCTTACTTTGTCGTAGGTGGCAGCATAGAGAATATCAGGGTTGGTTGGGTCCATGACACAATCAACCACACCAATATGTTTCCCGTTGACTATAACCCCCAGCACCTTCTCCCAGGTTTTGCCACCGTCGGTGGTTTTGTAAAGCCCCCGCTCAGGATTTTCAGAATAAAGATGTCCCAGGGCAGCCACATAAACAATATCTGGATTCTCAGGATGGATTATTATAGCTCCGATATGATGAGATTCATCAAGTCCCATATGTTTCCAGGTTTTACCCGCATCAGTTGATTTATAAACACCATTCCCCCAGTAGGTGCTCCGGGAATTGTTGGCTTCTCCGGTTCCCACCCAGACAATGGTTGGGTCCGAGGATGCCACTTCCACATCACCTAAAGAAAAGACCGGTTCATTGGTAAAAAGTGCCTCGAAACTGATGCCGTTATTGGTGGTTTTCCATAAGCCGCCCGAGCCTGTGGCACAGTAAAAAGTATTGGGCTCTTTGGCATTCCAGGCAATGTCTACAAACCGGCCGCTTTCCCGCGTTGGCCCGGTTTCGCGGTAATTGATATTCTTTAGAATTTCCTTGTCCACTTTGACCTCGGCAGAGATAGCGGGCAGCACGCCGATAAATGCCAGTAAAAGAACGTAAGTCAAAATACTTTTTAAGATTTTTTTGGTCATAAAATTAGGCTCTCCTTTTTATTGACTTGGATTATTCACTAATAATCCAGCTTAACCTGCTTTATTTATAACCCGATAGATTATCCTTAGGGAAAATTGGGCCATGATACGATTTCTTAAATCGGTTCGTATCCCTCATTTTCTTAAATCTTGATTTTCTTATCAATGATAACTGAAAAACTTGAGGCATTTTTCAGCTTTATGCATGGTTCAAACCAATCTACCTTATTCAAAGAAGTGAGCCTAACCGCTCTGAATCCTTAAAAAATAATCCTCCACTTGAAAAAAGCCTCAACACCGTATGATCTTCTTAAACTGGCTAGTGTATCTGGCTATCCCTCCGCAATCTAAATCTAGTCTAATAAAGCGGATTAACTTACTTATTTTTGAATATTCCAGGTTAATAATCAAGCATAAATTAATTTTACAATTTATTAATTTACCATCGGTAAGATGCTATTTCCACAGCTGCTTTCTTCCCGGCGGATTTGGCTTCAGCACAAACATCCCCTTTTTCTTCCCCTTTTTCTTTTTTATGTTTAAAGAAAAGTAATTTTTAGATAAAATCTGAGATATTGCTGGAAGGAGCCAATCATGAAAAATTTGTTCAGTTCAATCAGACAGCACCGAATCATTTTCGGAATTGCTGTTATCGCATGTCTTTCTATCGGTATTTCAAGCTGTACCAAGGCCCAAAAAATCGAGCCTCCGATAGCAGAGAAAATTCCCCATGAGCTAACTATCCATGGCGATACCCGCATCGACAATTACTACTGGCTAAACCAACGCGATAATCCCAAAGTGATCGAGTATCTCGAAGCCGAGAATGCTTACAAGGAGGCCATGCTCAAACACACCGAAGCCCTGCAAGAGAAACTGTTTAACGAAATCGTAGGAAGGATGAAGCAGATGGATATGTCGGTTCCCTACAAGGAAAACGGCTATTACTATTACACCCGCTTCGATGAGGGAGGCGAGTACCCGGTATACTGCCGTAAAAAAGAGACGATGGAGGCCGAGGAGGAGGTCCTTCTAAACGTCAACGAGATGGCTAAAGGATACGACTACTACAGTGTAACCGGACATACTGTAAGCCCCAACAACCAACTCCTGGCCTTTGGAGTAGACACGGTCAGCCGGAGAAAATACACCATTCATTTCAAGGACCTGACCAGTGGAGAGCTGCTGCCGGACCAGATTCCAGTCACTGCTGGTAGTGCGGTCTGGGCTAACGACAATAGAACTGTTTTCTATGCACTCAAGGACGAGACCACTCTTCGACCGTATAAGATAATGAAACATGTGCTGGGAACAGATGTTTCCCAGGATCAGCTCGTCTACGAAGAAAAAGATGAGACCTTTGATACCTATGTCGGAAAAACTAAGTCCAATAAATTCATCATCATCGCCTCTTCACACACTCTTTCTGACGAATATCGCTTCCTGGACGCCGACGATCCTGAGGGCCAGTTCAAGATTTTTCAGCCAAGAGAAAGAGACCTGGAATACAGCCTTGACCATTATCAGGATAAATTTTATGTTCGGACCAACTACCAGGCTGAAAATTTCAGGCTGATGGAGACCTCGATCCATAAAACCACCAAGGAGAACTGGAAAGAAGTCATCCCCCACCGGGAGGATGTCCTGCTTGAGGGATTTGAAGTCTTCAAGGATTTCCTGGTGGTCAGCGAAAGGATAGCAGGGCTGCCGCAGTTGCGGATTATCAGGTGGGAAGACAGGTCCGAGCATTATCTCGATTTCGGGGAAGAGACCTATGCCGCCCGAATCTCTTACAACCCAGAATTCGATACCGAGTGGCTGCGCTACAGTTATTCCTCATTGACCACTCCAAACTCAGTTTATGATTACAATATGAACAAAAGAGAGAAAGTCCTCCTTAAACAGGAAGAAGTCCTCGGAGATTTTGACCCGGCCAACTACCAGGCAGAAAGACATTTGGCCACAGCCCGGGACGGAACCAAAGTTCCCATATCTCTGGTCTACAGGAAAGGTCTGGGAAAGAACGGGGATAATCCCTGTCTTCTCTACGGATATGGTTCTTACGGTTCCACCATGAACGCCAGTTTTAACTCTGCCCGGTTGAGCCTCCTGGACCGCGGTTTTATTTATGCCATAGCTCATATTCGCGGCGGAATGGAGATGGGACGCTACTGGTACGAGCAGGGCAAGCTACTCAACAAGAAGAACACCTTCACCGATTTTATCGACTGTGCCGAGTACCTAATTTCTGAAAAATTTACCAACCCTGACAAGCTTTTCGCCATGGGAGGAAGTGCCGGAGGATTGCTAATGGGTGCGGTAGTCAATATGCGTCCTGACCTTTTCAAGGGAATTATTGCCACTGTTCCCTTTGTAGATGTGGTCACCACTATGCTGGACGAGAGTATCCCACTCACAACGAGTGAATTCGATGAGTGGGGAGATCCCAAAAACGAGGAGTATTATCGGTATATGCTCTCCTACTCCCCTTATGATAACGTGGAGGCCAAGGATTACCCGGCCATGTTGGTCACCACCGGACTGCACGATTCACAGGTCCAGTACTTTGAGCCGGCTAAGTGGGTAGCCAAGCTCAGAGCCCTCAAAACGGACGATAATATCCTGATTCTGCATACTAATATGGAGGCCGGGCACGGAGGAGTCTCGGGACGATTCCGGAGATTTAAGGAAACAGCCCTGGAATACGCCTTCATGCTGGACCTAGTCGGCATAAAAGAATAGCTGGTCAAGAATCGCCACGAATTTGGCTGCCTCTGCTATCCCAACTATGGCGAGCGATACCTCCTGATACTCACCTGCAGCAGCCGCGGGTTCTGCCCCTCTGGCCCCGTCGAATGCCTTGGTAACCGCCGGTTTCTGAGCTCACTCTCTCACTCCACTCCGACTCTTAAGAAAATTAGGGACACGAGAGTGTGTCCCCCTTTTTTCCCCCCCTTTTTTCTGTCCCCCTTTTTTCTTGATAGGACTAACGAAGGGCTCAGACACAGGCACAAACCATTTTATGGAGTGCAATTCCATCCTGAAGCCAGTCCAGGACCAACAGACACCGGGTTTATTTTCGACCTTTTCCTGGAGCAACTTCCATGAAAAAGCCAGAAAAGGTTCTCATTCTTGGAAGTGGGGCCATAAAAATCGGCGAGGCCGGAGAATTTGATTATTCTGGCAGTCAGGCTATTAAAGCCCTGAAAGAAGAAGGAATTGAAACCATCCTGGTTAATCCAAACATCGCCACTATCCAGACTTCGGAATTTATGGCCGATAGAATCTATTTTCTTCCGGTCACCCCGCATTTCGTCGAAAAAATCATAGAAAAAGAAAAACCCCAGGCCATGATGATCTCCTTTGGTGGGCAAACCGCCCTGAATTGTGGATTGACTCTGTGGAAGCAGGGTACCCTCGAAAAACATCAAATTAAAATACTGGGAACGAGTCCCGAATTCGTAGAAATAACTGAAGACCGCGGTTTATTCAACCAGGTTTTGAACCAGGCTGGGCTGAAGACTCCTCATGGACAGGCCGTTTCTTCCTTAGAAGAAGGGCTCCAGGCCGCAGAAAAAATTGGTTTCCCAGTCATGCTTAGGTCAGCCTTTGCCCTGGGAGGAAAAGGCAGCTCTCTTTGCTATAAAAAGGATGAACTAAAAGAAAAACTCAGGCTGGCTCTGTCAGAAGCCCGTCAGCTTCTGGTCGAGGAATATTTAGAAGGCTGGAAAGAACTTGAATACGAAATCATCAGAGACGAAGCTGACAACTGCTTGGCTATCTGCAATATGGAAAACCTGGATCCTATGGGCATCCATACGGGAGAAAGCATTGTCGTGGCCCCGTCTCAAACCCTGGCTAATGGAGAATATCATTTTCTAAGAGAAATTTCTTTTAAAACAGTCAGAAAACTCAGCATCCTTGGAGAATGTAATATTCAGTTTGCCTTAAACCCTGACAATGGTGATTACAGAATAATCGAAGTTAATGCCAGGCTTTCTCGCTCTTCGGCTCTGGCTTCAAAAGCGACTGGTTATCCCTTAGCTTTCATGGCGGCTAAATTGATGCTCGGTCACCTTCTGCCAGAGCTGGAGAATTCAGTAACCAAAGCCACCACCGCCTGCTTTGAACCAGCCCTGGATTATGTCACCATAAAAATCCCTCGCTGGGATTTGAAGAAATTTGCCCGGGTCTCCAGGAAAATTGGCTCAGAGA
>JAQULR010000051.1 GCA_028749205.1 Acidobacteriota bacterium | reverse complement strand
CTTGTCCAGCTTTACCACGAGCTTTCACACCTCTGGAACGTGAAATCGCTTGATCCTCTTCCACCTCGTTTTGAGAGCGAGGGACTGGCTATGTTTCTTCAATACGTCGCCCGCGAAGAGTTGGAAGGGCGGGCAGGAGATCTGGAGGCTGCCGCCAGACGGACATTTGAATCCTTAAAGAAGCGCTGCCGGGAAAATCCCCGTCTTCTCGAGGTGCCGATGATTGATTACGGGCGGGAGCAGCTTACCGATTATTCTTATACCTACGGGATGCTATTTTTCTATGTGCTGTCAAAGATGGCTGGTCAGGAAGCTCTGCTTCAGGCCGTGGGATCAATTTACCAGAGCCTTTACCAGACAGGGGCAACAGCCAGACAATTCCTTGAGCACCTCCAAACCCGGCTTGACCTGAGCCTTGAGGCCTTCTATCAATCCTGGGTCTTCAGCACTGAGGCTATCGACGACGTCTGCGGTCTCTCCTCTCTTGAGGATCTCGTCGAAAAATATGCAGCGGCAGCCAGACTTTAAATCAGTCCCAAATTCAATTATGAATTTTCACCTTCAAGCTGCTTCAAAGAAACTCTTTTGGAGAAGAGCTCGCCGCTTTGATGGCTAAAAGTGATATGAAAAAAATGGCTCCTCGGGCAGGACTCGAACCTGCAACCTAGTGGTTAACAGCCACCCGCTCTGCCAATTGAGCTACCGAGGAGCAAGCAAATGAATTTATAACAAAATTCTTCTGCTTTTTCAATACCATATTCGGGAAAATCCAGGCTTAAATCACATTTTTTTATTTTCATTTAAGTTAGCTCCTAAGAAATTAGCTGCCGTTTTATTTTAACCATTTTTTTGCTTCCTGGGGAGAATTCAACACTACAAGGAACGTTTTTCCATTTCGTTCTTTAGTCGATTTACTTAATAACCTAACCCGATTTTCAGACTTCATATATAATTAGGAAGAAGTGGTGCATTTTAGGAATCTCAGTTCCTGAATTTAAGGCAAGATTGCTCAAAAGCGGTAGCTGGCCTGCTTGGCCATCTTACGGTAATCTTCACCGGCTATATTTACTACTTTGCACATTTCGTAGAGCCGACTCCTCAACCGAACCCCAATTCTATCCACCAGGGTCTCATCGGCCTTTTTGTAATATTGCTCCCGCCGGTCTGGCTCTTCCTCAATATCCAGATAATTAGAGGTGAAAATTGTCATCCGCTTCTGGTTATAGCGGTAGTTGATGATGTAAAAAATAGTTTCTTCCACCCAGGCAGTTGGCCTCTTGGCTCCCAACTCATCCAGGACCAGGACCTCACAATTAAAGACAGGTGCCAGAATTTCTGTCTCGCTTACCTCAGAATCGGGCGTATAACTGTTTTGAATATCCCTTATAAGCTCCCGGAAATCACAGAACACACAATAGGCACCTTTCTGGAGTATTAGCTCTCTGATAACTGCTACCGCCAGATGAGTCTTCCCTACTCCGCACGGTCCAATATATAGCAAACCCACATCCTGAGCTGGGAAATTTTTTACAAATTTTTTGGAAATCTTTAATGCGTCACCTTGCGAGGGATGGTGAATTTCGTAATTTTCAAGAGTACAATCCTCATAACGCTTGGGAATACGGGCCTGGCGTAAAAGCAATTGGAACTGTTTCTCATCAAAGCATTTACAACGCCTGGCTACAGGCCCTTTCTCGGTCTGTTCCACCACCCAGCCTGTATCCTGGCATACCTGACAGCCAATTTTTTCAGTCAATTCAGATAACCTCTTAATTGATTTAATGTCTGCGATCTGGCCAGTTTGCCGATAGCCTTTTGTTCAATCTGTCTTATTCTCTCCCGGGTCAGCCCTAACCGTTCACCAATTTCCTGGAGTGTCAAAGGCTCATCATTATCTAAGCCAAAGCGCAATTTTAGCACCAGCGCTTCGCGTTCATCCAGCTCATTGAGCACTTCTCTGATCTGCTGTTCTATGGAATTTTTTATAATCTGGTATTCTACTGAGGGGGCTAACTCATCTGACAATCGGTCTTCAACCACCAAATCCTCATCCTCACTAAGTTTATCACTAAGAGACATTCCCTTTTCTTGAATGAGCTCCATATCAGCCACTTCCTCAGGTTTTATTTTAAGCCTTTCAGCAATTTCTTCGCGGGTCGGTTCTCGCCCCAGCTCCTTTTTAAGAATCTCTATCTCCTTATTCATCCTGGAAATTTTATCAGTTACCTTCTGAGGCAGGTTGAATGAACGGGATGATTGAGATAAAGCATGAATGATAGCCTGTCTTATCCACCAGACTGCATAGGAAATGAATTTGACTTCTCTGTCGGGATCAAAGCGATGAGCTGCCTCTATCAGTCCTACATTTCCTTCGTTTATCAGGTCAAGAAGGCTTAAGCCTATCCCCTGGTATTTCTTAACGTAGGAGACAACAAAGCGCAAATTACCTTCAATCAGGCGATTAATAGCTTCCGGATCGCCTTTTTTAAGTCTCTTGGCAAGTTGTTTTTCTTCTTCTTCTGAAATCGGTGGGATTTTAGAAACCTCATCTAAGTAGAGCTTAAGGTTTTTAGATTCTAAATAATTTTGATATTTCATAAAAATACTTACTTCCGACTTTTTCTCATTTTTTTTATTAGAGGCTATCAAAATTATTTTAATATTTTTGCGCCTAATTTTCCAGTGCTTTAACCTTTGGTCTTTTCTTGGTCGTTCTTCTTTTCTATTAGTATTGGTTTTATCATGTTAACACGAACAAGGCTCTGCCGCTTAGCCTCAAATTCATCTTCATGTCCCTGAAAGAATTCTTCCTTAATGTAATCCAGAAGCTCGTTGACTTCTTTTTCAATCTGAGCCATTTTTTCTCGCATGTTTAGAATAACTTCCACCCCCGCTAGATTGACACCCAATTCCCGGATGAGATTCAAAATGATCTCCAGACGACGCAAATCATCCTCGGTATAAAGCCGGGTATTACCTTCGCTACGCGATGGCCTGAGCAAACCTTCTCGCTCATAGAGCCTTAGGGTCTGAGGATGAATATTATACATTCTGGCCACGGCACTGATATGGTAAAAGCCGCCGCTTGATTTACCAGCCTTCTCTTCTGTTTTCTTCCGCCCTCGTGGCATTGCTTCCTCCTTCATCCAGTTAAGTTGCTTCGCGGATCGGCTTCATAATATTTTTCCAGCTCTTTCATCAATTCCCGCACTCTCTGGTCGATGTGAGGTGGAGGTAAGATAACCACCTCTACGAACATGTCCCCCCGGCTGTTACGGCCAAGGACAGGAGCCCCTTCTCCTTTTATCCTGAATTTCTGCCCTGATTTAGTTCCTGGTGGAATCCTGATAGTTTTTTTCTCGCCATAGATGGTCGGAACTTCTATTTTGGCCCCAAGGGTGGCCTCAGGCACAGTTATTGGTACTTTGAGATAGATGTTATGCCCTTCCCTTTTGAAAAAAGAATGGGGAGTTACTTCTAAGTTTATAAAAAGGTCACCAGGTGGTCCCCCGTTTACCCCAGCATTGCCCTTACCTGGTACTCTGACTTTTGAGCCACTGTCAACTCCTTTTGGGATCCGGACTGTAATAGTCTCATTTCCCGGAATCCGGCCCTGACCACGGCAGGACGAACAAACTTGACCCCTTAGCCGGCCTGAACCCTGACAGGTAGAACAGGTGGTGCTAAATCTCATAAAACCCTTCTGGATAAAGCTCCGGCCCTGTCCCCGGCAATCAGGACAAATCCTCTCACCACCCTGGCCAGCAAAACCGCTTCCACCACAAACTGAGCAGGGCACCAGCCGGTTTATCTTGATTCTGGCTTGAAGTCCGTTGATCGCATCGGCAAAGCTGATGGTCATTGAATAATTCAGGTCTTCGCCGCGCTGAGGTCCGGCCGCCCTTTCTTCTCTAAAGCCTCCAAAAAGATTTTCAAAAAAGTCCTGGAAAGATGAAGTTCCATATTCTGAGAATTCAAAACCTTCAAAGCCAGCTTGCGAGCCAGGACCACGACTCGGTCCAGCTCCAGCCCCCGGGGGAAAATCACCCACAAAACCAAACTGATCATACTGGGCTCGTTTCTTAGGGTCACTCAGGACTGAATAAGCCTCCTGGATTTCCTTGAACTTGGCCTCGGCCGCTTTGTCATTGGGATTTAAGTCAGGATGGTATTTTCTGGCCAACTTTCGGTAGGCCTTTTTGATTTCAGCCAGCGAGGCTGTTTTTGGAACACCCAAGATCTCATAATAATCCCTGGCCATGGCCTCCCTCACCTTTCAGGTTCGCTGCCTTGGCTGCTTTGCTGGCTCCGCCCCGCGCCAGCAAAGCAGCCTCCAGCTGTCTTAGCGAATCTAATCTTCTTTCATCTGTTGTGAGATTTCAATTCTTTTTGTCGTCGTCAACTACTTCGGCATCTATGACTTCTTCTTCGCCCTTACCATTACCGCCACCACTGCTTTCTCCGCTCTGCCGATAGGCTTGGTTATCAGCTCCTGGTTGACCCTGAGCTTGCTGCTGTTGCTGCTGAGTTCCTGCCTGACGGTACAGGATTTCGCTGATATGGTGCGAAGCTTTGGCCAGCGAATCTACAGCTGACTTGATAGCTTCCGGGTCGTCACCTTCTATTGTCTTCTTAGTATTGGCTATCTCCTGTTCAGCCCTGGAAATCTCTTCAGCTGGTATCTTGTCACGATTGTCATTAATAAGTTTTTCAATACTGTAAACCAATTGGTCAGCCTGATTGCGAGCCTCAATTACTTCCCGGCGTTTTTTATCTTCGGCCGCATGAGCTTCAGCTTCCTTAACCATGCGATCGATCTCTTTATCGTCCAGCCCACTATGCCCGGTAATAGTGATAGCCTGCTGTTTTCCGGTCGCCATATCCTTGGCCGAAACGTTTAAAATCCCATTGGCGTCAATATCAAAAGTTACCTCGATTTTTGGCACACCCCGTGGGGCCGGTGGAATCCCATCTAAATGAAATCTCCCAAGACTCCGGTTATAAGCCGCCATCTCCCGTTCACCCTGAAGAACATGGATTTCAACCGAGGTTTGGTTGTCAGCGGCCGTAGTAAAGATTTCGGTTTTTCTGGTTGGAATCGTGGTATTGCGCGGAATCATCTTAGTGAAGACCCCGCCCAGGGTTTCAATACCGAGGGTCAAAGGAGTAACATCCAGGAGAAGAACATCCTTGACTTCTCCGCCCAGAACAGCACCTTGAATGGCAGCTCCTACTGCCACTACTTCATCCGGGTTAACTCCTTTATGAGGCTCCTTACCGAAGAAGTCACGGACTACCTGCTGAATTCTCGGCATTCTGGTCTGACCACCAACCAGGATAACCTCATTTATATCTTGGGGTTTCAAGCCAGCATCTTCCAAGGCCTGTTTCACCGGAGGGATAGAGCGCTGAATAAGATCTTCAGCCAATTGCTCTAACTTGGCTCTCGTCATCTTCATAAGTAGGTGCTTGGGACCTGAAGCATCAGCTGTGATGAAAGGCAGATTGATCTCGGTTTCCATCACGGTAGAAAGTTCTATCTTAGCTTTTTCAGCCGCTTCTTTGAGCCTTTGGAGAGCCATTTTATCTTTGGTCAGATCAATTCCACTTTCTTTCTTGAACTCGCTGACAATCCAGTCCTGAACTCTCTGATCGATATCATCGCCGCCCAGGTGAGTATCGCCGTTGGTAGCTTTAACTTCAACCACCCCTTCTCCAACTTCCAGGATCGATATGTCAAACGTACCCCCACCAAAGTCATAGACAGCAATTATTTCATTCTTTTTCTTATCCAGACCATAAGCCAGAGCAGCAGCTGTCGGCTCATTTATGATCCGGATCACCTCCATACCGGCAATAGTCCCGGCATCTTTGGTGGCCTTTCTCTGAGAATCGTTAAAATAAGCAGGGACAGTAATAACCGCCTTTTCTATCTTTTCACCAAGATAATCCTCAGCTGCCTTTTTTAGTTTTTGCAGGATAAAAGCTGAAATCTGAGGCGGCGAATATTCTTTACCCTGAGCCAGAACCCTGACGTCCCCATTGGAAGCTTCTACAACCTTAAAGGGCACCTGTTTGGATTCATTAATGACTTCGCTGTAGCGCCGACCCATGAACCGCTTAATAGAATAAATAGTATTTTCTGGATTGGTAATTCGCTGCCGCTTTGCTACCTGGCCTACGAGAATCTCTCCCTTGGGAGTGAACGCAACTACAGAAGGAGTAGTTCTACCCCCTTCTTCATTAGGGATAACCGTAACTTTATCGCCTTCCATAACAGCAACAGCTGAGTTGGTTGTTCCCAGGTCAATTCCTATTATTTTCGCCATATTCGTCCTCCTGAATTTATAATTAAGTCTGATATTAATATATAAATTGAGTATAGCTTTGTCAAGATTTTTTAATAAATTTTTATATCTACACGATTATTTCTTATTTGTTCGCTACGACTCCCCTTAAATAACAAGTTAGAATCTTATAATTTGCCAAGTCCAATCAATAATTCGGCTTGGCTCAGGGGAACCAGATTATCCCTTTTATCCCGTCAATAAATGCCCAGTAAATTGCTTGGGCCTCTCGTTGATTTTCGAAATAAATCACCAGCCTGGGCTTGAGCTCACTCTTTCGGATTATAAAATGCTTTATCGGATACCAGGTGTACCAGAGAATATTTTCCCAGGTCTGATGGAAGGTCTCTTTAAGGCCGGATTTAGATTGTATAGATATCTTGAGCCCATCATCAAAATTGAGGTCAAAGGAACTTGGCATATCGGCTAATTCCAGAGCCTCAACCTCAAAGGTGCCAGTGGCTTCAGGTTGAGACTCTTTCATCTCATTCATTTCTTTCTCATCCTTATCTTGTTCTTCATCAGGTTGGATAATCTTTCTTTCAGGGGGATCCAGAGCCGTCTTGTGAGTTAAGCTAGTCACCTTGAGAGGTACGGGCTTGCCTGAATATCTCAGGTCGCTAAAATTCCAGCTCTTAAGGACCATGCCCCTGGCCTTCAGGTCAACCTTTTTTTCCTTAAGGTTAATGACAAAATAGTAAGCTGGTTTTCCGGCCAGTTTGAGTTCTTCTTCCAGGAACTTGTTTTCTTTTAAGATTTTGATTGTTTCTTCGGGTAGACCTTTAAGCTTATCTGTTGATGGCGGTGACTCCTGCTTATTTTTATCTTTAGTTCTGGCTTGAGATCCAGTCACTTTGCCCGCCAAAACCATCTGACTTAAAACAGGCGATTTGCTGCCTTTTTCAATCTGGGCCGAGGCCTGGCTGAGCTCAGATAGCAGAAATACAAAAACCACCGAGCAAGATAGCACAGCTATCAGCCAGAAAGCCCTAACCCTTTTCTTTTCTGACCTCAATCCCCGGGTCTTCATTTCTGGCTCCTGAATTTCAGCCGTTTTTTAGCTCCACGATTCAATATATATAAATCCTTGTCCCAATTTTTGAAGCCTTGAACACTGCTTCCAGGTCCTGGTCAGCCATCCGGATACAGCCATGAGTCACACTACGACCGAGAAGTCTGGTGTAAAGGGTTCCGTGGATAAAATATCCCCGTCCGAAACCAAGCGCATAATCTCCCAGGGCACCACCTTCTACCCGGTCTTCCAGCTTTTTAGGGATGGATTCTCCTTCTTCAATAAAAGCCCAGTCAGGCTTAACCCAGTAAGGATTTTGAATCTTCGATTTGACAAAGAACTCCCCTTTTGGAGTGTCAAAAACCCAGGTCCTTTTGCCCCCGGGTTCTACCAAAACCGTTCCGCTTCCAGTAGAAACTATTCCTTTTCTAATGACCTGATCATCTTTCTTTAGGTAAAAAATATTTTCTGCTGAATCAATAACTAAATAAACATCTCTTGGAGGCAACCTTTTAAGCCTGTTTTTTAGAGCAGCATTCTGCCTCTCTGGTTTAACCTTAGTCTTAACCTCCAGCTCAGAACTCCAGACAGTCTTCCATTCAGCGCTCAGTTTAAGATGATGGACCCAGGACAAAGATAGAGTAATGAGAAAACCAAGGTATAACACGGTTATCAACCCAAGTAATCTCTTCCAAAATCTCATCTTTCTTCTCTTTTTAAGACAGTTATAATCTTATTATTCTGATCGGTTGTTCCAACGATAGTCACCGGTGTTCCTACCGGTATGAGCCGGAAGAGTTCTTCCATTTCCTTATCGTCAAGAGCTATACAGCCATTGGTAAGGCCGTCTTTTCCACCGCCATGAATTTCTATCTGCCCACCTATTTTAGCAGAGGGAGCGATATAACCTCTTTTTCGAGCTTCGTTGAATTTTATTCGGTCCTCTTCATTAGGATAATTTATTAAAAGGGCTCTT
>JAQULR010000017.1 GCA_028749205.1 Acidobacteriota bacterium | reverse complement strand
AGTTTATAGTTAATCAACTGTTACTCCGGGCTCAATCACCAAGGAGGGCCTCTTTATATTTCTGTCAGTCAATCATTATATTTAATTTATCCAGATTATTCAGAAGAACTAATGTAAGTTAAAGTATCTTAGCTGGTAAAAATGATTCAGTCTTGACAGCCTTTTGGCTTTATAATATTAATCTAATTAGCCTGGATTATTAGGCTGGCTGAAGATGTCCCAAAATATAGAGTAACATCGGGAAGAAAAGGGAGACCGGGAAGGTTAATAATTCAGGTTTATGACGAATGAAAATTTTTGGCAAGGGGTAAAAGGGTATGCCAAAAAAGAAAATTTCTACAACCAAAGCTAAAATTAAAACTAAAACTCCTGCCGACGGCCGGGAAAAAATCGGTATCTTGATTTATTGTCCATCAGAATTGCTTTTGACTGGGATCCTTAAAGCCTTGGAGATTGATAAAAAAATTGACCTCTTAGCGGTAGAAAAAAGTACCATCGATAGTTTTATGGAAGATATCAAGCAACTGAAACCACAGGTAATTATGTTTGCTCACCTAGAGCAGTTGCCCCATTTGAAAGAGATCTGTAAAGCCATAAAAGAGTTGATTAAACCGCAGATTAAAACCCAATTATTACTCCTTGGTAACATCCCCTCTCATGAAGAAATAATTAACTTGATTAACGCTGGGGCCCGGGGCTATTTCGACCTCAATGATCCAGCCCATCAGCTGACTGAAGCCATCAGGGTAGTAAAAAACGGGGAAATCTGGCTTCCCCGGGACAAGATGTCCAGTATTATGGACCGAATCATTTCTGTCGTCGGCCGCGATATGAAGGAAAAGACTTTGGACGAGCTAACCCCGACCGAATTTCAGGTGCTTAGATTGATTGGCCAAGGCAAGAGCAACGAAGAGATAGCCAAGATTCTGTTTATCAGTAAAAATACAGTTCGTTCTCACATCAAGAGCATTTATGCCAAACTTGATACTCATAGCCGCTTGCAGCTGGCGCTCTATGCCATCAACTCAGCTTTATTTTAAAAGAAAGGCAATGAGGGAAAACCATGGTTGAAAAAACTAAAACCAGGGCCGAAAAGAAAATAACTAAAAAGAAAAAGCTGGCTGAAACCCCAGTAGACATCAACCGCCGTCGAGAATGGAGATTTGAGCTGCCTCTCCCGGCTGAAATAGAAGGCCCTTTGCCGAAGGGGTCTAAATTTAAGGAAGAGACCGTTCTGGAAAATATTTCTTCAACTGGGGCTTACTTCACCCTCGACAGCAGCCTGGTGGTAGGCTCGAAGGTTAATCTGACTATTGAGCTTCCTGATGAAATTACCGAAGGAAGGAAGATTAAACTATGCCTGGACGGGGTAACCGTTAGACTAGAAAAAAAGGGTTCTAAAACTCAAAAACAGGGAGTAGCTGTTAGGTTCAAAAAGGATTTTCGATTCCAGATGGAAGATTAAGCAGTCTTTTCAGGAACTAAAGTGCTGATAGTCGCCTTAACCGGGGGAATTGCCACTGGGAAATCGGTTGTAGCCAAAGTTCTTAGGCAAAAGGGTTGTTTCGTTCAAAATGCCGACCTGATAGCCCATCAGTTATTATCACCTGGCGGTCAAGTTTGGAGTCAGCTGGTTAACCACTTTGGAAAATCAATCTTAAAAGAAGACTCCTCGGTCGACCGCCAGAAGCTGGCTGAAATAATTTTCAGTAATAACGATGAAAGAACCTACTTAAATCACCTAACTCACCCCAAAATTCTTGAAAAAGTCAGACAAACAATCGACCAGTTGAAAAAAAATGGAAGCCATGACATCTATGTTACCGAAGCAGCTCTGGTTATAGAATCAGGCTATTATGATTTTTACGACCGGATCATATTGACCCATTGCTCTCCTGATATTCAGCTAGAAAGACTACGCCAGCGTGATGGTATTACTAAAGAACAGGCTCTAAAAAAAATCAGATCCCAGATGCCAGATGAAAAAAAATTTCCTTTGGTTCACTACCTAATTGATACTTCAGGATCTCTGGCTGAAACCATTGAGCAAACTGAACAGGTTTATCTGTGTCTTCACCAGGACCTTATCTTAAAAAAATTAGAGCTTCTGAATTGAATAGCTGGAATTTTTCTTCTTAATCTATAGACTGCCGTTGGAGCTGTTTTTTGAAATCATGACCAGGACGAAACTTAACCCGGCGACCGCCGCTGATGGGGATTTGGCGGTTCCTTCTGATATCGCGGCCATAGCCTGATTTCTTGGGCACTACTCGGAAACTGCCGAATCCTCTAATCTCTATCTTTTCACCAGCCAACAAGGCTTTTTTCATGGCTTCCAGCACTGTCTCGACAGTGAGCACAGCTTTGGCCCGGCTGAAATTTGCTCGTCTTTCCAGCAAACTCACCAGGTCACTTTTTATCATCAGCAGTCTCCTTAACGACTTCGGTTATCAAATTAGTAAACTAAAATTAGTTTATTAAAAAGAAAATGTCAAGCTGTGGAAGACCACTGACAAAAATTAACCTCTACTATTAATAAAAAGGAACATATTTTGAGAATTTAAATTCACCTTGATATGAAAATCGGGACGTGATAAGATTTTTTTCAGATAGTTTCATGATTCTAATTTTCCTTTGATGGAGGGGAATAAAAGGCTTAACCTGGAATATTTGTGAAGAATCCAGGTGAATAAATTGACTTAGCCAAGATGAGTTTCTATAATGAATTTGCCATGAAAAAGATTGCCCCCGTAGTTCTCTGTTTGCTTATCCTGCTGACTGCTGCTGAAAGCGCTCAGGCCAAGATTTTTACTATCACTGTCAACGCCCCCATCCACCCCGTAACTGCTGAAATAATACTTAAGGCTATTGATCAGGCTCATGAAGAACAGGCTAAGTTGCTAATAATTAAGCTAAACACTCCAGGTGGCCTGGATTCCTCGATGCGAGAAATAATCGAAGGCATTGTCAACTCTCCCGTCCCTGTTGTTGCTTATGTCAGTCCTTCTGGAGCCCGAGCGGCCTCGGCAGGCTTTTTTATTTCAATTGCCTGCGACGTTTTTGCTATGGCTCCTGGAACTAGCACTGGAGCCGCTCATCCAGTCAGCGTGGGCACCTCAGGTGGTGAAAGTCAGCCAGATAAAACCATGGAGGAAAAGATAACTAACGATGCGGCCGCTTATATCAGGACTCTGGCTGAAAAAAGAGGCCGCAACGTTCAGATGGCTGAGGACGCTGTCCGCAAAAGCTTGAGCTACACGGAGCAAGAAGCTCTTAAAGGAAAGGTTATTGACCTGGTAGCCGGCTCTGAGACAGAGCTCATCGAAAGCCTCGATGGACGTCAAATAAAAAGGTTTGATGGTCGTTTAGAAGAACTGCATCTAAAAGATGCCCTGTTAGTTGAGATCCCACTTACTTTTAGACATAAGTTTCTAATGGCCATAGCCGATCCCAACCTGGCTTATATTTTGTTGATGCTCGGCCTGCTGGGACTCTATTTCGAGTTTGCTAACCCCGGAGCTATCTTCCCTGGAGTTATTGGCGGAATCAGCCTGCTCTTAGCTCTGTTTTCTTTCCAGATCCTACCAGTTAATTACGTCGGTCTGCTACTCATAATATTGGGAACAGTGATGTTTGTTTTAGAAATTAAAGTTACTAGTTATGGAGCTTTAGCCATGGGTGGGATAGTTTCGCTTTTTTTAGGTTCAATAATGCTAATCAAGTCACCAATCCCTGAGCTCAGCCTCAGTCTGAGATATATTATTCCGGTAGTTATTGGGGTTTCTCTAGTTTTCATTTTTCTGGTTTATTTGGTGATTAAAGCTCATGCCAAAAAGACTCTTACCGGGAAAGAGGGAATGGTAGGAGAGATTGGCAAAGCTCTGACCTCTCTTGATCTGGAGGGAAAGGTTTTTGTTCATGGCGAAATCTGGCGGGCTGTTTCTGACATGCCTATTAATCAGGGAGATAGAGTCGAGATTGTTGAGGTAAAAAATAACCTGACTTTAAAAGTCAGAAAGATTTAAGGGAAACAGTCAGCCTGTTCGGTTAGAAAAAAGGAGGTATAAAATGCTTACATTCCCGGTTATTGTTGGTATCATCGTTATTCTGTATCTCTTAAATTGCATTAAGATACTAAAAGAATATGAGCGGGGGGTAATTTTCCGTTTGGGGCGGGTCCTATCAAAACCCAAAGGTCCAGGAATAATTTTTGTCTTTGCTCCTGTTGACCGGATGGTACGTGTCAGCTTAAGGCTGATAGTCATGGATATCCCACCTCAAGATGTCATTACCAGGGACAACGTTTCTGTTAAAGTTAATGCGGTTCTCTATTTCCGGGTTATCGATCCTCTAAAATCAATTCTGGAAGTTCAGGATTATCTTTACGCCACCTCTCAGCTTTCCCAGACTACTCTCCGTAGCGTCCTGGGCCAGGTAGAGCTCGACGAACTCCTTTCAGAAAGAGAAAAACTCAATGCCCATTTACAGGAAATTATTGATCAGCATACTGACCCTTGGGGCATTAAAGTTCAATTAGTCGAGATAAAACACATTGACCTCCCAGAAACCATGGTTAGAGCCATTGCCCGGCAGGCAGAAGCTGAAAGAGAAAGAAGGTCTAAAATTATTCATGCCGAAGGCGAATATCAATCAGCTACTAAACTGGCTCAAGCGGCTGAGATTATTTCTCAAAATCCTCAAACCATCATGCTCCGATTTTTGGGTACCCTGACAGAAATAGCTACTGAAAAGAATTCTACTATCGTCTTCCCGTTACCCTTGGAAATTCTCAAGGCTTTTTCTCCTGAAAAATCAAAAGAGAAGTGATAACCTAAATGGTAAGAGATTACAGAGAAATACAGGTTTCCTCATCAGCCTTGGTGTTTATAATTCTGGGTATAATTATTCTGGGAGCTGTCATTTTCTTCCTCGGAGTCCAGGTAGGAAAAAAACAGGCAGATTTGATGCTAAAGTCGATGATTACCCAAAAAACAGAGGATAAGGTTAGTGCCCAGGTGCCTGTTTTAATTGAGGAAGAAAAAACTGCTCCTGAAAACCAAGCCTTGGCTGAAGCCAAACAGGAAATTCAGGCTCAAACTCCACCAGTTACCAGAACCAGTCCAGATACTACAACTCCCAAGGCCAGTCCCCCAGCCAAAACTTCAGCTGTAACTGAAAAACCAGCCCCAAGCCCTCAGACCAGCACTGGGAATTATTTCATTCAGGTTGGAGCCTTCAGCGACCGGTCGAGCGCTAGGCTGGAGGCTGAAAAATTCAAAAAACAAGGCTATAGTGCTCTGGTCAAAGAACCTTTTCCCACAGACCGAAGGCCTCTCTACCGGGTTTGGCTCGGAGGCTTCAACAGCCGCCAGGAGGCTCAAAAGAGTCTTGATAAACTAATCAGCCAGAGCGCCAGGGACCCAGGTTATTTTATCGTCAGGCAATAGCCAGGAAGGCCTGTTATAAATCTTTACCTGAAGGCTGAGGTGCAGGCAAGCTTGACAAAGAGCTTTTTCTTTATTATCTTGCACTGCTTGTAAAACTGAACCGGTCGCAAGATTTTCAATCATGGCTGCTGAGAAAATAGAGACCCAGGAAAATATTTTATTAGTTTTTGTGAGGATAAAATAAGTGAGCCAAACTGAAAATTTAGAAAAACTGACCGAAAGTCGGGAAAAAGTTAGCCAGCTTTTTAAAAAATTAGAAGAAGTCCGAGGTTTTCTTTGACCTGAATAACAAAACCAAGGAATTTGAGGCTATTAACACCCAATTGTCCAGCTCTGGGATCTGGAATAATCAGAAAAAATTCCAAAATCTGCAGCAGAGAAAAAAACAATTAGAAAGAGACCTCGGTTTTTACCGCAGTCTCCAGAACAAAAAAGAAGAGATCGAGGTTTTGTTAGAACTGGCCGAGGAGGGAGAGAACGTCCTGGATGACCTGAGATTGGCCATTCAGACCTTTCAGCAGGATTTACAAGAAGCTGAGCTTCGAGCATTGTTTTTTGATAAAGATGATCCCAGGAATGCCATTTTAACTATCCACCCTGGGGCCGGAGGAACTGAATCCCAAGACTGGGCTCAAATGCTTCTCAGAATGTATTTAAGGTTTGCCGAAAGAAAAGGCTTCAGGACTGAGGTAATAGATTTTCAGCCTGGAGAAGAGGCCGGTTTAAAGAGTGCCACCATAAGGGTCGAGGGAGATTATGCTTATGGTCTGCTCAGTCAGGAATCTGGAGTTCATCGTTTAGTCAGGATTTCCCCGTTCGATGCCAATAAACGCCGTCATACCTCTTTTGCCGCGGTCTTTGTTTACCCGGAGATAGATGAAGATATAGAAATCGAAATCGATCCTGAAGACCTTAAAATTGATACCTACCGCTCTTCAGGTAAGGGCGGCCAGCATGTTAATCGGACGGACTCGGCAGTTAGAATCACCCATTTACCCACCGGGATAGTTGTCCAGTGCCAGAACGAGCGTTCCCAGCACCAGAATAAGGCCCGAGCCTTAAAACTGCTTAAAGCCAGACTGTATGAGATAGAAAAAAAGAAGAAGCAGGAAAAAATTGATAAGTTAGAAGATCTGAAGTCGGAGATTGCCTGGGGAAGCCAGATTCGTTCCTATGTCCTGCATCCCTATAAAATGATAAAAGACCTAAGAACCAAGCTGGAAACTGGAGATGTAGACCGGATTCTCGACGGAGACCTGGACGATTTTATCAAAGCCAGTTTGATGCTCCGAAAGAAAGAAACGCTGACTGAGGAGACTCAGAAACTATAGTCGGTCAGAATCAGTTCATCCTTTTTTGTCTTTTTTTACTACTTCCCAGAGTTGATCCAGTTCCTGCAGAGAGCACTCTTGAATTTTTAATTTTCTTTTTTTTATTTCTTTTTCCAGACGCCTGAAGCGCCTGTCAAATTTCTTATTAGCCTGACGCAGGACAATTTCCGGGTTTAAGCCCAGAAGCCGGCAGACATTGACCAGGGAAAACAGCACATCTCCGAATTCTTCCGCCACCTGCTGCTGGTCCCTTGATTGGAGGGATTTTTCCAGTTCAATTATCTCCTCTTTGACTTTTTTTAAAGCTTCCATTGGACTCGGCCAGTCAAAACCGCAGGCCGCAGCTCTCTGCCCCAAAAGAAAAGCATAGACCAGGGCCGGAGCTGAAGCCGGCAAGCCATCAAGAATAGAATCCCGGTTTTTTTCTTTCTGCTTATTCTTCTGCCAGGTATCAAGAACAGCTTTGGCGGTGGTTTTTTCTTTAGTCTTGAAAACATGAGGATGCCTTTCAATCATTTTCCTGTTGATTCCTTCTAAGACCTCAGCCATAGTGAACAGTCCTTCTTCCTCATAGAACCTGGCCAGAAAAACCACTTCCATAAGAACATCACCCAACTCTTCCCGAGCAGCCTCAGGATTATTTGAGTTCAGAGCTTCCACTGCTTCATATACTTCTTCCAAAAAATAATTCAAAATTTCCTGCTTGGTTCTGGCTCTATCCCAAGGGCAGCCTCCGGGAGAACGCAATTTAGAAATGATCTCTACCAGCTTTTGATAACCTGGTCCAGCTGGAGATAGTTTTTTCACTCTCAATCCTCCCCTTGAATTTTATTAGCAGAATAGTTATGATTTAAGCTTAAAAATTAACTTAAAGCGGTTATTTTTTCAATCAGTAAATTGATTAAGAAGTTAACCTGTCTTAGGTATAAAAAATAGTAGTTCCCTGAATGTCCCCAGGCGGACTAGAAGAAGAGGGCAGGTTGACCAAAAATTATTCCTGAATAATCTACGTTAAGGAAGGCAGGTATAAGAATGGATGACAAAAATGGACCAAAATTTGGTGTGGCTCAGGAATTTATACCGCCCTTAGATTTTAGCTCAATAATCTTTCCAATTTACACCCAAGCTTTGATTAAACTTGGAATGCTGGAAGACCCTAACACCAACCAGTTGGAAACCAACCTAGAATATGCCAAAAGGTTGATTGACATTTTAGACCTGCTCCGGGACCGGACCAAAGGCAACCTGGAACCGGAAGAAGATAAACTACTGGAAGCTATTCTGTCCCAACTGAAACTCAACTACCTAAAAAAAACTGAGACTATCAAACTCTGAGTTAAATGAGGATTTTCCGTCGTCTTTCACCTACCCTCAAGTCTATCAGTCAAGAATCCATTGTAGCTATCGGAATTTTTGATGGATTACACCTGGGGCACCAGAAAATTCTTAGAACAGTGATAACTAAGTCTCGCCAGCACCACCTACGGACTGGGGTTATGACTTTCTCTCCACATCCTGATCAAATTCTTAATGACAGGGCCATCAAGCTGATCCAAACTGAAAAGCAAAAACTTCACTTTTTCAAAGCTCTGAATATCGATTATTGTCTGATTCTCTCATTTGAACAAGAACTGGCTTCACTAAGTGGCCAGGAATTTGCCCTAAAGATACTGAAACAAGGTTTAGGTATTAAAGAAGTGGTGGTTGGTCAGAACTTTCGCTTTGGTCACCGGCGACACTGTGGGGTTAAAGAGCTAAAAGCTTTCGGTCAAAAATATCACTTTAGGGTTTCAGTAATAAAACCAATAATGAAAGACGGTTACCAGGTTAGCTCCAGCTTGATCAGGCATTGGTTGGAAAAGGGCAGAGTAGATAAGGCCGCAGAGTTGCTGGGCTACCCATATGAAATTTCAGGCAAAATTATCAAGGGCCAGGGAATCGGACAGCAATTAGGTTTCCCTACTATCAATTTAAAGACCGAAAATCAAATTTTGCCTTCTGGAGTTTATCTAAGTTTAGCAGTCATCAGAGACAGGATTATACCCTCGGTTACCAATATTGGATTCCGTCCGACTTTTAATGGGCAGCAGCCAACAGTAGAAGCCCACCTACTTGATTTGACGGGTCGGTTTTACCATCAGTCGGCCAGTCTTTATCTTCTAAAGAGATTACGACCTGAGAAAAAATTCGGTTCAACCCTTGAATTGCAACGTCAGATTACCAGAGATGTGGAGCGAGCTAAAAAATATTTTAAGCAGATAACAGGACAGGCCAGAGTTAATCCCTTGACATTTAGTTCGTTTTAGCTAAATATTACATTTTTGCATAACGGCACTATTCATAAAAGAAAACCTATCTCGAGATTATTTATCGTTGATAAGAAGATCGGGAGATGATAGCATTTTCTTAAATCGGTTCGGTGGCAGATTTTCCTCGAGAATAAATCATCGGGTTATGAATAGAGCAGAATAGCTGGATTACTTTTTTAATAATCCAGGATAATAAACGCGAGGTGGCAGATGAAATACAAAGTTAAGGCCAGGGTGATGGATAATTCTAAAATCCGCCGGACTCTAATCCGGATGTCCACTGAAATTGCCGAGCGTAACCGCAATTTAGAAAATATTATTCTGGTAGGAATAAAAACCGGGGGCATCTACCTGGGAAAAAGAATAGCCGAGATCCTAAAACAGGCCGAGGGAATGGAGATTCCTCTTTTAGAGCTTGATATAACCCCTTATCGAGATGATCTTGAGCCGACTCATAGGAAAAAATCTTCAGCCAAGACAAATAACCAGCTAAAACTGGATGGCCGCGATGTTGTTTTGGTAGATGATGTTTTATTTACCGGAAGGACTATCAGAGCCGCCATGGAAGCCATTTTTGATTTCGGACGACCCAGGAGTATCCAATTAGCTGTCCTGATCGATCGGGGCCACAGAGAATTGCCCATTCGACCCGATTATGTCGGGCGTCTGTTACCTACCTCTAGAAGAGAGAGAGTTGAAGTCCGGTTAAAAGAAATAGACGGAGTGGATGAAGTCTTGATAACAGAACCTCCAGGAAAATTAAAGAAAAAATAAAAAAGCTCAAGGAGATATCAGTTGAAACTTCTTCTCAAAAAGGGCAGGCTACTGGATCCAGAACAGAAAATTGATGGGATTTTCGATTTGCTCCTGGTTGATGGGAAAATAACTGAGTTTAAGCCAGAAATTGGAACCGCCGCTGACCAAATCATTGAGGCCAAAGGCTTAATTGTGGTTCCCGGCTTTATAGACCTTCATGTTCATTTAAGGGAACCGGGGTTTGAGCATAAAGAAACAATAATTACTGGCAGCCGGGCTGGAGCTCGGGGTGGTTTTACTACTCTCTGTTGCATGCCTAATACTAAACCAGTAGCTGACCGGCCTGAGATCCTTAAACTGATACAGGAAAAGGCTGACCAGGGGAAAGCTGCGGTTAAGATTCTGCCTATAGCTGCTGTCAGTAAAGGTCAGCAGAGTTTAGAGCTGACCCCAATGGCCGAACTAAAAGCCGCCGGGGCAGTAGCCTTTTCTGATGATGGCCAGCCTGTTTCCAACAGTGCCTTGATGAAAGAAGCCATGGTCAGGGCAGCTAAGCTGGGAACTCTGGTCATAGACCACTGTGAAGAAAAAACTCTATCAAAAAATGGAGTTATCAACGAAGGCCGGGTTTCCAAAGCCCTTAATTTAGCCGGTATTCCGGCCGCGGCTGAAGAAATTATGGTAGCCCGAGATATTCTTCTTGCCAGAGACAACGGACTCCAGATTCATCTGGCCCATCTAAGTAGTCGGGGGTCAATAGAATTATTAGCCTGGGCTAAAGCCAAAAACATTCCGGTCTCGGCTGAAGTTACCCCTCATCATCTGCTTCTGACTGAAGAACAGCTCTTGAGCAGGGACCCAGTTTATAAGGTCAACCCCCCCTTAAGAACAGAAGAAGACCTTCAAGCTCTGAGAAAAGCTCTGAAAGAGGGGTTGATTGAAATCATAGCCACTGACCACGCCCCTCATTCTGAACAGGAAAAAAACCTTGGTCTGGAAAGGGCTCCTTTTGGGATAAACGGTTTAGAGACTGCGGTTCCCGCCATTCTGGATAAGTTAGTTAGAACAGGCCAGCTCCCCTTAGAACGGCTGGTAGAGGCTTTGAGTTCAGCTCCAGCCAGAATTCTAAAGCTGGAAAATAAGGGTAAGATTAAAATCGGGGCTGAAGCTGACCTGACTCTACTTAACCTCAAGGCGACAACCACCTTTTCCAGAGAAACCTTTCAGTCTAAAAGCCTGAACACTCCTTTCTTGAATTGCCAGTTTCAGGGTGCGGTTGCTATGACGATAGTGTCCGGTCGGGTTGCTTATCCATTTGTTGAAAATAACTGACATTTTTTGATAAAAAAATAACATGGCTTTATCAAATATAGAAAAGAAGCTCGGTTATAAATTCAAAAATCAACAACTTTTGCTCCAGGCCTTGACCCATAGTTCTTATGCCTACGAACATCCAGAAAAAAAGTTTCGGGATAATGAAATTCTGGAGTTTTTGGGCGATTCAGTTGTCGGCCTGGTGGTAGCTGATTACCTTTTCAATTCCTATCCCGGCCTGGGTGAAGGCCAGCTCTCAAAACTGAAGGCTGCCCTGGTCTCCACCAGTTCTCTTTCTATCTTATCCAGAAGAATTGGTCTGGATAAAGAGATCCTGCTGGGCCATGGTGAAGAAAAAAATAATGGTCGAAAGAAAAAGAGTATTTTAGCGGGAGTTTTTGAAGCAGTCATGGGCGCTATTTATCTTGACGCCACCTTCGATCTCAGCCGGCAGATTCTACAGAATTTAATCAAAAAGTATTTTAAGAAATTACCTAAGGACAATTTTACGATTAATAATTACAAATCTGCCCTCCAGGAATTTTTTAATCAACAACAGTTACCAGCTCCTGTCTACAGGACAGTCAGAGAAAAAGGGCCGGCCCATGAAAAAGTCTTTACAGTCGAAGTCTGGGCCGGAACCAAGGTTTTGGCCAGAGCCACTGGTTTATCCAAGAAGGGTGCTGAGCAGAAGGCAGCTCAGGCAGCCCTAAAAAAACTGATGAAAACCAGGTTCCAGATATTCAGCGAAGAAGCTTTTATCGTCAATCAGAAAAAAGAGCAACACCATAATGAAACTCTGTCAGAAATGCCAGAAAAGAAAGGCCAAAAGAGCTTGCCCAACTCTGAAGATTGAGCTTTGCAGTCAGTGTTGCGGCCAATTGTTAGAACAGGGCCAGAACTGTCTACCTTCCTGTAAATATTACCTAAAACACCTGGATTACAAAAAAGAAAAGTTAAACCGAAAGCAGGCTGGCCAGATGGAATTACCTGGTAATGAAGAACAATGGTCAAAACTGGAGAATCTGATTTTCCACCTGGAAGTCAGCCTGTTTGATCTTATCAGAAGCGGAGAAAATCTCGACGATAATCTTATTTATCAGACCCTGGGCCAGGCGATAAAAGAACTGCAGCGGAGTCCGAGCCACCTGATTCTCCCCGGCGAGCTGGCTGATCAGCCAACCCCTCTCGTCAGGCATTTGCTCGAGGTCCTGGATAAAGTCAGATGGGAGCAGAAAATTATCATTCCTGGAGAATTTTCTGTTGTCAGTTCAGAAGAGAAGATTAAAGCTATGTCAATCCTGCAAGCTTACATCCTGAAATTTATTACCAGCCAAAAGGAGAACGGTTATCTTCAGGACTTGCTCACTCGGATGGAAAAAATATCAGGCAATCCCCAAGTGCTGCTTTAGCTTATGGTGTCTTTATTTACTCATCAAAACCGCCAGGAATTTCAGGGAAGGTATATTTTCAAAAACTATTTTTATGACCGCCAGAAGCGGAACTGCCAAGAACATCCCTATAACGCCCCATAACCACCCCCAGAAAATAAGGGCAAAGATTACCAATAAGGGACTCAGGTCTAAGCTTCTACCCATCAGCCTCGGATCAAGGAAATTACCTATTATTGTCTCAATAATCGTCAGTAATATCAGAATCCAGACGGGTATCAGGGAATTTCCAAACTGGAAAAAAGCCATCAAAACCGCAATGGCTACGGAAATATAAGTACCTATCGAGGGAATAAAATTCAGGATAAAAGTCAGGAAGCCGATAAGCAGAGCAAAATCAACTCCAAAAGCACTCAGGATCCCGGCCGTCACAGCACCGGTTAAAATACTGACCACCGTCTTGACAGCTAAGTATTTCTGAATCTGCCGGTTGATACCGACCACAAACCGGTTCACGTAGAGGGCTCTGTCTTCAGCCAGGGCCAGAGTCACTTTGGATGATAATTTACCTTTACCAGCCAGAATAAAAATCACAAAAACAAAAACGATGAAAAGATTAGCCAGGAAAGAGATAAAAGATCCCAGGCTCCCCAGTAAGAAATTAGTAATTCTTTCAATGTTGATCTGGGAAACCAGAGAGGGCACATCGACCTTGAACGGCAAGCGCTGCAGACCTGAGCTTATTTCTGTAAATAACGCCTCTATTCTCTCAACATATCTGGGGAATTCGGCCACAAAGTATTTCCCGCTGGAATAGATAAGTAAACCTAAAAGATAAACCAGAGAAAAAGTCAAAACGAGTATCAGGGTAATAGCCAGTCCCTTTGGGACTTTGAGCCGCAACATCCATTCCAGAAGAGGCGAAATAGCATAGGAAATGAAAAGAGCTATCAGAAAAGGCAATAATACTGGCTTGGTAATCTTAAGAATGACTCCAGTAATGAAAAGAGCAATGATCACCAGGGAAATTCTGGTAGCTCTGGATTCAGCCATTGACCCTCTATCCTATTTCTATTTTTTTGATCTTAAGTTCTGCTCCAGCTCTTCAAAAAGCTTTAGGGCCAGCGGCAGCAACTCGTCAGAGATCCGATGAAACCCATAAATATAACCTCTATTCTGAGCCAAAATAAGGTGCTGACCATAAGGGTTTTTCTGATGATATTTACTACCCTCTTTTACCAAAGGACTCTGGCCGCCGCCATAGAACTCCAAAATTTTCTGTAATCTGAGCTTAGCTTCTGCTTCAGAACCGCAGTCGATGATCAAACCATCAAATTCCCCTTGATCTCCACGATATGAGACCACATAACCATTGCTCAAAAAATCAAAGCCCATAAAATTTTTCATGATGAATTTTTCGGAATTCTTAACTTTCCCCTGATCAGGAAAAAGCTTAAATATCTCCGGCAGCCCGGCTTTTTCTTCTATCCTGGCTTCTACCCCCTGAGCAAACATTTTCAGGTAGTCAGGGGTTTGATGGTCACCGTTATAACATAACAGCTTGATATAATAACGGCCCGAAACAAAATTCAAAACTTCTCCCTCCAGATAACCAGCAATCCCGATATCAATTGCTGGATTCTCCGGATAGCGCTCTAAACTGAAAATCCCGAAAGCCTGAATCGGCTGACCCATATCATAGATTTCCAGGGTGATGGTAGTTTCGGTACCGATTTTCTGGTAGTCAGCCACAATCAATTCTTTAAAATTATAGCCGAGATAAGCTTCTGAGGCTCCGTTGATGTATTCAAAAAGGGTCTCCGGTGAATAAGTCTGCGGCTGTTCCATAAACTGCCAGCCGGCAATTTCTGGTAGCAGGGCTCGAAGCTGTGGATTTTGCCCACCGGCCAAAGTTACAATCGGCAAAGCCAACAGCAAAAAAATTAGGTTAATAAGAGGATAATTTAAAAATTTCTTTTTCCTCTTCATTTTGTCCTCCACTTGAAATCAATATATCTGGTTTAAGTGCTAAATGCAACAAACGCCAAGCAGATTCTATTGACAAGCCAGAAATTAAAGGCCATCATAAAATTAATCGAAAATGAAAAAATCGAAAGTGGTAATAATAACGGCTGGCTCAGTTTTTAAAGATAATAACCGCCCGGAGGCAGGAATAATCCTGGCTATGTATAAAAAGGGGTTCAAGACTCTGACCGGAGCCAGCCAGGCTGAAGAAGCTCTGACCCACTGGTTTCGGACAGATGAAACTATCGGCATAAAAATTAATACTATCGGCCGCCGGGCTTTGAGCACCCGACCGGAGACTTCTCTGACTTTAGGGCTCTGGCTGGGGCAAACCCTTAAACAGGAAGAAAATGTCATCCTCTGGGATAGAACCAGCGAAGAACTTCAAGATGCTGGTTATAAATTGTCAACTACCGGCGGAAGTCTGAAGATTCTGGCAACTGATAGCCGTAATCTTGGCTATCTCAAAGAGCCAACTGTGAATCGCAACATAGGTAGCCTGTTTTCCAGAATTCAGGCTGAGCTAATAAGCTCCAGTATCAGTTTAGCTATTTTAAAAGACCATGGTCTGGCTGGAGTAACTGCCGGGATGAAAAATTACTTCGGAGCTATTCATAACCCTAACAAATATCATGATTATAATTGTAACCCCTATGTAGCTGAGCTTTTCGAAATTGATTACATTAGAAAAAAGCATCGATTGACAATTCTGGACGCTCTGAGAGTCCAGTATCATCGCGGCCCATCCTACCATCCTCAGTGGTTAGCTGATAGCCGAAAGCTGGTCTTCAGTACTGACCCGGTAGCTGCTGATGCCGTTGGCTGGAAGATAATTGAAGACCTGCGGGCTGAAAAAGGTTTACCCTCGCTTAAAGAAGAAAACCGACAGCCAGGCTATTTATTCACTGCCGAAAAAATGAACCTGGGTCAAGCCCAGTTGGAAAATATAGAGATAATAGAGGAAGAAATATAAAATAAAGGAGAGCAACCAAGATTCTGTTGGATTATTTTTAGATAATCCAGTTTAATAAAAGACAATGGATAGAAGAGATTTTTTGAAATGTTCCTTAGCTACTAGTGGTTGTCTACTGCTACCAGGAGTTAGTCTTTCCGGGAATTTATTCAGGGTTATTAACCCCGCCTCTACTGGGCTCTCCAGAGTGGAAGCCAGGTATTATCAAAAACTGCCTGACCGGGAAATCAGATGCAACCTTTGCCCTCGTTACTGCCAATTAGGAGACCGGGAAAGAGGGTTCTGCGGAGTTAGGGAAAATCAGGGCGGAAAATACTACACTCTGGTTTACGGACAGGTGGCCAGTTTGAATGTAGACCCGATAGAAAAAAAGCCCTTTTTCCATTTTCTCCCTGGCTCTGAGGCCTTCTCTCTGGCGACAGCCGGCTGCAACCTCCACTGCAAATTCTGTCAAAACTGGGAAATTTCCCAGATGAGGCCAGAGCAAGTCAAAAGTATCAATCTACCACCCGAAGCCCTAATCGCGGCCTGCGAGCGATACCGTTGTCCGGCCATTGCTTATACCTACACTGAACCAGTGGTTTTTTTTGAGTATATGTATGATTGTAGTGTTCTGGCCAGGAAAAAAGGTCTTAAAAATGTAGTGGTTACAGCCGGTTTCATTAACCCTGAACCTCTGGCCGATTTAATTGAGGTGGTGGAAGCGATCAAAGTTGACTTGAAATCCTTTAATCAGAGCTTTTATACTGAATATGTTCGGGGAGAGCTTCAACCAGTTTTGGAAACTATCAAACAGATTGCTCGGTCAAAAACCTGGCTGGAAATTGTTTACTTGGTAATCCCCAGTCTTAATGATAATCCCCAGGAAATCAGGGAAATGTGCCGCTGGCTGAAGAACGAAATCGGTCCTGACTACCCACTCCATTTTTCCCGCTTTCATCCGATGTATCTAATCAAAAACCTGCCACCTACTCCGGTTTCTACTTTAGAAGCCCTCCGGGAGGTGGCTTTAACTGAAGGCTTACATTACGTTTATGTGGGCAATGTTCCAGGACATCCTGGAGAAAACACTTATTGTCCTAACTGTGGTAAATTAATCATTGAGCGATATGGTTATGCTATCAGGAAAAAAGAATTGAGCCGGAACAAATGCCGACATTGCGGTCAGGTTATCGCTGGAGTCTGGAACTGAAAAAGGACCTCTTCCCTTTCTTGCTCGGGTTTCTGGCTACTTCCTTTCAGATCATAGTCCTGCGAGAATTTGAGGTCCGGTTCTATGGCAATGAACTGGTTTATGGATTCGTCCTGGCCTTCTGGTTGGTGGGCGGAAGTCTAGGCAGCCTGCTGGCAGAAAAGAAGTTCTTTCGGGCCATCAATCCCGGTTGGTTCTATGCAGTCGTTATTCTGATCTTTACTGTTTTACTGATAATTCTTAGATTTTCCAGGTTTTTCATCGGGGTTCTGCCAGCTGAAATGATTGGACCGGGACCGGTGCTGCTGACTTCCTGGCTAATAGCTTTTCTTATCAGCCTGCCTCTCGGGGTTCTTTTTGTTTACAATGTCTTCTGGCTGAAAGGCTCCCTGATGGCCGTCTATCAGCTGGAATCTTTAGGGGCAGCTGCTGGGGGGCTATTGGTTTACCTGCTCCTGGTTCCACTTTTTTCCAGCTGGCAGGCAGCGGCAATAATCATTGGGCTGGCCGGTATTATGCTTAGCTTTTTAGCTGACCGGAATAAAGCTTTGATTACGGTTATCAGTTTCATATTAGCAATCGGCCTCTGGAATTTTGACTGGCCAGCTGAGAAAATTTACTGGAAGCCATTCCAGTTGATCGCAGCCAAGGATTCACCTTATGCCAGGCTTCAAGTGGTGGGCTCGGCTGAGCAGGTCTCATTTTATAGTAATAGCTCGCTGGCCTTTAATTTTCCGGACCCGGCCGCAGCCGAAGAGGCCATCCATTTTGCTGTCCTCCAAAGGCCAGGGGCTAAAAAGCTGCTGCTCATCGGTGGGGGCTTAAATGGAGCGCTCGATCAGGTTCTGCAATATCCTGAGATTATAGTTGACTATGTAGAATTGGATCCAGCCCTGATAGATTTAGCCCGAAAAGTATTGGCTGGAAGATTGACCTGCCTGGATGATCCCAGAGTTACTGTTCACCTCCAAGATGGCCGGAAATTTCTTCAGCAAACCACTGACCGGTACGATTTGATTATCTGTAACCTTCCCGAGCCGGTAACCGCTCAGGTTAACCGGTTTTACACAGTTGACTTTTTCTCCGTGACCAAGGAAAAATTAACTCCTGATGGGGTGTTGTCTTTCCTTCTGCCTTCATCAGAAAATTATCTTTCTGACGAGAGAACCCAACTTCTAGCCTCCATTTTAAGCTCCTTAAAGTCAATTTTTCAGGAAGTAGAAATTGTGCCTGGAGACAATAACATTTTTCTGGCTTCTAATAACCAGCTTGATATCTCCAACCCAAGCCTCCTGGAAAAGCTTACTTACCTCAACCTGGAAACAGTCTATTTTCGCCCTGAGCTTCTCCAGAGCCGGCTTCACCCATTCAAGAAGGAATATCTGAGGTCCAGGCTTCAATCGGTCAGTCAGCCTCGCCTGAATAGCGACCGGGCCCCGATCAGCTACTTTTATCAGACGCTGATCTGGAGTCAGCAATTTCCTGGAGCTGGAAGCCAGGTATTAGGTTCCCTGAATCGCTTGAAAAATCCATTCTGGCTGTTTGATCTTCCTGTTATGCTATTCTTGGCTCTTATAATATTTTTATCCTTAGGTAGGAAAAAAACTGGAGCCGTCCTAATGTTGCCGGTGGCGGTTATGGGTTTTACTACTTTAGTGGCTGAGGTTGGTTTAATTCTGACTTTCCAGTCCAGGCTCGGGCTGGTTTACAGCAAGATTTCTCTCCTTTTTACCATGTTTATGTTTGGTCTCTTCCTTGGCTCAACTCTGGCCCGAGCTAGATTTTCTGCTCTGAGCCTGAAGCATCTGACAGCAGTCCAGGGAGGATTTGTGATCCTCCTGGCGGTGGCCCGGCTGTCGTTAAGAACAGCTTCAGAACCTGTTTTCTACAGCCTGTTGTTGATAATGGGTATGCTGGGCGGTTTTCTGTTTGTTGTCAGCAATGCTATTTATCTAAACCAAAAGACCCGCTATGGATTGGGTTATTCTTTAGACCTGTTTGGCTCTTTTCTGGGGGCTTTGCTGGCCACATCAATTTTTATACCTATCCTTGGTCTGGAACTTCTTTTTAACCTGCTTTTAGTGATAAATTCTTTCTGCCTGGGCTTTATTATGATTAGAACTTATCTAATTAAGCAGCCTTATTGATAAAGCCTAACAGCGTAGGATTTTCCAATAAATAGCAGTTTAATCTCTCAAGACTTGATAAATTTTATGAATGGTACCGGCCCATTTACACGGAAACTACTTCGGTTATAGAAATCTGTTCTGCAACTTTCTCTTTCTGGCAAGTTTTCTATATAATAAGTATTCTGATCGTAAAAACGAAGATGTCATTTTATGAGAAAGATAAGATTTAAATCATTAACCCTGTATCTTAAAAGGAAGAAGGGACGCTTTGACCTGGAGGCAGCCAGACCAAAGATTATTGGTTTAAGTATTGCCATTTTGCTGCATGTTCTGCTGGTACTTTATTTGAGGCAGGCAAAAATTATCATTAAAATCCTGCCCTTTGAAAAGGAAACAAATATAATCATCGCTACCTACCCTGAGGTCAGTATGCCACCTGATTTGGCTGAGATTATTAAAGAGCCGCCGATTTCCGAAGACCTGGCCGGCAGGCCCGGAGAAAGTGGACAAGCTCAGCTAAGAAGAGTTCCTGGAGAGCCCGGAGCATCTGGAACAGGAGCAGAAAGTCGGCAGCCTTTAGCCGAAAGCCCTGGTTCGGGAAAGCCAATTGTTCCTTTTGACCTTGATGCTTATTTAGCTTCTGGTTCAAGTGAGGTTCAGACATCTTCCGGGGTCAGAATAAATCTATCGCGCCTTCGTCCAACTTCTGGTAAATACAACTTCAGCCTCAAATTGTTTGTCAGTCCTGAACCAGAATCAGAGGAAGGAAAAGAGACAGTTCCTCCAGGACTTAAATCTGATGTCTATCAGTATGCCGCTCCCAAGGCCTATGAACAGCCGGGCAAAGGCCTTCGTTTTTCTGAGACTGGCCAAGTCCGGCCCGGAATTCCAGGAGCGGTAGATTCTGACATTCCAGTCGGATATAGATATAACATAAAGCCTTGGGCTGAAAAAGTAGTCAGTATAATTCAGACAAGATGGGTATTACCACAACTGGCTATCCTACCAAAAAACAAAAACGTCGCTATGATTCTGGTTGTTGATCGGGAAGGTCAGCTACTTTCACTGGATATGGTCACCTCTACTTCCAGTGAAGTACTGGACCAAGCCGCGGCTACTGCTGTTCGTCTTGCTTCTCCCTTCCCGCCATTGCCAGAAGATTTTCCTGGAAAGAGTCTAGAATTCTATTTAGTGTTTACCTATCATGATTAAAAGAATCGGGCCTATTGGACTATTGTTCCTTGGTTGTATCATTCTACCAGTTTTCCTCAGAGCTGATTGGAAATCAGACTTAAACCTTATGCTAAAAGAAAATGACTATAAACAGGCCTTAAGCCTTTTGGAGACTACTCTTAAAGAGATGGAATCAGCGGATCGCCAGGAAGCTCTGGCTCTTCTTCCTTTTATTTATTCTAAAAACAACCTGCCAGATGAAGAAAAAAAGGCTCTTATTGATTATTTTGAAGAATTCGGGGATAGTCAGCCCCTGTTGTCTTTCCTTGATTTCAGGGTCTTTAACCAGGCTCTTGAGTACTGGGGAAAATGGCGCCAGGAGTATCCGCTGATTACCAATTTCAATTTCTTAATGCCGGCTTCTGCTGAGGACCGCACTATTCCTGAGGTTCTCAGGGTTAGTTTTGACCTGTCAACTGATACCTATTACAAAATCCAGTTAGATGGTAATCCCTTAGAAGGTGGGCTCTGGATGAGAGGCTTCCATTTTATTCAGCTTCCACTGCCCTTTTATTTTGACCGATCTTATTCACTCAATCTTGATATTTTTTTAAAAACTAACCATATTACCATCAGAAAAAGACTTGTTCTGGAATTCAAGGTAGAAAAAAGAAACCTCAAAAATCAAGAGTTGCTGGTTCAGAGGCAGGATTCAGCTCCAGTAAAAAACCTTGAAGGCGAGCTGGCCTTTTATATTGGAGATACCCTTATCTACAAATCGATTAAATACTTGCAACAAAAAATCCCGGTCAAAATAACCATCCCCTCACCTAATCCCCCCGGAACCAAACCTTATCTAGTACCTCAGAAAGACCAGTATGTTAGTCCTGGAGTGTCCATAGTAGATGCTATTTCGGCTATAGCCGGCCTAATAAAAAATTGGCGAGAAAAGCCTCCAGAGAAAACCCCACCAACCTTTACCAAAAAAGCGGAAATAAATTTTTCTTTTGCCAATCCCGAAAAACAAGAAATTCTAACTGAGGTAACAGTTAGGCTTAAACCCGAAAAAGCTATATTTCTTCCCTATTAGACTTTAATCCTGGGTTAGGTCCAGGTTTTTTGACAAAAGACCATCGCTACTATATATTATTATTAGCATGTCTAACGAAAAGGGAAGACTGCAGCAAGAGATCTATCCGGAAGAAAAACGATTGAGTCAGAGGTTTGCAATTCCGGGAGCTACCGTTTCCTACAAAAAAAAGCGATTGATTTTCAGAAAAAATGATTTTGATGAAGAATTTTGCCCACTGATTAACCTCAGCCGTGGCGGGATGCGTTTCGCCAGCCGAGAAAAGCTAAAAACAGGAACTAAACTCTTCACCCAGCTTTCTATTCCTGGAGAAAGATCAACCCTTACTCTTAGTGGTGAAGTTCGTTGGGTCTCAACCGGCACTAGCCAAGCCTTTCCTTATCAGCTCGGAGTACAGTTCAACCCATACGGTAAAAACAAAGGTCAGAATTACCCGGGTAATCTAGTCAAGATAATTGCCTTAGAAAACAAATTCACTGAACCAGACCAAGCCAGACCCGAAGCTTCCGATGAATACCAAATCGAAGATTCCTGACCGGAAATAAGATGTCAGTTACTTGTCTTCGCTTTCGATAACTATTTGGGAGTAATCAGCCAAATTCTCAGTTAAATCCAATATCTGTGCCAGAAGAGCCAGGCGATTATTTCTTATTTTCTTATCTTCCACCATTACCAGAACCCGATCAAAAAAATTGTTTAGGGGAGGCTGAAGGCGAAAGATCATTTTCTGAGCGGCAGCAAACTCACCTTTGGAAAGCATGTTTTCTACATTCTTTTTTATAATCTTAAGAGCTGAATAAAGCTCTTTCTCTTCTTTTTCTTTTAGCCAGGTGGTATTAAGGCGGGCCCGAGGAGATTCTCTTAAAATATTCTTAACTCTTTTTACCATCAAAATAAACGGCTCAAAATTTTTACTATGTCTGAGCTCATTGAGAGCCTTCAACCTGGCTTCCATTTCTTCCAGATATTCAAAACCTGGACCCAAAGCCGCCTTGATCAAGTCATAGCGATATCCTTGCTTCTCAAAAATAAACCAAACCCGGCTTTCAAAAAATTCCAGACAGGTCTTTTTAAGTTGACTGGCTGAAATAGTTAACTTATCCCCTATCAGAGAAATCGCTTTGTCCAGCAATCGATAAAGAGATAGATGGAATTTCTTTTCCAGAATAATCTTACAAATGCCCAGGGTATTCCGCCTTAAACCAAAGGGATCACTGGAGCCACTAATGTTAGCCCCTGTTCCAAATACCCCAACTATAGTGTCAATCTTGTCAGCTATAGAGAGGATAGCACCGGCGGTAGAAACCGGAACAGGGTCATCAAGCCCGGCTGGAAGATAATGTTCATAGATAGCCTGACAGACTATTTCGGAATAACCTTGTTCCCGAGCGTAGAGTCCACCCATTTTTCCTTGAAGCTCGGGGAATTCTCTAACCATCTCAGTCAGGAGGTCAGCTTTACAAAGCCCGGCTGTTTCCACCAGGTCCTTTTTTTGACCCCGGAACTCCAACCGATCTGCTAAATAAGACACCAATTTTTTCAGTCTTTCCTGCTTATCTCCATAGCTTCCCAACTTTTCATGAAAAAGTACCCGGTCAAGCTTACTGGCTCTTTCAGCCAACGGCACTCTCAGGTCATTTTCCCAGAAAAACCTGGCGTCCTCCAGGCGGGCTTTAAGCACTCTTTCATTTCCAGAAGCAATAAAATCTTTGGGGTCAGCCGGAGCATCAGCCAAGCCAAGAAAATAAGGCAATTGTTTTTTCCCTTTAACCACTGAAAATAACTTTTGTCCCTCCCTCATAGCAGTTGAAAGAACTTCAATCGGCAATTCCAAAAATCTTTGCGGAAAATTGCCCATGATGACCAACGGGCACTCTATGTTCCAGAGTAACCTTTCCAGCAAACCTTCATCTGAATAAACTTCTGCTTTAAGCTCAGCCAGTTTTGCCTGGAATTGCTGAAGAATCGATCGTCTTCTTTCTTCCTGGTCCACCAGAACAGAATTCTCCTTGAGCAGCTGATAATATTCCTCAAAGTTTCTAACTTTAAGCTTATTAGGGGAATGAATGAAATGCCCATAGGTAAGATTGCCTGATTTAAGGCCTTCAAATTCCAGCCCGACCACCCGGCTATTGAATAGGCAAAGAAGGTTTTTTATTGGTCTGGAAAACCTGAAATTCTTTTCCGCCCAGCGCATGCTCCTGGGAAAGCTTAAAGACCGCAAAATATCTGGAAATATTTCAGTTAAGATCTCTTCGGTTGACTTGCCTTTTTTTAGCCTCTTAAAACCCAGATACTCACCCTTTGAAGTCTTGACAACTTCTAAGCTGTCAACCGCTACTCCCTGAGACTTAGCAAAGCCGAGAGCGGCTGAACTATACTGACCATCGGCCTGGATGGCTACTTGTTTTGGAGGGCCAGTAATTAACTCTTCTTCATCAGGCTGGTTAGCCTCTATATCAGCCAGCACCACCAGACGCCGGCAGGTTCCCAGAGTCTTTAAGCTGTGAACTCCAACCCGGGCTATCTTAAATTGCTCAGTAAATTTTTCTCGAAGCTGGCTTAGAGCGCTTCTCAGGTGGGAGGCAGGCATTTCCTCAGTCATTATTTCCAGCAAAAATTCCATCAGCTTTCTCCTGTCGGTTCGAGATACTTTCTGGCAATCTGGTTAACCAAAGTTCTGATTTGACCGATGAGTTTGACTCTTTCCGTAACGCTAATAGCACCCCGGGAATCAAGAAGGTTAAAAAGATGGGAGCATTTTAAGCAATGATCATAAGCTGGCAGCAGGAGGTTTAAGTTGATCAGACGCTGGGCTTCATTTTCGGTTTCCTTGAAGAGGCTCTGTAACATTTTGATACTGGCCTGTTCAAAATTGTATACCGAAAATTCTTTTTCTTCCTGATAGCGAAGCTGGCGATAGCTGACTTCTTCTGACCATTGCAGATCATAAATATTATCTTTCTCCTCCAGGAACATTTCCAGTCTTTCCAGACCATAAGTGATTTCTACTGAAACCGGAAATAGTTCCAGCCCCCCAGCCTGTTGGAAATAAGTAAACTGGGTTATTTCTAACCCATCCAGCATCACCTGCCAACCAACTCCCCAGGCACCAATGGTCGGTGATTCCCAGTCGTCTTCATCAAACCTTAGGTCGTGTTCCCGTAAATTTATCCCTAAACAACCTAAGCTGTCCAAATAGATTCTTTGAATGTCATCAGGTGATGGCTTGACAATAACCTGAAACTGAAAGTGTTTTTGCACTCGGTGAGGGTTTTCTCCGTAACGCCCGTCCGCTGGCCGCCGGGCCGGCTGCACATAAGCTACTTTCCAGGGTTGCCGGCCCAGAACCCGGAAAAAAGTATCCGGAGTCATTGTCCCAGCACCGACTTCCAGATCATAAGTGGGCGCTAAATAACAACCCTGTTTTGACCAGAAATCATACAGTTTTAAGAAAAGTCCTTGTAAGCTCATCTTTTTTCACCAGACTAGATTTCCTGAATTGGCTTATCAGTTTGGAACTCCTAATCACAATTATTTTTTCTCTTCCCAGCGCAAGACAGGATGGCGAGCAGCCTGAACTTCATCCAGACGCCGGACATAAGTTATGTGGGGAGCCGCCTTCAGCAATTCAGGATTTTCCCTGGCTTCCCGGTCAATAGCTTTCATGGCCCCTATAAACAGGTCCAGGTCCCGGCGGCTCTCGGTCTCGGTGGGTTCGATCATCAAAGCCCCATGAACTATTAGAGGGAAAGACATGGTGGGTGGATGCAGGCCATAATCCAGAAGTCTTTTGGAAATATCCAGGTTGGATACTCCAAATTCTTGCTGATATTTATCAGAAAAGACACATTCATGGAGAGTGGGAGAATCATACTTAAGATGATAGAGACTATCTAAGCTTCGACGCAGGTAGTTAGAATTTAGCACAGCCACTTCAGCCATTTCTCTAAGGCCTTCAGGGCCAAGAGCCAAAATGTAGCTCAGAGCTTTGAGCATCACCAGAAATTGCCCATAAAAACTTTTGACCTTGCCAATAGATTTAGGCCGGTTATAATTAAAGAAATACTTACCTTCTTTCTCTTCAATTACTGGCACGGGCAAATAGGGCTCTAAAATTTTTTTAACGGCCACTGGACCTGAACCAGGGCCGCCACCCCCATGAGGAGTAGAAAAGGTCTTATGAAGGTTCAAATGCATCACATCTACCTTCATATCTCCTGGCCTGGTAATTCCTGCTAGAGCGTTCAGGTTAGCTCCATCCATATAAACCAAGCCCCCCTTAGCATGAACCAGATCGGCGATCTGACAGATATCCGATTCAAAGACACCCAGGGTGTTGGGGTTGGTTACCATCAGAGCCGCTACCTCTTCAGTCATTTCCTTTTCCAGGTCCTCTAAGGAAATTGTTCCCCTCTCATTTGACTTGATTTCTTTAACCTGATAGCCACAGATATGGGCTGAAGAAGGATTGGTCCCGTGAGCCGAATCAGGGATAAGGACATATTTCCTCGGATGACCATTGTTGAGATGGTGAGCTCTGATTAGCATCATACCGGTCAATTCTCCATGGGCACCAGCAGCCGGTTGCAGACTGACTGCATCCAGGCCAGTAATTTCCCCAAGTAGATTTTCCAGAATTTTCATCAACTCCAGGTTGCCCTGGGTCAGTTTTTCTGAAGCCAGTGGATGAACATTGGTATAACAATCCATTCCAGCAATCTTTTCGTTTATTTTAGGATTGTACTTCATGGTACAGGAACCTAAAGGATAAAAACCAAAATCAACACAGTAGTTCATCTGAGATAACCTGGTAAAATGACGGGTAACTTCAGTTTCTGATACCTCCGGAAAGCCTTCTATATCCGCCCTCAGAGGAACCTCTGCCAGAAGATCGCTCTTTTCTGGAACATCAAGTTCTGGTAGCTTGATAGCAGTTTTTCCAGGAGAGCTAATTTCAAAGATTAGGGGTTCACGGATGACGTTGATCATTTCAAAACCTCCCTCAGAGCCTGCCCATAAGCTTCAATGTTTTCCCGGGTATGTTTTTCGGTAACAGTAATCAGGGCACAGTTGTCAAGACCCCGATAATCATTACCCAAAGCTAGGCCTCCTAAAATCCCTTTATCCTCCAATTTCTGACTTAGATTTTTCCAGGGCTCGGGAAATTCCAGAACAAATTCATTAAACACCGGCCCGCTAAATTTTCTGCTTACTCCTGGTATAGCCAAAAGCTGTTCTAAGGCATAAGCGGCTTTCTGCAAATTAAGCCAGGCTAATTTTCTTAGACCCTGTCGGCCGAGAGTCTCTAAGTAAATGGTGGCCCGAAGAGCACAGTGGGCCTGGTTGGTACAAATATTAGAAGTAGCTTTTTCTCTTCGGATGTGTTGTTCACGAGTAGAAAGAGTCAAAACAAAACCTCGTCGCCCCTCAACATCAATTGTCTCGCCAGCAATTCTTCCGGGAAGTTGACGGACAAACTCTTTCTGACTGGCCATAAAACCAAGATAGGGACCGCCAAAACTAAGCGGCAGACCAAAAGATTGGGCCTCTCCAGTAACAATATCAGCTCCCAGCTTACCGGGAGCTTCCAGCAAGCCCAGAGAGATTGGTTCTGAAATCACTACAGCCAGAAGGGCCTCATGCCGATGGCTTAAATCAGCTAAAGTCTTCAGGTCTTCAATAACTCCAAAAAAGTTAGGAGACTGGCAAAGTAGAACTGAAGTTTCTGGGTTGAAAGCTGACTCCAGTCCTTTTAGGTCCACCCGCCCCATCTCATCATATGGTATCTCCACTACTTCTAAGCCCAAGTTTTTAGTATAGGTATAAATTACCTGCCGATACTGAGGATTTAGGTTAGAGGCCACGAGCAGCCTTTTTTTGTTCTTAATCCGCTGGGCCATCAATACGGCCTCGGCCGCTCCGGTGGCTCCATCATAAAGAGAAGCATTGGCTATATCAAGGTCAGTCAATTGGCAGATAAGTGTCTGAAATTCAAAAATTGTCTGGAGGGTTCCCTGGCTAACTTCAGGCTGGTAAGGAGTGTAGGGAGATATGAATTCTCCCCTCGAGCTCAGATAATCAACAACTGTTGGAATATAATGGTCATAGGCCCCGCCACCTAAGAAAGATAGATACCGGTTGTACGAATTCTTATTTCCCTTCTCCTTAAAATATCCTAGAATTTCTGCCTCTGATAATGATCCTGGTAGGTTCAGCAGTCCCTTGAGCCTGATGCTTTCTGGGATGCAGTTAAAAAGCTCCTCAATTGACTTGACCCCGATGGCTGCCAGCATTTCCTTCTTGTCTTGGTCACTTATAGGAATATAGCTCATTCTTATCCCTCGGTTTTCAGTTGGCTTAGTAGACTTTAGCCTAAGGCCTTAGTGCTCTAGCCCTTCCAGGTATTTTTCGTAGTCTGCTGCTTTCATTAGGGCGTCGAGCTCAGCCTTATCTTTGAGCTTCAATCTGACAAGCCAGCCCTGGCCATAAGGATCTTTATTTATCAGGTCAGGAGCCTGAGATAATTCTGAATTAACTCCGAGTACTTCGCCTGAAACCGGGCAATAAATATCAGAGACTGATTTCACTGATTCCAGACTGCCCAGAACTTGATGGGCTTCTAAATCTTTACCCGCCGGGGGCAGCTCAGCATAGATGATATCTCCCAGCTGCTGCTGGGCAAAATCAGTTATACCGACTACAGCTTCTTCGCCCTCCACCTTAAGCCATTCATGGTCTTTGGTGTAATAAAGATTAGCAGGATACATCGATTCCTCCTTTTCTAAATTAATAAATTCCAGGTTATTTCTTCTCCCTTTTATAAAAGGGAGTCGGAACAACTCTGGCTTTAAGTTTCCTGTCTCTCACGCCAATTTCAAACTCAGTCCCGATTTCCGTATGCTCAACCGGCAAATAAGTCAGCCCGATAGCTTTTTTTAGATATGGGGCAAAAGTTCCAGAAGAAATTTCAGAAACCTGTTCCCCCTTAATAAAAACCGGGTAGTGAGGCCTGGCAATTCCTTTATCAATTACTTCAAACCCAATTAGCTTTCTTCTTAAACCCTCTTGTTCTTGCTTCTCCAGAGCCGCTTTCCCGATAAAATCTCCTTTCTGAAATTTAACTATCCACTTCAGGTCAGCTTCCAGCACCGTGGTTTTATCACTGATGTCATTGCCATAAAGCATCAGTTTGGCTTCCAAACGGAGGGTATCTCGAGCTCCCAAGCCTACTGGCAGTAGTCCTTTTGGCTCACCTTCAGCCATGATAGCCTTCCAGATGATCTCTGGATTCTCAGCCAGGGTGTAGATCTCAAACCCATCCTCACCAGTATAGCCAGTTCTGGAAACTAAGCACTCAATACTAGCCACTTGTCCAAAAGCAAAAGTAAAGGGTTTCATCTGGCTCAAGTCAATATCCGTTAGAGGCTGGAGGATTTCTCTGGCCAAAGGGCCCTGGAGGGCTAACTGAGAATGCTCATCACTTCTATTGAACACTTCCACCCGGAAAGGAGTGGCCTTTTCTTTGACCCAGGCAAAATCCTTGTCGATGTTAGCAGCATTAACCACCAGGAGATATTTATCAGGAACTGACAGACAGTATATCAATAGATCATCGACAAAAGTTCCCTGAGATGTGGTTAGGGCAGTATACTGGATCTTTCCAGAAGAGAGCTTTGCTACATCATTAGGGGTCAGGTACTGGAGACAGGCCAGAGCCTCTGGCCCTTCAACTATTATTTCTCCCATATGACTGACATCAAACAGGCCGGCCTTGGTTCTTACCGCCAGGTGCTCGTCAATGATACCCTTATATTCTATTGGCATCTCAAAACCGGCAAATTCTACCATCCTGGCACCAGCCTCTTTATGAACAGCATTCAATCTGGTTTTTTTCATATTTCTTCCTTTCAATAAGATTGTCCTGAATCATTCATAATCCCTTATCCCCCGGCAAATCGAAAATATCTAATCATCTTCAGTTTTATGAATAATCCAGGTTAATTAAGTCAATTTAGATTAATATCATAAATCTATGAAGGCTTTCAAGTAGATGGATCAATAGACCTTTAGCAAAAGTAGCAAGACTACCAGTCATCGACTTAAATTTAGCCTCTTTTTTTAGAGAGATAAAATCAAAAAAGTATGTCAAGTGCTGGTTGGACAGCACCTTTCGTTTCTAACTTGTTAGCCAGTAAATTTTTGATATAATTACAAACACCATGTTTGGAACAAAGAAAAAACTTAAGGAAAAAATTATAGCTCGGCTCAGCCCTGAATTTCCTGTTGGCCCAGCTGAGGTAGAACTGACTTCAACCCCTGACCAGAAATTAGGCGACTTGGCTATGTCAATTGCCTTTCCTCTATCCAGAAAGCTAAAAACTAATCCCCAGGCGATAGCCGCTAAGCTGGCTGAATTATTAGCTCACCTGGAGGGAGTTGAACGGATTGAGGTGGCCGGCAATGGCTACATTAATCTTTATTTAGACCGGAAACAGTTCTTTATAGAAAAATTCTCTAATCTAAAAAAGACCTGGTTGGAACCGGAAGAACAGAAAATTATCGTTGAGCACACCAACATTAATCCTAACAAGGCCGCCCATGTGGGCCATCTCCGAAATGCTTGTCTTGGAGATAGCCTGGTTCGATGCTTGCATTATAAAGGCGAAAAGGTTGAAGTCCAGAACTATATAGATGATACTGGTGTTCAGGTAGTAGAGGTGGTTTTTGGACTGATGGAACTTGAGAAAAAGAGCCTGTCTGAGTTGGATAGAATTCCGGGGAAATTCGATTATTACTGCTGGGATCTTTATACTAAGGTATCTCGTTATCTGGCCGAAAATCCAGAGGCTCAAGCCAGAAAATCTGTCATTCTGAAGAAAATCGAGCAGGGCCTTTCTCCAGAAGCCGACTTTGCTTACCAGGTCTCGCGCCGAATTCTCAGAGCCCACTTAGCCACCATGAAAAGATTGGATATCGGTTATGATGTCCTGCCCTGTGAAAGCAGCATCCTCAGGTTAAAGTTCTGGGAAAAAGCTTTTGAGCAGCTTAAAAAAAGAGGGGCTGTTCAACTCTCTAAGGAAGGAGAATCGGCCGGCTGCTGGGTCATGAAGTTAGATGATAATCCAGAAAAAGAAAAAATAATAGTCAGGTCTGATGGTACCGTAACCTATGTCGCTAAGGATATTGCTTATCAGATGTGGAAATTTGGCCTTCTGGGCCAGGATTTCTATTATGAACCTTTTATTGAAGAAAATGGTCGGACAGTCTGGATTTCCTCAGCTGAGCCTACTCCTTACCAGGTTCATTTCGGAGCGGGCAGCAAAGTTTACAATGTGATTGATGTCAGGCAATCTTACCTTCAGAAGATAGTTGTTCAAGGCTTGAAATCTCTTGGCTATCTGGAACAAGCAGATAAATCCATTCATTTTTCTTACGAAATGGTTGCTTTATCGCCGGGTAGCCTGGCAGAGATTAAGGCTGAGCTTTCAGCAGAGGATAAAGATAAGGCATTTTTGGAAGTCTCGGGCCGAAAAGGTCTCGGAATCAGAGCCGACGATCTGCTGGATCGACTCGAAAAAAAAGCTTTGGGAGAAGTTGATAAGAGAAATCCAGAGCTGCCATTGCCTAATCGACAGAAAATTGCCCGGCAAATTGCCTCAGCCTCAGTCCGTTATTTTATGCTTAAATATGCCAGAAACTCTCTGCTGGTTTTCGATTTTGACGAAGCCTTGAATTTTGAAGGGGAGACCGGGCCCTACCTTCAGTATACGGCAGTTAGAATTAGAAGCATTTTTCGGAAATTTGAAGAGAGGTTTAAAGCCTCCTACCAGGATTTTATCAATCATATTAACCCGGAGAAAATTGATCTTAACAGCCTGCAAACAGCAGAAGCCCGAGACTTCTGGGAGCTGGTTATTTATGCCTCTGGTCTGGATGAAGAAGTCCTGAGATCGGTTGTCAGTTTGGAATTTGGCGGTCTGGCTAAATTTACCTTCAACCTTTGTCAAAAATTCAACAGCTATTATCATCATTATCCGGTTCTGGCAGAAAAAGATGCCAAGCTTAGAACGCTTAGACTAATGACTATATATTTTGTTCATGAAAGACTCTGTCAGGCTCTCGACCTGATGGGTATTCAAGTCCCAGAAAAGATGTGATCTTTTAATTCTGATTAGTTAAAGGAGGTTAGCTGATGATTGAGACTGAACAGCTTACCAAAAAGTACGGCGACCTGGTGGCCGTTAAAGATCTCAGTTTCAAGGTAGAAGAGGGTAAGATCTGGGGCCTGTTGGGCCCGAATGCGGCTGGGAAAACTACTACCATGAGAATCCTGACCGGCTATCTTCCAGCTACCGCTGGCCGAGCCTCGGTTGCCGGTTATGATGTCTTTGAGCAAGCTGAAGCGGTTAAACAATCCATAGGCTATCTCCCGGAAAACGTGCCTCTTTACCCTGAAATGACTGTTGATTCTTACTTGGGTTTTGTGGCTGAGATTAAAAAGGTTCCCGGGCCAAAAAAGAAAGAAGCAGTCAACCGAGCAGTTGAGATTACTGGACTTAATTCTGTAAGGCGGAGGTTAATTAAAAATATCTCCCGCGGTTTCAAACAAAGACTGGGGATAGCCCAGGCCTTGATTCACAACCCGAAAGTAATTATTCTGGATGAACCGACTATCGGTTTAGACCCGGCTCAAATCGTAGAAATCCGCCAGCTAATAAAATCTTTTAAAGGTGAACATACGGTGATGCTTTCTACTCACATTCTGGCTGAGGTTAAAGAAGTTTGTGATGGGGTAGTCATCATCAACGAAGGTAAATTGATGGCCTCAGGATCCCTGGATGAATTGGCCCAGAGTTTTAGTCAGAATGATGGCATTTTTCTCCGCCTCGATAGGACTGATTCCGGGATTCAGGATTTGTTCAAGCAGCTCCCCGAGATTAAAAAAGTGGAGGTTGAAGGTTCAGAAATAAGATTAGAATGGCCCTGGGGTCAGAATTTAAGAACCCCAATAATTAAGACTTGTCTTGATAATAATCTGGAGATAAAAGAAATGCGTTCAGTGGCCATGAACATTGAGGAGCTTTATTTGAGAATTGTCTCAGGAGGGATGGAACAATGAAGGCTCTCTGGTCAATAACCAAAAAAGAACTGCTCTCCTATTTTACTTCGCCCATTGCCTATGTAGTTATTGCTGTCTTCACCTTACTCTCGGGCTTCTTTTTCTATAGTTTGATTTCGTGGTTTAATATGGTAGCTATTCAAATATTACAGAATCCTTATTATTATCAGCAGGTTAATATCAATCAAATGGTCTTCGCCCCTCTTTTCAATAATTTGAGTATTGTTTTGCTGCTGATGCTTCCGGTTATTTCCATGCGGCTTTTCTCTGAGGAGAAAAAGATGGGAACGGAAGAGTTATTGCTGACCTCTCCCATTTCAGTCACTCAAATAATCTTAGGTAAATACTTGGCTTCGCTGATCGTACTTCTGACAATGCTGGTCCTGAGCGCCATCCCCACGATCTTGACCTTCATTTACGGAAATCCTGAACCCCTCCCCTACTTTTTAGGTTATCTTGGTCTTTTTCTGCTGGGGGCAGCCTTTTTAGGACTGGGAGTTTTTTGGTCAGCCCTGACCGAAAACCAGATTGTTTCCGCTGTTTTGACTTTCGGGACTTTGCTGCTGTTTTGGGTTTTAAGCTGGGCAGCCTATTCAGCTCAAGGACTCTGGCAGGATGTTCTGAGCTATCTTTCTTTCTTTGAACACTTTGACAATATGACCAGAGGAGTTTTTGATACCAGCGATCTATCCTATTATCTGAGTTTTGCTTTTTTTGGTCTTTTTCTAACTCACTCCGTGATTCAATTTCGCCGCTGGAGGTAAGAAAATGTCCTGGTTTAAAAATAGCTTAAACTATCTGGGTCTTGGGCTGATAGTCCTGGCACTGGTCATTCTGCTGGTCTGGCCTCAATATCAGACTGCTGCCTGGATCGTAGTGGCAGCCGGCCTGATTTCGATTATAGCTTATGTACTTCTTAATCTGTCAGCCCTCAAGCAGGGTTTAAAACGCCGGTCTTTTATCTATTCCAGCAATATGATTCTAATTATTATCCTGGTTCTGGGCATTCTAGTGGTTCTGAATTTCTTTTTAGCCAGACATCGCTATCGGGTGGATTTTACCTCTGCTAAGCTCCACAGCCTATCAGAACAATCAGTTAGCGTAATTAAAAACCTAAAACAGGATGTTTTTATCAAGGCCTTTTTTCGCGAAGGCAATGTTGGCCGCCAAACCATGGAGAATCTCCTAAAAATCTATGCCTATCATTCGCCCAAGATAAAGTATGAATTCATTGACCCGGACAAAAATCCCGGACTGGTTAAGAAATACGAAATCTCTCAAGATGGGACTACAGTTTTAGAATGTGGTGATAAAGAGAATAGAATAACCACCACTTCCGAAGAAGATTTAACTAATGCCCTGATTAAGGTTACCAGAGACCAGAAAAAGATTATCTATTTTTTAGAAGGTCATGGAGAAAGTTCCATTGATGATAGCCAAGATTTAGGATTTAGCTTTGCCAGGACAGAGCTGGAAAAGATTGGGTATGAAGTTAAGAGCTTAACTCTGGCCCTATCAGACAATTTTCCAGAAGATTGTGACTTGTTGATTGTCCCGGGGCCCAAAAAATCCTTGCTTACTAATGAATTGGAAACTCTGAAAGATTTTCTAAAGAAGGGAGGCAGAATTTTCTTTATGGTTGATCCAGAAACTACTTCTGGTCTGGAAAATTTCCTGGCTGATCTCGGCCTAAGATTGGGAAATGATCTAGTAGTGGATCGGGTTTCTCGCTTACTGGGCGGGGACTATTTTATGCCGGTAGTAACAGAATATGAGGACCACGCCGTTACCAAAAATTTCCGCTATGCCACTTTCTTCCCCCTGGCCAGGTCGGTAGAATTGTCTGAAACCAGGCCTGAAGGAATAACCCTTAATGTTATTGCCAGAACCAGCCCTAATTCCTGGGCTGAGCGACAGCTTGACCAGACCGAGGTTTCTTTCGACCCAGATCAAGATCTTCCTGGTCCAATTTCTTTAGCGGTGGTTGGAAGTATTAAAATTGAAGATATTGTTAATTCCTCAGAAGAAGAAAGTGAAAATGAAGAGACTTTAGAGGCCGAAAAAAATGAGCTGCCTTCATCTGAGGAAGCCAGATTAGCTGTTTTTGGCGATTCGGATTTTATCACTAACAAATATTACAATTTGTCTGGTAACGGAAATTTGTTTCTCAATACGGTTAACTGGTTGACC
>JAQULR010000050.1 GCA_028749205.1 Acidobacteriota bacterium | reverse complement strand
ATTATAGCTCCGTCTTTCATCTTCCGGAAATGCTCGGCTCTTAAGACATTTTTATTACCGGTTACAGTTATGAAAACATCACCAATCTCAGCCGCTCTAATCAAGGGCAGTACTTGATACCCATCCATCAAAGCCTCTAAAGCTCTAAGATGGTCAATTTCGCAGATGACTACTCTGGCCCCGGCACCTCTGGCTCTTGTAGCTACTCCTTTGCCGCACCAGCCATAACCACAGACCACCACTGTCAATCCAGCTAAAAGCAGGTTAGTGGATCGCAAAATCCCGTCTATAGTACTTTGCCCGGTACCATAACGGTTATCAAAAAAGTGTTTGGTTTTAGCATCATTGACTGCAATGATTGGGTAGCTTAAGACCTTATTATCGGCCATGCTTTTTAAGCGAATAACTCCAGTAGTTGTCTCTTCTGTCCCACCAATAATTGAATCAAGCAACCCGGTTTTTTTTTGATGAACTGTCGATACCAAATCGGCCCCATCATCCATAGTTATAAGGGGATTATGGCTTAAAGCTTTTTCTATATGTCGATAATAGCTGGTCTCATTTTCTCCGCGGATAGCAAAAACTGGGATTTTTTCGTATTTCACCAAAGCCGCAGCTACTTCATCCTGAGTGCTAAGAGGATTAGAAGCCGACAGCCTGACCTGAGCTCCACCATCTCTAAGGGTAATCATCAGATTAGCAGTCTCTGAGGTAACATGAAGACAAGCCGCTATTCGCAGTCCTTTAAGAGGCTTTTCCTTTTGCCAGGTTTCCTTTATTCTTTGCAGAACAGGCATGGATCTGGCCGCCCAGTCAATTCGCAGGCGTCCAGCCGGGGCCAACTTTAAATCTTTTACTTCAAAATCCATAGTCTCATCCTTTTAGCCTATCGATTGGGCCAGAGGTCTGAACTTAAAAGCTATTTCAAACCAGCTTCCTGTCTTAAAATATCAGCTAAATTTGTTTTCTCCCAGGTAAATTCTGGTTCATTCCGCCCAAAATGACCATAGCAAGCAGTCTTTTTATAAATGGGCTTCAATAAGTCAAGCTGTTCAATCATACCTTTGGGAGTTAGCTTGAAATGAGCTCTGACCAGATCTTCAATCAATTCTTCTCGGACTTTTCCGGTACCGAAAGTATCAATCATTATCGACACTGGCTCAGGGATACCGATGGCATAAGCAATCTGCACCCCAATTTGGTCAGCCAGGCCCGCGGCCACTAAATTCTTGGCTACATAACGAGCCATATAGGAGCCTGAGCGGTCAACCTTAGTAGGATCTTTACCAGAGAAACAACCACCGCCATGGCTAAAAACACCGCCATAGGTGTCAACAATAATTTTCCGTCCCGTCATTCCAGTATCAGCCAGAGGTCCACCCATTTCAAAACGGCCAGTTCCATTAATGTAGACCTTCTTCCAGCTATTCTTATCAAGAAGGCAGGCTGGGATAACCTTTTTGATAACTTCTTTTTTTATCTCTTCTCTCAAGGTGTTTATATCTATAGTTGCATTGTGTTGGGCAGCTATGACCACCGACTCAACTCTAACCGGTTTTTTACCCTCATACTCTACAGTAACCTGAGTTTTCCCGTCTGGACGAAGGTAAGGCAGGATTTTTTCTTTCCTGACCTGACTGAGGCGTCTGGCTAGTTTGTGGGCCAGCATAATTGGCAGAGGCATTAATTCTTCTGTTTCTTTACAGGCATAACCAAACATTAAACCCTGATCCCCGGCTCCAATTTCTTGGTCAGGCCGTTTATCGACTCCCAAAGCAATATCTAAAGACTGTTCATGGATTGAAGACAGGACACAGCATGTCTTATAATCGAAGCCATAATCAGCTTTGGTATAACCAATTTCTTTAACGGTTCTCCGAACGAGTTTTTGAAAATCACAGTAGCCATCAGTAGTAATTTCTCCTGCGATTAACACCAGACCAGTGGTGGCCAGAGCTTCGCAGGCCACCCGGCTTCTGGGATCCTGGGCAATTAAATCGTCAAGAATGGCATCAGAGATCTGGTCACAGATTTTATCTGGATGACCTTCAGTGATTGATTCTGAGGTAAAATAATGGCGGCCATCCTTGCCCATCTTATTATCTCCTTTTACTTTTTTAACTTGATTCTAATTAATTTTTTAGAAACTACTTTTAGCATAAACCCTTAATAATTGCAATAAGATTTATTTTATTTTCAAGTTATTTATGATATGGTAAATTTGATATTTTCCAAAAAAATGAAAAGGCTAATCAATAAAAATAAAAATCTAAAATTTTACCTGGTGGGTAGTTGTCTGCTATTGTTTTGTCTCCGGTTTTTATTTTCTTTCCAGTCTGAGCCAAGTGATTATAAACCAGTTAGTTTTAAGCTTAAAAACGGACTCCAGGTCATAATTGTTGAGGATAACTCTTTCCCTCTGGTTTCAGCAGTAATAGCCTATGGAGTTGGCTCGATAAATGATCCCCCTAATAAGGACGGATTAGCTTATCTGATGCAGAATCTGATGTTTCAGGGTTCAGAAAATGTGGGACCTCTTCAACATATCAATTATATCCAGAATGTAGGTGGAGAATTAAACGCGGCTACTACTTTCGATAAGACTTTCTTCTATGAAACAGTGCCCTCTAATCAATTAGGCTTGGTTCTCTGGCTAGAGTCAGAAAGGATGCATTTTCTTGATATTAACCAGATAATTCTGGAAAAAGAAAAGGAGAACCTGATTCGAAATGAACGCCAAAGGCAACTCGACGAGCCCTTTGCCAGATATTTTTTCTTGATCGACGAAATCCTGTATCCTGACTTCAGCTATGGACATTCTTTGGTAGGTTCTGCCCAGTCTGTCAAGAACATAACTCTAAACGATGTTTTGAGTTTTTACCGCAGGTATTATGTCCCTAACAACGCGGTTCTCTGCTTGAGTGGTGATTTAAACACTCAAAAAGCTAAAGAACTGGTCATCAGATATTTTGAAAGTATCCCTAAAGGGCTAGAACCAATTGTCTATCCTAAACCAGAATTCCCTTTGGGCCCTTCTGGCCGGGATCAAATTATGATCGACCCTCTAGTCTCATCTCCCGCGATGCAGTTTGCCATCAGGATAGAAAATTATCAACCTGAAGATATCCTGATATTTAAAATAATGGAGCAAATTCTGCTTAATGGTAACTCCAGTCGACTGGTTAACCGTCTGATAAGAAAAGAGAGGGTGGCTCTTTATCTAAGTGGTGGGTTTGAAGAAAGGCGTGAGTTTCAATCGCTGAAATTATTCTTGCTGGCTAATAACCAATATATGATCGAGCGGTCAAAAAAAATCTTGATTGATGAATTGAACCGTCTAAAAACCGAGATGGTTTCTGAAAAAGAGATGACTAAGGCTAAAAACAAATTTAAATACAATTATGTTAAAGAGATAACCGGAAACAATTTGTCACGAGCTTTAGCTTTGGCTGACAGGTATCTTAAAGAAAGAAATTTACCAGAAATTGGTTCCGAACTGGCTCAGCTTGAAAGAATCAATTCCTACTCTATTCTAATGCTGGCTAGAAAACACCTGAACGAAGAAAATTACTGTTTTATCACTATATTGCCCAGGTAAGTTAATGAAAGCCATGATCAACCGACTTAGAAGGCAGGCGCTAACTACGGTCCTGATTTTATTATTGATCCTAAGTCCGCTTTTCTCGCAGGAGAAATTCAGAAGAAATCCCCCTTATCCAGAGCCTGTTTCAGGTCTGAACCTGCCTCCAGTTGATTCAGAGATATTAAACAATGGATTGAAAGTTTTAACTATTACCAGGCCAAACAGCCAGATTTTTAACCTTCAAATCTTGATTCAGGCCGGAGAGAGCTATTCCCCGCCGCATCTTCCAGGTCTGGCTACGCTAACTGCTCGAATGTTACAGAGAGGAACTTTGACCCTCAGCCCATTCGAAATAATAGAAAGGCTGGAGACTTTAGGTATTGAATACTCAATTGAAGTCCAGGCGGATTATACAATATTTTCTTACTCATTTCTTGAAGAACATCTCGACAGTGCTCTCAGTTTAGTCAGTCTGTTTTTCATAGAGCCGGCTTTTCCGGCTATAGAATTAACTTCAGCTAAAAGAGAGCTGTATTATCAGTTACTGAATCATAATCAAGATCCAGAAAAGGCGGCTTATGCTTTTTTCACCAAAAAAATATTTTCTGGCAGCGGCTACAACCCTGGAGTCTTGGATGAAGAGCTTTTAAAGAACATCAGCCAGAAAGACCTGGCTTTTTTTCATCAGAGCTGGTTAAGGCCGAACAATTCGACCATAATTTTGAACGGCAACATAAGCCTAAGCAACGCCAGTCAGAAAATCAGTCAGAAATTTAGAAGATGGGCCCCAAGAGCTCTGGACAGAAAGCCAGTCAGCCGCCTGGAAAACAGAACATTCAATCAGATCTGTTTTCTGGATCACCCGTCAAGTGAAATAGCGGTAATTACTGGAAATTTTGTTGTCCCCCCTTCTGATGAGGATTACTTCCCACTCCTGGTGTTAAACCATATTCTGGGAGGTACTACCAATAGCCGTCTTTTTTTAGGCTTGAGAGAATCAAAAGGTCTGGCGTATTATGCTTTCAGTGAACTGAGTTTCTTTAAAGAAAATGGTCTCTTTTGGATAAGAGCTAAGACCTCACCAGAGGCGACTAGCCAGGTAGTTAAAGAGATCAATGAACTGCTAACCAACCTGGTTGAGAACAGGATTAACCCGTCGGAGCTGGAAAGAGCTAAAGCCTATCTTATAGGAAACCTGCCTTTGCAGATTCAAACGCCAGCAGAACTCAGTAAGAAAATTGGCCTACTAGAAATATTTAACTTACCCTTAGATTTCTGGAGTAAATATTATCAAAACATTATGCTGGTCAATACAGAAAGGGTTCAAGGAGTAGCCAGGAGCTACCTGACTAAAAAGCCACTAATGATTATCGCCGGGGATTTAAATAGAACTCTTAATCATTTGAGAGAATTTGATCAAATAGAAATTTATAACCGAAAGGGTCAGTTTCAGGCCATCTTTCAAAAAGGAGTCTTGAAATATGAAAATCGTTGAATGCGTACCTAACTTCAGTGAAGGTCGAGACCAGGAAAAGATTCGAGTCATAGTCAGCGAGATTGAATCAACCCCAGGAGTCAAGCTGTTGGATGTAGATCCAGGGGAAGCCACCAACAGAACCGTTATAACTTTTATAGGCCCCCCAGAACAGGTAAAAGAAGCCGCTTTTCGGGCTATTAAAAGAGCATCAGAGCTGATAGATATGAAAAAACACCAGGGGGCTCACCCCAGGATTGGAGCTACTGATGTCTGCCCTTTTGTTCCGGTTTCCGGAGTAACCATGCAAGACTGCGTCAGATTAGCCGAGGAGCTCGGAAAGAGAGTAGCTGAAGAGCTCAATATACCTGTTTACCTGTATGAAGAAGCCGCCCGAAAACCAGAAAGGAGAAACCTGGCCAACATCCGGGCCGGAGAATACGAAGGGCTCCCTGATAAGCTTAAAGACCCAAAATGGCAGCCTGATTTTGGTCAACCGATCTTTAATTCTAAGGCTGGAGCTACCATCATTGGAGCCAGGGAATTTCTTATTGCCTATAACATCAATCTAAATACTCGGGATAAAAAGATTGCTCAGGAGATAGCTACCTACCTTAGAGAAAGCGGACGGCCCAAAAAAAACAAAAATGGTCAAATTGTTTATGACAAAAACGGTCAGCCAGTTAGGATTCCAGGTAAATTTAAAGCAGTTAAAGCGGTTGGTTGGTATATAGATGAATATGGAATCGCCCAGATTTCTATTAATTTTACTAATTATAAAATAAGCCCTCCTCACCTGGTTTTCGATGAAGCCTGCCGGGTGGCTGAAAAACTTGGAGTCAGAGTAACTGGAAGCGAGTTGGTCGGATTGATTCCCAAAGAAGCCTTGCTGATGGCTGGAGGTTATTATCTGGAAAAACAAGGAAAAAGTCCCGGACTTCCTGAAAAAGAACTGATTAGAATAGCAGTCCGTTCACTCGGATTGAATGATATTGTCCCTTTTGTTCCAGAGAAAAAAATAATAGAGTACCAATTTTCTGAAGATGCAAAATCTCTTCTAAAATTCAGGTTAAATGAATTGACTGATGAAATTTCAATGGACTCGCCGGCTCCTGGTGGCGGTAGTGTGGCAGCCCTATGCGGTAGCTTATCAGCAGCCCTATCAGCTATGGTTGCCAACTTAACTGTCGGCAAAAAAGGATATGAAGAGCATTATCAAAAAATCAAGGAACTGGCAGTTAAAGCCCAGCAGCTTAAAGAAGAACTCCTTCAGGCAGCAGACCTGGATACCGGGGCTTTTAACCGGGTCATGGAATCATTTCGGCTGCCTAGAACTACTGAACAACAAGCCAAAGAAAGAAACCTGGCTATTGAAAACGCTTATCAGGAAGCTACCCTTGTGCCCTTCTCTGTTCTGAAGAAATCAGTGGAGTTGGCCGACCTGGCTTTTGAAGTGGCCAAGTGGGGTAATCAAAACTCCGTCAGTGATGCCGGGGTAGCCGGATTAGCGGCCAGGACTTGCGGCCTGGGTGCTTTTTATAATGTCAGCATTAATCTTCCCTACCTTAAAGATGAAAATTTTAAGAAAAAAACTTTAGCCCAAGCCAAAAAACTCAAAGATAATTTAGAAAAACGCCTACAGAAGTTGGAAAATATAATGTCTAAGGTACTGGAATCCTGACTATCTTTTGAGCTTTGGTAAACTACCATTAGCTATCTTCGTTTTTGGCTCCGTAAGGTATGTAAGGTAAGGTATTTAGCCTGGATTATTCAACTGTAATTCAGAATAGCCTGCTTTATTCCGGAACTGATAGATTATTCTTGGGGGAAAGCCAAGGCATAAGCTAAGTAATTACTGAGGAATTCTTGAAAGATTTCGAGGCGAGGAGATTCACTTTCTAAATACAAGAGGCCAGGGGCTTTAACTAATGGAGGTTCAGCTGATTTTTTTTAGAAATAGGCATAAAAGGAATAACGTAAGAGAAATAAATATTATAGCTGCCGAGGCCGGTAGATTAAAGGCATAGGCCAGAACTATGCCACCCCCAATAGAAATCAGGCTTAAAAGAGTTGAAAGAAAAAGAGTCGACTTGAAATTTCTACCCAGCTGCAGAGCTGAAGCTGCCGGAATGACTGTCAATCCAGTTACCAGTAGAAGTCCAACTATCCTAATCCCTAAAACAATAGTGACTGCGGTTAAAATAATCAGTACTCGATCCAGCTTCTTAATCTTTAAACCTGAAACTGAAGCTGTTTCTCGGTCAAAGGTCATAAAAACCAGCTGGTGATAATAGAAGGCAATTGCTGATACTACCAACAGCACCAGGGCGGCTGATAAGCCAACCTCCGCTGGAGCAATAGCCAGAATATCTCCAAAGAGATAAGCCATCAACTCGGCCCCAAAATCCTGCCTAAGGGCTGATAGAAAAACAGCCAGGGCCATCCCGGCACTACTTAAAATCCCGATGGCCACGTCGCCTGGAAGTCTGGCCCGATCTTTTAATTGAAGAATGAGAAATGAACCTCCCAGGGCTACAATTACTGAAAAGAAAATCGGCATTAGGTTTAATACCAGGCCGAGGGCAACTCCGGCAAAGGCCACATGAGAGAGTCCATGACTGATCATGGCGTCTTTTCTCAGAACTAAAAATACGCCCAGCAAGCCACAGCTAATAGCCAGAAAACTACCAGCCAGAATAGCTCTCAAAAAGAAAGTGGATAAGAAAAAACTTTGACTCATATTCAGTGCCTGTGGGAGACAAAATGATGCCCACCCTTCAACAGCTCTTGGACCACGGTTGATTGGCAAAACTCAGAATGTTTTCCATGATAGATGAGTTTCTGATTTAGACAAGCTACCTGCTTAACATGTTTATTTACGATCACGTAATCATGGGTAACCAGAACTATAGTTAGATTTTTTTCCTGATTCAGTTGTCCGAGTAGGTCATAAAATCTTTCTTGAGTTAAGGCATCAACTCCCTCAGTGGGCTCATCCAGCAATAATATTTCAGGTTCAGTAGCCAAAGCTCTAGCAATCAGAACTCGTTGCTGCTGACCACCAGAAAGCTCCTTTATCAGTTTTTTTATCTCTTTCTCCAGGCTAACGATCCTGAGGGCTTCATGAACTCTATCTTTTATTTGACTCCTGGTTAGTGCTTTTTCTTTTCGGATAGCCTGCAGATTAGAACCAACAACTTCCTCCACAGAAATTGGGAAGACTGGATCAAAATAGGTGGCTTTCTGCTGAATATAGCCCAGCCTAAACCACTGGTTGAATTTATCCAGAGGCAGTCCAAACAACCAGACCCGGCCCTGGTTGGGTTTAAGCAGACCAACTATAATTTTCAAAAGAGTAGTTTTGCCCGATCCGTTAGGTCCAATAATTGCCAGAAAATCGCCTCGATTAATCGATAAGTTAATATCCTTTATGGCCGGAATATTATTATAGCTATATGTTACCTGTTCTAATCTGACAATTTCTTCTGGTTGGTTCTCCATACTTTACTCACAGTCTAAGGCACTATGCAGAGTCTTTAGATTATCTTTCATTATTTCCAGAAAAGATTTTTTCTTTTCAATATCTAAGCGGGACAAACTTACTCCAGTAAATAAGGTATATATCTCAGCCCCTGTTTCTTCGGCTATAGCCCTAGCATAAATCGGAGGCGAAGAGCTCTCAGAAAAAATAGCTTTGATCTGCTCTGATTTAATAAGATTAACGATTTCTTGTAGCTTTCGGGCTCCTGGCTGGGCCTCAGGGTTGGCTCCAGTTAGAGAA
>JAQULR010000101.1 GCA_028749205.1 Acidobacteriota bacterium | reverse complement strand
CTTAACTCTGGACCAATCAAAATTAAGTTGATTCGTTGATTCACAAGAGAATCTACACGAAATTAATTTGTCTTCGGGCTGACATTGTGCGATTAAATTAAAAAGTGAGATTGTTACCTAAGCAATCATAATATTTCTTAAGCTTTTAAATTGAGCGAAAAAAAAACTTGACAAGACGTTTTTTTTATTTTTAGAAAGGAATATTAATGAGATGTGGGGAAAAATATTACTAGGCGTTGCTAAATTAGCATTTGGGGTCTTCTTTATTATGTCAGGTATAGCCAAAATTAAAGCCATGTCTGAGGGAGCAGTAATTAACGGTGTTTTTGTAAACACTATTTTATCGTTTTTACTTCTTGCTGTTGGATTATCAATATTCATACCTTGCCTTACGAAGGTTTCGGCAATCGCTGGTGCCCTCTTAATCTTAGCTCAAATAATTATTATTTTGCTTGGCATTCCTTCCGGCAATTGCCTAAGGTGCAATATTATTTTTAACCTGCCTTTAACTAAGGTGAAAAATCCACTTTCTGCTATATCGCTGAACTTTGCTTTTCTTTTAGTATCTTCACTTATCATCTTCCATGAACGCCTACTATCGATGAAGCATAACGCATTTAAGGTATTATTTTTCCCTGGAGCTCTGTTTATCTTCATGATGCTCATATTAGTATCGGGCCACCTTCGTCAGGTTAGTATCAGAACATTTATGGCTGCTGCTGCAGAAGAAAGAGAACATTTTTATCAGATAAGCCGCGAGCCTGAATATACAGGGCTCATTGGCAGTAAACTTACTTTTGCCCCGGATATTGTTTCTTTAATGGATCCTGGGCAAAGATTTATTGTGCTGTTAACGATACGCTCTTTTGATTGCTTGGATTGTATAGAGGAAGCTGTTTATCTTGAACAACTTAAAATAAGTCTTTGAGAACAGATATTCTTCTGTGCAGCTACTATAAGAATTGGGAGGACGGCATTAGATAATTTTAAAAATGAATATGGTCTTACTTACCCTATCCTTGAAATACCAGAGATAATCAATATTAGTTTATTCAGTCGATTTAATTCAATGAAGGTTCTTCTCTCAAGGCAAGGCAAAGTACTAAGAATTGACCCTATAACCTTTGGTATTGAAAACTTTCAAAAAGAATACAAAAATTTGCTTTTGGATTATCTAAAGACGGAGAACGATTAAAATTTTAAAATAGGAGGTAAAAAATGAGAAAGGGTAAATTTTTTGGGCGCGTGGTTATGTTTGTATGTCTTGTTGCCTTGGTCGTGTTGCTGATCCAAAACCTGACAGCCAATACATGGTATGGGCCGTGTTATTATTGTGAATACGACGGCACGACGTTTCATTGCAGGATTTATGACGGTCCAGGAGGAGCCTTCTGTCATCAAAATCCCTGTCACTTAATGGAAAACTGCCGACCTTCTTGATAAGTCCTTTAAAGATGAGAAGAGTTGTAGTTTTTTTAAGCCTAATTCTTATTTTCTTTTCCAATAATGATTTTTTAAACTGTTGTCCCGACTCAAAGGAGCTGCAATTTAAGCCTCTAAAAGTTGAAAGGTTGCTCACGCTCGGATCTGATAGAAGTAACGAAGATTTTTTTAAGCCCCGCTCTTTTTTTGTAGATAAAGATGGGCGAATCTTCATCCTGGATTCTGGAAACGGCCGCGTTCAATGTTTTTCTGGCGACGGAAAGTTCCTTTTTTCCTTTGGTCGAATAGGTCAGGGGCCGGGCGAACTATCAAAAGATGCCTCTAAAATTAAGATGCTTGAAGATGGCCGAATCTACTTGATTGATAATCCACAACGCCGGATTAATGTCTATTCACCTGAAGGTAAGTTTCTCTCATCGGCTAAGACTTCAGTTTATTATGACGACCTGGAGCTGGTTGATGGTACTTATTTCTTGTCCTCTATGATTCTTGAGAAAAACCATAAACCGATTCATATCTCAGAACATCTTGGCGAAGTAGAAAAAGCTACAGGGCTATTTATAGAACCAAGATCGGGTCTGGTTAAAGACATCTCCAACCTTTCCATGCCCATGCCTTTCCGCCAGATCTATAGAAATTGTAATTTTACCAGGCTGGTTTCAACTCCCCAAAAAGAGCTAATATTTTCTCAACTGTCCCCTTATCACCTGGTAAAGTACAATTCGAAAGGGGAAATAATCAAAGATGTTTCTGGCCAGACTGATTTTGACACTTCCGCTAAGATCAGCTTCTCGGTAGATGAGAAGGGAATTTCAATTCAAGCCTCTGACCAGGCCAGTGTTTTTGATTTGAGTGTTAAAAGCGACGGCTCCCTTCTGGTTCCCTTCGTCAATCCTAAAAGAGATATCTTCTTCATTGACGTCTATGACTCTGATTTGAATCTGGTTGACAGGTTTAAGATGCCCAACGAAATTTTTGATGTCAAAAAAGGCGAGTCAATTGCTCAGATTTACATCGATAATCTCAACAACCTTTATGCTTTGGTGAGGTCAGAGGAAGATTTCCCTCGGCTGG
>JAQULR010000016.1:5827-36531 GCA_028749205.1 Acidobacteriota bacterium | reverse complement strand
ATCAGCCGGTCGGGCCTGACTTCTGTCCCCTGGTCTTCGTTATTGAAACCTTCAAGGGCATACATCCCGAACTCCACAGGCAATCCTGAGCCGGCCATCCGCAGGTCTCTGGTGATCAGGTACATGGCCGAACGGACATCGTGTTGAAGCTCGGCATACTGCTGCTGGTCAACAGAAATCTGATTACTTTTGGAATAAAGGGCTAAAGCTCCCACGATCACTATGGTCATGATAACGGAAGATACCAGGACTTCAATCAAGGTAAAGCCATTTCTTTCTATTTCTGAATATCTTTTGGTCATTTTTATCCTCACTCGGCCCAGATTTTTCATATATCGCTCCTATCTGGTAACGATAGTATGGACATAAGCCCTGACCTTATATTTATCAGGATTGGCTATTAACTCATCACGGGCAACATCACGGACAGAGATTGGAAAGACCATCACCAGAACATCATAGCCAGCGACGCTGGCCGCCACTGAAGGGTTAATAATAGTAATTCTTCTAAAATCCAGGGTCCCATCCTGATTTAAATCTAATAGCTCATCGTTGCTTTCGCCGATAGCCAGGTTAGGGAAAATGCTAAGCTCATCCGAAGTCAGAGTCCTCAGGTAATCAATTTGCTGCTGAGCCAGGAAAATGGCATTACTCATCTCATTTGACCTTAGATTTTGCATAACACTCAAGGTGAAAAGCTGGGCTAAACTGACAAAGACCACGGTGACCAGCGCCAGGCTGATAATGGTCTCTATAAGCGTAAAGCCATTTTTCTCTCTTTTGCTGGATATAACTTTCATTTGTTCTTGAGGTGGATTCAAACTGAGATCATCCATAATTTTCCCCCCTTAGCTCTTAGCCTTTTGATAGCCGATCGACCCTCCAGCATATATTGTCAGGATGCGCTGGTCATCCTGAGCCAGATTCTTGAGCTTCTGGCTCTGCAGGATTATCCTGAAAGTCTGAGGGGCGGTGAAATTATAATTAGCTACCAGACCCAGGGGTGAAAAAACAATCTGCTGGTCACCGGCTGGTAACTGAATCTGGGGATTAAACTTACTGGGAAGAGTTCTTTTAATGAACTTCGGCACAGGCTTCCAGGTAAAAGTGGGATTTGTCCCGGTTAGTCCGCCTTCTTCTATCTCGACCATATATCGCCACTGGTTGTCTTCCTGGAAAAAGCGAACCCGGCAGTTAACTTTATCATTAACCGCGGTGTAGCGGGCCGCTTCAAGAGTCGTCAGTAATTCTCTGGCAGCACTGTCCAGAGCCCTGGCTTCGAGAATGTTCAGGATACTGGGGTAAGAAGCGGCTAAAATTATACCTATTATTCCTACCACCACGATGATTTCAATAAAAGTAAACCCTTCTTTTTTCATCTAATTATTCCCTTGAGGTTCATATTTTGGCTTAATTTTACCTTAGACCTGAAAAGAAAAGCAAGAAAATAAAGAAAATCCAGAAGAAAGCAGAATGGAGAGGAGAAATCTCGGCAATAATAAATATCTTCGCCCTGATAAAGGATAATAAATTTGGAAAAGTTAAAGAAGTTAAAATTGTAAAGCTCGGCCATAATTGAGTGTCTGCCTCCCGACACCAAACTACGTTGATAGTCTTATTAAGACAATAATCTGCAGGGGTGAATTTAGGGGTGATTCTTCCTTTAGAATCGGGTTGAGGCTGGACTTCTGTGGGCTTCTGACCTGGGAAACATCCCCGCCGTCTTTTTAATAGTCAGAAAGACTTTTTTTAAGGAGCTTACAGAGATATCCTCTCTTGGTCGTGGGCCAAAAGCAAAGCAAAAGAAGCCCACAACTAACCGGCTTGGTAGGAGGACTTTTAGTCCCATTCAAGATGGCGATTTATTTTCATCTATAGAGAATCAGATTTTCGATAAAAAATTCCATCATTCGAGCTTGTTGGACACTCGTATGCCCCCTATCAGGGCCAACCTGGACCTCAAAGCTCAAGCCGGCTTTCTGAAGAGCCTGGATTAGCTGCATAGAGTTATTCGGGTGGACATTATTATCAGCTGTTCCGTAATAAATCATTAACCGTCCTTTGAGGTTGTTGATAAAGTTTAGAGAACTGCCGTTTTTGTATCCCTCTTCATTTTCTTGGGGAATCCACATGTAGCGCTCGGTATAAATACTGTCGTAATGTTCCCAGGCAGTAACAGGCGACGAGCTGCAGGCGGCAGCATAAACCTCTGGGTGTTTCAGAAGAGCCATAATAGAAGCATAGCCGCCATAAGATGTCCCATAAATTCCAACCCGGTTTCTGTCAAGGTAAGGTCTTTCACAGAGAGCTTGAACCCCGGCTGCCTGGTCATCAATTTCCACAGTTCCAAGTTTTTGATAGATGGCGTCCAGAAGATGCTTGCCGCGTCCACCGGCACTTCTGGAGTCAAAAGAAGCCACCAGAAACCCCAACTCAGTTATAGGATTAGGAGTTATAAAAGTTTCCCGGGCGCCGTTGGTGGCTGGTCCGGCATAAACACTGACCAACAGGGGATATTTTTCCTCAGGGTTAAAATTGGACGGGAATTGAAGCATTCCATAAAGCTCGGTCTGACCGTCAGCTGCCTTAAACTTAAATAATTCTGCTTTCTTCAAGCCAAGAGCTTCAAACTTGCTCAAATCTGATTTAGCCAGCTCGGCTATCGGTCTTCCTTCAGTAGTATAAAGACGGGTAACGGGCGGTATATTGTGAGTCTGGGTTACGTCGACAAAATATTTAAAATTAGGTGAGACGTCCACACTGTGGTTAAAACTCGGGTCAGTCAGTCGCCGGTCATTTTTGCCATCAAGTCTAACTCGATGCAACTGAGCTTTCATCGGGTTGTCTCCGCTTCTGGCGGTATAATAAACCAGCCTGGCTTTTTCATCTATTCCGACCACTCCTATCACTTCGAAAGGATGCTTGGTTAAGGTGGACAGAAGTTTTCCGCTTAAATCATAAAGATAAAGATTCTTAAAGCCGGTTCTTTCAGATACCAGGATGAATCGATGACCGTCTTGAAGCCAGGTAATCTCAGGCGAATTTTCTGCCCAGGAAGCAGGCCATTCCTCCCGAAAAACCACTCTGGTCTTGCCGGTATCTGGGTCAGCAGCCACTAATTCGGTTATGTTTTGCCGGCGGTTGGCCCTGAAAAATAAAACCTCTCGACCATCCTTTGTCCAGTCAATCCCGTAAACATAATGACCAACGACCTCGTTAGAGAAAGGCTGACCGCTTCGAACATCAAGCTCAGTTATTTTTTTGGAATTAAGGTCATAAACCAGGACATCCACTACCGGATTAGGTTCACCAGCTTTAGGATAAGGCTCTATGTCCATCTTACTGTAGAGCTTGGTCTGATCAAGTTGCAGGAAATAATCAGGCACTTGTTTCTCATCAAAACGGTAAAAGGCCAGCTTCTGGCTGTCGGGTGACCACCACATGGCTGTAATCTGATTCAGCTCTTCGCCATAAACCCAGGAAGCTGTCCCATATTTAATACGGCTTTTATCGGAACCGTCCGTAGTTATAGCAATTTCATTTTGACTGGCGGTATCTTGGAGATAGAGATTTCTATTTTTATGAACTGCCTTGAATTTTTTATCAGGAGATTCGGCTGAAGTAAATTGCCGCCCTCGCTCCGGAAAGCCTTCCCGGCGTCTGAAAAAGGAGGGGGCTTCTTCCTTGGCCTCTCCAATCTCGGTGAGTTTCCTGGTTTTAATATCATATCTCCACTTCTTGCCATCCCTGACGTATTCTAAAGCTTGACCCTCATCCTTCCAGGTAATTCTGAGAGCTCCGGATTTGACTGCCCCTCTGAATTCTTTGGAAATTTTTTCATAACGGTCATAGTTGGGATAGGTTTTCAATCTATCTTGAGAAAGAATTGAGGAAGGGAATAAAACTAATTGTAAGAAAAAGAGCAGGCCGAGGGAAATGCCCAAAGCCTTTGGATTCTTCATCTGGTTTCTGGTTATCTTTTTCATCATTCCTCCGATTAGATGATCTTAATTTAGAAGAATTAGGAAGAATTATACTGATATATAAAATAAAATTCATTAAAAATATTGACCTCGGTTATTCCTCGCCCGATAGATTAATCCTTGAGTATCTTGGAGCCATAGCCAAAGAAGCTGATAGTTATTACTCAGGTAACTATGATCAACATAGACAGAAGGTATCATTTTATCTAAGGCCGTCTTCTGATAGAGGGAAACCAGGCCAGTCAGAAGTCCAGGTTTGTCTATAGCCGGAGGTCAAGAAGGCCGAGAAACGAGCCAAGAGAACCTTAGAAGAGGATTTGACTCCTCTCAAGGACTTCGGCTCCACTTTTGTTATAGAGCCTTTTGGGGAAGGTCCTAATATCATCCTGTTTTACCGCCCTACTCGAGGCGCGGCTGTATCTGGTCTGATCAGCTCTCTTGTAGATGTAATGCCTTACCAATAGGTTACTTTATAAATTTAAACCTAAGTAACAGGGGCCGTTCACTCTGTTGACAATTCAGATAGTCTAAACTAAACTTAAAAAGAATTTGGCCCGTTAGCTCAATTGGTAGAGCAGCGGACTCTTAATCCGCGGGTTGAAGGTTCGAGTCCTTCACGGGTCATTCCTCACCAGGAGGGCTAAGTGAAAGGAAAAGGGGCTTTAGCAGTTCTGCTTTTAGTTATAGTCATAATATTTTTTGTTTATTTTATGAGAACAGAAGAGAAGGCACCTATAGAAGAGGAGATTTCTCGCTTCAACCAGACCAGGGCTGAATTAACTACGGCTAACCTGGAGTCAGTTTCCCGAGTAATTTTGGAGTGGATGGCTGATAGTGATGGCCAGGTGCCGGATTCTCTTAATGACCTTCAAAAGACCAGATCCTACGGGTTGAGTCTTCAGGATGGCTGGGGTCGAAACATCAGGTATGAAAAAGTCTCTGACAGCAGCTTCAGGCTTCGCTCTGCGGGGCCAGATGGTCAATTTGGGACTGAAGACGATATACTCAAAGAATATTGAGATAATATATAGTAGGGAATCTCAGTAATTTAACCAGTATAATCCATAAAACTGAACCTCTCTTAGAATCTTCAACGATCAGGGAAAAGAAAATCGGGACATAAGGCGATTCCCCAGGCTCAAGAAAGACCCGGGTTTTGGGTTAGGAGTAAAGGGTTAATTCTGATCGACTTTTGGTGTAAGGTCCTGCCTTCCACATCATCTGGAGGGTAAGGCTTTTGCTCCTGTAACCTTCGCTTAAAGCGATTCGATTCCCCGATTTTCCTCTGGCAGTTTTTTTAGAAATCAAAAAACCGCCGATTTATCTTAGCTTAAGTACTTACAGCAGAATCTATTCTAAAAGATTGGGATAACGTTGCTTCATTTCTTTAACCTTTTTGGCCAAAACTCCAGACAGCAACAGCAGGCCTATCAGGTTAGGCAAGGCCATAAAGGCATTAGCAATATCGCCCATGAAGAAGACAATTTCTATGGAAACAACAGCTCCAATAAAGGTTAGAGCTATGAAAACAATTCTATATGGCATGGCTATTTTTATTCCAAAAAGGTACTTGAGGCACTGCTCTCCGTAGTAGCACCAGCCAATAAGCGTTGTATAACCGAAGAAAAACGAGCAGATGGAAACGATTGCTCCTCCAACATAAGGTATCGAGTTGGAAAAAGCTGTAACTGTCATGGCCGAACCGGATTCCCCGCTGATCCAGGCTCCGGAAGAAATGTTAATAAGAGCGGTAAAAGTACAGACTAAAATTGTATCTATAAAAACCTCAGCCACTCCTATCAGACCTTGGTGCAATGGGCTGGGAGTCTGAGCGGCCGCATGGGCAATAGGAGCACTACCCAGGCCAGCTTCGTTGGACAGGATGCCTCGCCTGGCTCCAAACTGAATAGCATTCTTTATGGTTGCCCCCAGAAAACCGCCAACGGCTGCAGATGGAGTAAAGGCATATTCGAAAATGAGCAGGAAAGCCTTCGGTAAGGCGCCTATGTTGTCAATAAGGACTATTATTCCAGCTCCGAGATAGATAACAATCATGGCGGGTACCAGGCGCTCAGCTACAGATCCGATTCTTTTAATCCCACCAATAACCACCAGGCCAACAAAAAAGGTGATTACTACACCGGTTATGACGGGTGGAATACCAAACTGAGTTTTGAAGGCTAAGGACATCTGGTTGCTCTGCATCATGTTGCCGGTCCCAAAGAGTGCCGCAAAAGCTCCGCAAACCGCAAAGAAACCTCCCAGGAAGACAGCGAATTTTGTTTTGTTCAAGCCATTCTTAATATAGTACATGGGGCCACCGGCAATGGTCCCGTCAGGATGTTTTTCCCGGTAGAGCACACCAAGGAAGGCTTCAGAAAATTTAGTAGCCATTCCCAGAAAACCACAAATCCACATCCAGAAGATGGCTCCGGGGCCACCCCAATAAAGAGCTGTGGCTACCCCAGCTATGTTACCATTTCCGACCGTGGCAGCTAAGGCAGTAGAAACCGCGGCAAAAGGTGAGACGTCTCCTTCACCTCCACCTTTTCTTGAACGACGGCCGAACATAACTTTGAAGCCTGTGCCCAGCTTACTAAATTGAAGGAAACCAAGTCTGATACTCAACAACAGCCCAACACCAAATAAAATTGGGACCATAAGGGTCCAGATATTGGAAGCGGTTTTATCCAGCCAGGTTGCCAGATTGTCGAGGAAAAGCTCCATCTCTGCTGCTCCTAAATTACCAAATTTAATTTATGTTCCAGGCCATTTATATCTAGCCTGACAATAACTCTCATTTCTTTAACACAGGCTAATCAGGCTGTCAATTGAAAACTTTGACTACCAGAAGTGATTTTGCCAAAAGAGCTAAGAGACCTGGCAACCAGGAATTTCCTGCCTAAGCGGCCAGGATTTATTGATATTTGATGAAAAATCTGCTATTCTTTTAGCATTATTTTGGCAGTTGTCTTAGAGAAGGAGAAGCTTATCTTTGAAAGAGAATAACTTCGATAGTAAATTTCGTTTTGTCATAGTTGCCAGCCAGAGGGCCAAGCAACTCTTAAAAGGTTCACCGACAAAGATAAAATCAAAGTACAAAAGTCCTATCAGAATTGCCCAGGAGGAGATCAAATCTGGAGCAGTTCAATATGATATTTTGCCCTTCCAGAAAGAAGATATAGAAGATAAAGAAGGGTTGCTCACTGAAGCTATTCCGCTGTCAGAAGCTGATACTGAGGTGGATTTTGTAACTCAGGAAACTGAAGAATTCGAAGAGGAATCTGAAGAGGAAGAGCCGGAAGAGAATGAAGAACTTGAAGAAGAAGGTGAAGGCAACTTTGACCGCGAAGAAGAAGATAAATAAGATTTCTGCCTTTTTTCTTTTATCATCTGGACATAATCCAGCTTAATAAAATCTTTTCGGCAGTAGCCTATCCGGGCAGCTAACTTAACAATATCGCTTCTTTTTCCTTCTAGCTCCAGGAAATTGCCAACCTCAGTTTCATCCAAACAAATTTTCACCCGGCCCATCCTGAGCAACATTCTTTTTTTTCGGTATTCAAAAACCGGTCTTAGCCCCAGTTCCTTCATGATTCTCTTGAAAGCCCTAAGGTTTTTTATTTCAGATTCATATTCCTGCCTGATTTTGAAAGATCTGGATTTTAGGGGTGGCCCTTTAAAAGTTAAAAAGACTTTTTTACCGGCTTGCCTTAGCCTTAAGGCCTGTTGCTTTTTCTCCAGCCGGCCATCTTCATAGTCATAAAGAGCATTCCATTCTCGGTAGAAATCCCGGTTGACTTGGCAGCCCATTTCTAGAAGTTTCCTTCTAGTATCTTTAAGGTCTGAGATCTTGATTTTAACTTCTGTTTCGATCATGGCAGTTAGTACCTATCACCCTTTTCTGAAAATAACAAAATCAACCAGATCCAGTAGAGATTCTCGGTAGGGGCTTGGTTTTAAGACCATAACGGCCTCTCGGGCTTTAGCTGCTAAGTTTTCGGCCTGGAGAACAGTCAAGTCAAGGGCCCCGGTTTTTTTCAGGATATTTAATAGGATTGAAAAATTTTCCTTTTCCGATCCTTTTTTTGTTTTCCTAAGTAGACTTTCTAACTGAGAGGCAGCCTCAGGTCCGGTCTGCTTTAAAGCCAGTATGACCGGTAGAGTAATCCGGCCTTCTTTTAGATCAGAAAAACCGGATTTACCGGTTTCTAAGGGACTGCCTACTAAGTCAATAAGATCATCTATTATCTGGAAAACCAGGCCCAGATTAAGACCGTATTTTTCTAGGGCTGCTTGTTCTTTTCTAGAAGCCTTTCCCAGACGGCAGGCTAAGCGGCAGCTAGTCAGGAAAAGAGAAGCAGTTTTTTTCTCTATTATCTTCATGTATTGAGCTTGGCTGAGGGAGAAATTATAGCTCTGGGCCAGCTCTTCAATCTCGCCCTCAACCATCTGCTGGGCTACTTGAGTTATCATCTCAGACAGGTTTCTATCTTTTAACGACATGATATTATGGATTGATCTGATGAAAAAAAAGTCCCCCAGCAAAAGGCTGAAATCAGCACCGAAACTTTTGGAAGCTGTTTTGTTGCCCCGGCGAATGTCGGAACCGTCAATAATATCATCATGAATCAGACTGGCAACGTGAATAGCTTCGATAGCTGCAGCTACAGTAATGTCGTTATTTCCTCTATAGCCAAGATGGCGAGCTATAAGCAAGAGTACCCCTGGCCTGATCAGCTTTCCCTGATTGGAGATGACTTCTTTGGCCATTTTTTTTAGAACAGGAGAACTTTCGCCAGACCAGGTTTTCAGGAGTTCTTCTACAGACTGGAGCTGGCGGCTTACAGGGAGAAAGATATTGTTAAGTTCTGTAGGGTTACTATCTTTAGCTGATTTTGTCAAACGCCTGGTCATTCTGGCCTCTTTCAGATGGTGAATGATAAAATGAACCTTATCTTAACACCCGTTTTCTATTTTTGCAATTTTTGCTGTCTTTTGCTAAACAGCGGCCAAAGTTACTATCGACAGATGTCCGGTTTTAGTAATAATCCAGATTAAATAACCTGAAAAAATTCTGTTTAGTAACTTCAGCTACTTTTTCCAGCGAAGTGTTTTGGCATCTGGCTAACTCTCTGGCCGTGGACACCACAAAAGCTGGCTCATTTCTTTGGTATTTTTGTTTCTCAGGATATGGAATGAGATAGGGAGCGTCTGTTTCTATTAGAAGATTTTCGAGAGGTAGACTTCTGGCTAAGTATCTTACGTTTTCAGCCTTGGGGTAGGTAAGAATGCCAGAAAAAGAAATCAAAAAACCTTTTTCTATCATAAATCTAGCCAGCTCTAAAGACTCAGTAAAACAGTGGAGAATACCTTTACCGGTAAACCCAGTTGACTGAAAAGTTTCTATGATTTTCTCTGCGGCCAGACGACTGTGAATGATGACCGGAAGTCTGAGCTCTGAGGCCAGTTCCAGCTGCCACCTTAAGGCCTTTAGCTGTTTTTCTGAGGAAGAAAAATTATAATGAAAATCCAGCCCAATTTCTCCTACTGCCAGTATTTTCTTTTCAATAGCCAGGTTTCTTATTCTATCCAGATGGCTATGGTTTAGCTGATTAGCCTGGTGAGGATGAACTCCGGCTGCCAGAAAAATCCCCTCATTTTCTTCCTGTAGCTTTAATCCATTTTCCAGACTTTCTTCTGAGCAAAGGTCGAGTGGACAGAGAATCCAGTTGACAGAGTTTTGCCGGGCCCTGATCACCACTTCAGACCGGTCCTGGTTAAACTCTGGCAAATCAAGGTGAGAGTGAGAATCTACCAGACTGATTTTCGATCCGGGTAGAGACGATTGGTTCATTTAGTCTCTGTTTTCAGAATAAAAAAATAGGGAGGAGAAAAATTAGGGCTCTCTCCTCCCTAGCAGGGTTTAATTAGTTACTACTGATCTCAATTGAATAAGCGGCAAGGCTCCATTGGAGATTAATTTCAACAAGAATTCAGACCGATCAAAGTCCTGGCCTTTGGTCCTCTGAGCATCTTTTTCCAGGTCCAGAATTTCCTGAAGACCAACATAGGGGAGAGCTCCCATTCCGGGATTTAGAACCAGGTAATCCCACTTTCTTTCTGCCTCAGCTTCAGTCTGAAAACCGGTTACCGTGAGGTATCTTATGAATTGTTCCTTGGTAATCCCGCCCTGGTGAATGTTCAGGTCCATCTGAAAGTCCATAACTGTTTTCAACATTAGTTTTAACTGGTTCAACCTTAGCCTCAAGTCATAATCCCCATAGCCGGTGAAAATTAGGTGTTCTTGTAGATAGGCCGGCCAGCCAAGTAACAGAGCCTGGTTTGGGAAAATCTTGAAAAGAAGTCCAGAATCTTTTCTGGTGTAAACCAAAGGAACAAAACTGCCCGGGAAGACATTTTGAGCGGTCATTACTTCTAAGTAAAAATTATTGTACTCTTCCAGGAGATTTTTTACTTTTTCTTCTGACCAGTTATCCGGAATGAGCGATATTTCCATGGCATAGCTTCCCTGGGCTTCGTAAGGGCCAGGGCCGCTCAGGCGGAAAGGGCTCAGGCCAGTGAAATAAGCCGGCATGGGTTTAACGGTAAGATTTTCTAGGGGAATTGGAAAGAGCTTGGTGGCCAAACCGAATTTTTTCAGGTTTTCGGCTGAAGCCGCAATTCTGTCAACCAGCTCCTCTTTTGTGGGATGGATGATATTAATTTTATTAAACACGTTCTTGATGATACCATTCATAATAGTATCCTGATCTCCCTGAAGCTTATCTACATCAATTTCCGGGTACATCATCCTGTGAAGAGGAATGCAGACTAAGAGCATTTCTCGCCGGATATTTTTGATATCAGCTGCGGCTCGGTTGACCAGCTCTTCCTGGACGATAGCTGAACCAGAAAGTCTTTGAATGAGTCTCCGGTGGACTTCAGGTCCAAGGCGAAAATTGCCGGTTGACTTAGGTAAAAGTTCATTCTGGAGATATCTCTGGTAATCTTCCAGAGTGGAAATGACCTTGTTTATTTCAGATAGCAGAGGTTGCTTGTTAGGTTCAGAGGCTCCGGCTACTAGTTCTGGAACTTCATTGCGGCAAAAATTAATGATGTGGGGCATCTGCTTTATTGCAGTCTCAGTATAAATTTGGGCTGGAGTTTTCAAGTTGTCTTTAGCCCTCTTAATGAGATTGGGAATCTGCTTGGCCCGTTCAGTAGCGCTTTTTACTCTGGTATCTATTGGAGCAAAATCTTTAGTTAGTAAGGAGTGGAGGCTATTGATAATTATGTCGTTGTAGAACAGGGGATTATAATCCCATGGAAGCAGATTTTCTAACTGAACAAATTCGAGGTCGATACAATCAAAGAGGAGATTAAGAGCCTGTTGATTTTCAGTAGATAGCTTGGAGCGATCGAGTTTGATGATATCACTATTTATTTTTTTTACAGCCTCATCTCTTTTGTCTATGTTGGATTGGCTGGGGTCTTCTAACCGGTCATTATATTTGTAAAATCCGGCTAAGGTAGCTGAGGTCGGGTAGAATTTCCAGTAGTCATCAAGATAGGTGTCCAGAATCTTTTGGAATTTAGCATCTTCTGAACTCTGGGCCATGATCTGGCTCAGCGGCATCAGCAGAAAAAAAATGGCGGCACCTAATACCAAAAATCTTGATTTCATCATTATGACAACCTCCTTCTTCATTGGTTTGTCTCGTTTTTATCGGGCTTTAACGCCTGATATCTAATTTCGGTATTTTATGTTATCATAATTTTATTCTGAATATCAATTCAAGCCAAAAAAATCATTTTTGGTAGAGCAGATCTTCTATAACCAGCCGACTTTTTGGTACCAGATGAGAGTTTCTTCCAGGGCCCGACCAAAATCCCATTTAGTTTCAAAGCCAAGTTCTTCTTTTATTTTAGTAGTATCTGCCACCCAGGATAGTTTTTCCATATCGTGGTATTTACTGAGATTCAGGGGACTGGCTTTTCCAGAAAGCCTGGAAATCAGCTCTGAGCCAGCCGCGGCCCCATGGACAAGCCAGAGGGGCAACTTCAGGGCTTTTACTCTTCGGTTCAGGATCCGGGCGGCTTCCAAGCCAATTTCTTCCCAGGTTCTCGGAATCGGGTCAGCTACGTTGTAAATCTGGCCAGTTTTTAATCCTGGAGAAGCGCTTATTTCCATGGCCCTAACCAGATCATGCACATAGCAGAGGCTCATGATGATTTTTTTGGTAAAAGTAACCAGCCAGCCTTTTTTGATAATCTGAAAAAATTGAAGAAAATCCAGGTCTCCCGGACCATAAATTGCCGCGGCTCTTAAAATAATTACCTGCATCTTATGGCTGTATTTTAAGGCTTCCCCTTCTTGGAGTAGCTTGCTGTGTCCATAGGGAGAAGCCGGAATGGGGGGCTCGTCTTCTTTAACCGGTTTTCCAGCTTCTGCTGGTCTTCCAGCAGCCAGGCTGCTTAAGAGGACCAACCTGGGCCTGAGGTCATTTTCCTCAAGTTTGGCCAGGAGGCTTGCTGTTCCCTTCTGGTTTACTGTATAATAATCTTCGGATTTCAGGGCTTTGGTAACTCCAGCCAGATGAAAAACTACCTGGCAGTCAGCTGGAATTGGAGGCAAAGAGGATAGGTCTCCCTGAATGATATGAAGGTTACTGGCCCCAGGTGAGAAGTTTAACTTCCTGAGCTTAGCTGGATTTCTGACCAGAGCATAGATTTTGTTATGGCCCTGGTTGAGCAAGTGTTGAATGAGGTTACTTCCGATAAAACCAGTGGCGCCTGTGACCAGTGAAATCATGCTCTGATTTTAGACCAGGATGACCAGCCGGTCAATTTGTATCTTGAAAAAAGTCTAACAAAGAGGTAAAAGTTAGTGACTATTAAATATTGTGGACTTGGACAAATCTCAGGAGGCCAAGATGGATATTTTTGAAAAGTGTTATGAATTCAGCCGGGCTGAAGAATTTTTGGCTGCCGGACTCTATCCTTATTTTACTCCGATTTCAGAAGCTGAAGGTAATCGGGTAAAGGTCCGGGGCAAAGAAATGGTTTTAATTGGCTCAAATAATTATTTGGGTTTAATCGATCATCCTAAGGTTAAGCAAGCAGCTAAGGAAGCCATTGACCGTTATGGTGTGGCCACCTGTGGCTCTAGATTTTTAACCGGGACCATTGACCTGCATGAAATCCTGGAGGAAAGACTGGCCAGGTTTATAAAGAAAGAAGCTGCAGTTACTTTTTCCACCGGCTACCAGACCAATCTGGGGATCATATCTTCTGTGGCTGGGAAGGATGACTGCGTCCTTACCGATCGGATGGACCATGCCAGTATAATCGATGCCTGCCGGTTGTCTAAAGCCGAAGTTAAGAAATATAAACATAATGATATGGAAGATCTGGAAAGGGTCTTATCAGAAATTCCGGATTCCAAGGGCAAAATGATCGTCATAGACGGTGTCTTCAGTATGGAAGGTGATATTGCCAACCTACCAGGTATTGTCAGTTTGGCTAAAAAATATCAAGCCAGGGTCATGGTAGATGATGCTCATGGCTTGGGCGTCCTGGGAAAGAACGGTCGAGGAACAGCCGAACACTTTGGGCTGGAAGATGAAGTTGACCTGATTATGGGCACTTTTAGCAAATCTTTTGTTTCTATTGGTGGTTTTGTGGCTGGTTCCAGAAAAGTTGTCAGTTATATAAAGCATAATGCCCGTTCTCTGATTTTCAGCGCGGCAGCCACTCCGGCTGCGGTAGCTACTGTCCTGGCAGCACTCGAGATCATAGAAACTGAGCCAGAAAGAAGGGCAAGGCTCTGGCAGATTACTAATTTTATGAGAAATAGTTTTCAGGAAATGGGCTTTAACACTGGTCCCAGCCAGACTCCTATCATACCTATCTTTATTGGCGATGATGAAAAATGTTTTGCCATGTGGAAGAGCCTGTGGAATGAAGGGATATTTACTACTCCGGTGATTCACCCTGCGGTTCTTCATGGTCAAGCTCTTATCAGAACCAGCTATTCAGCCAATCACACCGACGAAGAGCTAAACTTGATTCTGGCTGCTTTCAAAAAATGTGGTCAGACCCTAAATATCATTCCATAATTATATAGAAAGTTTCAAAAGAGGTCAGGAATGTCTTGTTTTTCACCACTCAAGATAAAGAAAAGTCTGGTCTTTATCTTGACGTTAATTTTTATTGGGTCGTTGTCTGCCGAGGCGGCTGATAGGATTCTCCCTTTATCTCAGATAAAACCTGGAATGAAGGGAACAGGCCGGAGTGTTTTTTCTGGCAACAAAGTTGAAAATTTTGAAGTCGAAATTCTGGGTATTATGGAAAATGTCCAGCCTAAAAGGAACTGGATTTTAGCCAAACTCAACGGTCAGGACCTGGAAAATACCGGGGTAATTGCCGGCATGAGTGGCAGCCCGGTTTATATCGATGGAAAACTTATTGGCGCTATCGCTTTTAGCTATACCTTTGCTAAAGAGGCCGTTGCTGGTATTACCCCGATTGAAGAAATGCTGGCTCTGACTCAAAAAAGCCAGGAAATCCGCCTGCAGACAGGATTGGCTCAGGGTTTGATCCCAAATAACCTTACCCAGGAAGGGCTGGGGAGGACTTATCTTGAAATGACCTCCAGAAAAAATGAGCTTTTAAGTCCGCACCAAGCTTTCATTCCAATAAAAGTACCTCTGATTTTTTCGGGTTTTTCAGAAAGAGCTTTCCGCCAGTTCAAGCCATATTTTAGCCAGAACAATTTTCAGCCAGTCCTGAGTGTCAGTCAAACTGTGGCCCAGACTATGAAGTTTTCTCCGCAGACGGCGGCTCTAAGAGAAGGTGAAGCAGTTGGGGTGCAGTTGATGACTGGTGACTTAGATCTGACGGCTGTGGGAACAGTTACCTATGTGGATGGAAACAGGATTCTGGCTTTCGGTCATCCTTTCTACAATCTTGGACCGGTTGATTATGGCCTGACAACTGCCGAGGTTCTGACGGTAGTTCCAAGCCTTGAAAGTTCTTTCAAGCTGACGGCCACCGGCGAGCTTATTGGCCGGGTAATTCAGGACAGAAACAATGGTATTCTGGCCGAAGTAGGCACCACGCCCCGGTATATCCCTATTAACATTGAACTTCAGGATAGTCCAACGAGTCTCCAGCAATTCAAACTGAAAATTATAAATGATCAGGTACTCTCTCCTGCTCTTGTCAACTTGGGTCTTTATACCGTTCTCAGTAGTGAAGAAAGGTCTTACGGTAATCTGTCGGTAGATTTTGAGACCGATTTATTTTTAGAGCAGGGGCTGACTGTTCATTTAGAAGACCTGTTCAGCGGCAATCTGGATAGCGCTACGGTCAACCTTTCCAGTCTGGTGGCTGCTGTGGTTTATATGCTTAAGAATAATGAATTTCGTGATGTCCGTATTAATCAGGTTAATTTAAAAGTCAGGGTGGTGGAACAAATCCGGTCAGCTACTCTGGAAAAGGTACTTCTTGATAAGTATGAAGTCCAGCCCGGAGAAATTGTTAAGGCGTCAATCCACTTTCGGACCTTTGACAACCAGACTAAGGAAACAGAAGTAGAGTTCTTAGCTCCATCTCTGCCACCGGGTACAGAATTCCAACTGGTGGTGGCTGAAGCCAGTTACATTCAGCAGCTGGAGCGCAGTCTCTACCAGATCCAGGAATTCCGACCGAGGAGTCTCGACCATCTTATCAGGCTTCTGGGAAATTTGAGAAAAAATAACCGTATCTACTTTAAGATCGTAGCTCCCAAAAGCGGGCTTTTCCTGAAAGGAGAAGAGCTACCCAATCTACCACCGAGCTTTAGAAATATGTTTACCTCACCCAGAGCTTCAACTACCAGTTTGAGTGAAATTAGCAAGTCAACTCTTAGCGAGTATCAGTTGCCCGTGCCATATGTGGTAAAGGGTGCTCTAACTATTCCGGTCAGGATGAAAAAATAAATGTCTCTGGAAAAAGCTGATTTGATCCTGCTTTATTCAGAAAGTAAAAAGGAACGTAGATTTCCATGAAATTAATCTATCGGGTTATTAATAAAGCAGGTTGACCTGGATCAGTTATGAGTAATTTAGGTTAATTAATTATATAAGGATGAATTAAGCGATGAGCCGAAAAAAAATTATCGGATTAACACTCTTGGCTATTTTAATAGTAGTTGCCCAGCTTCAGGCTGTGGTACCGAAAAAATGGGAGCTTAGTTCAAAAGCTGCTTTTCTAAAAGGAAAGTTTTCAGGTATTTCCCTGACCTCTGAGGGTGTCTTATCTATAGGGCCTCGAGTGGAAAAAATCGAGCTTCCAGCCGAAGAATTCTATCTTTCTCTGGCCAAGGCTCCTGACGGAAGCTTTTTTCTGGGAACTGGGCACGGTGGTAAGATATATCGCTTAGGAAAAGATAAAAAGGCTGAGCTCTATTTTAAGACAGCTGAGATGGACGTCACTGCCCTGGCAGTGGATGCCAAGGGAGTTCTATATGCCGGGACTTCCCCTAACGGCAAAATTTATAAAATAACTGCCAAGGATAAGGGAGAAGAATTCTTTAATCCTCAGGAAAAATATATCTGGGAGCTCTTACTGAGTTCTAAAGGTTATCTTCTAGCTGCTGTAGGAGAAAGTGGTGGAATTTATGAAATTAATTCTGCTGGTGCTGGCAAGCTACTATTCAAAGCCAGGGATAATCATATTTTGTGCCTGCATCAGCTTTCCAGCGGAGACCTTCTGGCGGGCAGTGGGGGCCGCGGCCAGCTTTACCGGCTGTCAGCCTCCGACCGGGTTACCGTGGTGTTTGATTCAGGTTATGAGGAGATAAGAAATATCGCCTTAGACCGGGAAGGGAATATCTATGTCAGCGCCTCTGGAGTGCCTTCTAAATCGGTCTCTACGGTTACTGCTACCCCGGGTGAATCTAAGGTAGAAACAGAGACAGAAGTCAGTGTGGTAATTTCAGACGTCAGACTGGTAGCTGATGAACCTGAAATTCCCTCAACCTCTACAGTAGGTAAATCTACTGGGAAGGTTTCCGGGGCTGTGTTTCAGGTAACAGTTGATGGCCTGGCCCGGAAAATCTGGAGCTCTGAAGAAGAGATGGTTTACAGTCTGATTTTCGATAGCTCCAGCCAAAAGCTGATTATGGGAACCGGAAATCAGGGCCGGATATATTCTTTAGACAGACAGGGAACAGTTGAGCTATTAACCGAGGAAAGTTCAGAGCAGATTTTTAAGCTGCTTCAGCCTGATAAACAGATTCAGGTTCTGGGCAACAACCCCTGTCTTTTTGGGACGCTTTTATTGGGGCAGAATTTTTCTGGTGAATATCTGGGTCCGGTTCTCGATGCTAAAATTCTGACCACTTGGGGACGAATCAGCTGGCAATCAGAACAACCAGAGGGTTCTACAATCCAGATTCAGTCCAGAAGTGGTAACACGGCTGAGCCTGATGAGACCTGGAGTGATTGGTCCCCTCCTTATTCCAGGGCCGATGAAAAGATTTTGAGCCCGTCAGGTCGCTATCTTCAAATAAAGATTAATCTGAAGAGCCAGACCGGACAGAAATTGCCCAAAGTGGACAAGATACTAGTTTTTTATCTTCAATCCAACGTGGCTCCCTCCATAGATAAACTGGAAGTCCTGCCAGCTAATCAAGTTTTAATTAAACCTCCTGAGCAAGAAGATGAAATTCTCGGGCTGGACCAGGCTTCTAGAGAAACTGGTAAGGGAAAAAATCAAAGCAGAGTTTTCTTGAGCCCGAGGAAAGCAGAGCGCCAGGGCTTCCGGACCATAACCTGGGAGGCCTCTGATGAGAATGAAGACCAGCTGACCTATGATGTCTATATTAGAAAAGACGGCCAGAGCCTCTGGAGCTTGATGCAGGCCAAAATGACTGAGCGAGTTTTGGCCTTTGATACCAGAAATTTCCCTGATGGGACTTACCAATTAAAAGTCGAAGCTTCTGATTTACCCTCCAACCCACCTGGAACCGAGAAGAAGGCTGAAAAAATCAGCCAGTTTTTGGTGATAGACAACTCCCTTCCGGTAATAAAGAATTTTACAGCTACTCGGACAGGGGATAGTCTGGAGATATCATTTGTAGCAGAAGATGCTTATTCTTACATTGAAGAGGTTAAGTTTCTGATTAAGCCTGAAGAATGGAAAGTGGTTTTTCCGGTTGATGGGTTGGCCGATTCCAGAACTGAAAACTTCAAGTTTAAAGCTAAGATACCTGCCGATAGTGATAACCAGTTGATAATCCGGGTCAGAGATAGTTTCGGCAATATTGGTGTCCATCATCAGCGCTTTTAAGCATGGAGGTTAGCCAGGCTATCTGGTTTTTAATTTTAATTAAGAGGCAGCAATTAAGTTTTGCTTAGCTGGTTTTAACTCTTTCTAAATATTTATCTTCCCTGGTATCAACTCTAATGACATCTCCCTCTTTGACAAATTGAGGCACCTGGACAACCAAGCCCGTTTCCAGCGTTGCTGGTTTAGAAGTAGCAGTCTGGGTAGCTCCTTTGAGCACCGGCTCAGTTTCCACCACTTTGAGGTCAACTGTCTTAGGGAGATTAATACCGACCGGTTGACCCTCATAAAATTCTATGGTTAGCACCAGCTCCGGAATTAAATAATTAGCTCCATCCCCAATTGCTTCTAAATCGAGCTTGATCTGCTCAAAGGTCTGAAGGTTCATGAAATGGAATTCATCGCCGCTCCGATACAGAAAAACCATTTCCACTTCTTCTAAGTAAGCCTGTTCGACTCTTTCCTCGGAACGGAAGCGATATTCTAATTGAGAGCCGTCTTTAATATTACGAAGCTTGGTTTGGACCATAGCTTTCCATCGCCCCGGGGTGATCAGTTGGCAATCTAAAACCCGGTAAAGCTTATCATCCAGTTTAATAATCATTCCTCGGCGGATCTTTGTAGCATCAATCATCGACTTTCCTTATAAGTAAAATTTATCATCCTGTCCCTATTTTCTTTTGCCTCTTCCACTACCAATGTCCTGAATTCTTCTCAATGAAATTGACTATCTGGAAACATGTTAATTTTTATAAATAATTCAGATCAAATTATATTCTACAAAAAAATTGATTTTTGTCTATTTTAGAAGGCGAAAAAATATCAACTTTCGACTCGAAGACCCGAATCGAGATTGACTAAGTATGACTTCCCACCGGCTTTTTCTATGGCTCGGGCTACAGCTTCCGGATTATCAGGAGCGTAGGAAAACATGCAGCCTCCGCCACCGGAGCCGTTAATTTTACCACCGAGAGCCCCCGCGGCCTCAGCGGCTTGCAACATCCGATCTATTTTTTGCGTCGAGATCCCCAGAAGATCTCGCAAAACCTTATGATGTTCAGAAAGAAGCCTGCCAAACTCTTTATGGTTAAAGCTTTCTTTTTTAAAAAGATTCAACCCTTCTCTGGTTAAATCACGGTTGAGAATAGCTCCCCGGAGGGGATTTCTGATTTCAGAAGGCAAATCCTTCGAGAAGTTCTGAATTTCGGATTCAGTTATAACTTTAAGATCTAATCCGGAGTAAGCTTTGGCTATTTTTTTCAGTCCTTGATTTACTCTCTCCCGGACTGAGCTTAGGGTACCAGTGGTGTCCTTAGTTTCCAGGGAATCCCCGAGAACAAAGGTCCCCAACGGGGCTTTAAGGCGGGTAATTTTTAAGTCCTTAGAAAATTGAATCCAGAGCAATCCTCCCAGGGCCGAGCTATAATGGTCCATTTTCCCCCCAGGCTCAGAAAATTCTACAACTTCTGCCTGATGAGCCAATTCAGCTACTGCCTCCGGTCTTGAGGCCAGGCTCTGATTACCGCCAGCCTCAAGTAGAAATTTAGTCCAAGCCACAACCATGGCTGAAGAGCTGGAAGTGCCGGCCTTGATTGGGATCTGGCCATGCATGGTTACTTCCCAGCCCTGTTGAAAACTACATCCAAGCCTCATCAAAATGTTGGCTGTGCTTCTCAAGTAATCTCGTGGCTTTAGGTAAGGTAATTCACTTTTGAGAATGAATTGGTCTTTTTCCCCAGTATCTGGCAGATCAATGATAAAGCAAGGATCTGTCCGTGGATTTCCACAAACATAAAATCTCAAGCTAATAGCAGAGGCAACCACGTCCAGATCTAAGTAGTCCTGATGTTCACCGAACAAACAAATTCTTCCAGGGGATGAAACTCGCAATTTCCACCAAGACATCGATTTCCTGCCAGAAAAATATACCAGATTTACTACAGGCCATCAATGATCAATGAGAAGCTAGATCTAAATTCAGTATTATGAATAAGGCAGATTTAATTTATTTTATCCTGATAGACAAATTTATAAATAATTTGGGGTGAGCTCCTGGTTGAATTCTGTATTTCTGGCTCTGATTCTGGAGTTTCCCGGTTGTTTCCGGCCTGAAAAAACATTCTACCAGTGCCTGTGGAAGGAGATTTCTGGTGAGTCAGGTTGCTCCGGCCGGGTTGATTTATTTAGTGAATTTTTTTATAAAGCATTTCTTTGTGGATGAAAGTTTCTTGTTAAGAGGTAATTAGATATCAAAAGAATGAGAAAATAAAAATTACGCAATAAAGCAGTTTTATCATAAAATGAGAATAGCATCTTAAATTGAATTTATGAAAATATCCTAGAGTTAAAAACAAGATGGTCAGGAAGGATTGATAATAAGAAGAATAACCTTTAAGCTGACCAGAAAGGAAAGAGTCATGAAACCGTGGATGAAATTAATGCTGGCCATAATTATCAGCAGCCTGTTTTTCTATTCTAGGTGCGTAAGTAAAGGAGGAGTGATGGCCGATACTGTTTTGATAAATGGTCATATCTGGACAGTCAATTCTCAACAGCCTGAAGCAGAAGCTCTGGCTATTGTCCAGAATAGAATTGTTAGTCTGGGCAAAAGTTCCGAGATTAAAAAACTGATAGGTTCCCAGACCAGGGTCATTGACCTTAAAGGACGGTTTGTTTTACCCGGTTTTATAGATACTCATACCCATTTTTTAAATGGCGGGTTAGCTCTGCGTTCAGTCCAACTCAGGACTTGCCGCTCAAGAGAAGAATTCACAAGAAGAATCGAGGCCAAAACTAAAGAACTTGAACCTGGTTCCTGGATCCTGAATGGAGACTGGGACCATGAGCAGTTCAGCCCCCCGGTACTTCCTTCCAAAGAATGGATTGATAAGGTCACCCCTGAGCATCCAGTCTGTGTTAACCGATTTGATGGCCACATGGTTCTGGTCAACAGCTTGGCCATGAGTCTGGCGGGTATCGACAAAAAGACGGTTTCTCCACCTGGAGGAGAAATAATTAAAGACCCGCTGACAGGGGAGCCGACTGGAATCTTGAAGGATGCGGCTGCTGAGCTGGTCTATGCCAAGATCCCTGAACTGACTTTGGCAGAGAAAAAAGAAGCGGTTAAAGCTGCTTTGAAAGAAGCGGCGGTTAATGGAGTCACCTCAATTCATGATATGTCCGATGCTTCGAGTTTTGAGGTGTTCCAAGAACTTCTTCGTTCAGGTGAATTAACTTCCAGGCTCTATGTTTATATTCAAATTCCAGAAATTGATGTTTTTCTTCGCCTGAAAATAAAATCCGGTTTTGGCCATCCATTTTTAAGGCTGGCCGGACTTAAGGGATTTGTAGATGGCTCGCTGGGTTCCGAGACAGCTCTTTTCTTTGAGCCTTATAGTGATAATCCCAAGGCTTATGGTCTTCTGGCCTCTCACATGTTTCCGGAAGGAATAATGGAAAAAAGGTTGTCTCAAGCCGACCAGGCTGGGCTTCAGGTAGCGGTCCATGCTATTGGCGACCGAGCTAATGCCATGGTGCTAGATATAATGGAAAAAATCATCCGGGAAAACGGCCCCCGCGACCGGCGCTGGCGAATAGAACATGTCCAGCATTTAAGAAAAAGTGATATCGAGCGCTTTAGTCAACTTGGATTGATTGCTTCTGTTCAGCCTTACCACGCCATCGATGATGGCTGCTGGGCCGAAAGGAAAATAGGATCGGAAAGGGCCAAAACCACTTATGCTTTTAATTCACTCCTCCAGGCCGGGGCCATCCCGGTTTTTGGCTCTGATTGGACGGTGGCTCCACTTAGCCCGCTTACCGGTATCTATGCAGCTGTAACCAGAAAAACTCTTGATGGCCAGAATCCTGAAGGCTGGATCCCGCAAGAAAAGATTACGGTAGAGGAGGCTATAAAAAGTTATACCGTTCGAGCTGCTTATGCTGAGTTTTCAGAAAAAGAAAAAGGTAGTCTGGAGCCAGGTAAATTGGCCGACCTGGTGGTCCTTGACCGAAATCTACTCCGGATTGAGCCTGATGAAATCTTAAAGACCAGAGTCCTGTTGACCATGGTTGACGGCCGGGTCATTTTTTCAGCTTCTGAGTTTGAAGGATATAAGGAATGAAGTCTCAAGAAGTTTATGAAGAAGAAATTGAAAAGATAGTTAAATCGTTGCCTGCAGACAGAAGACACTTGATCCTTTTTCTTCATCAAGTCCAGCAAAAGTTTGGTTATATTCCAGAAGCCGCTGTTTTGTCTGCTTCCGACTATTTTTCACTTACTCCGGCTGAAGTTTATGGAGTAGTTACCTTTTATTCAGCTTTCCGACAAAAAGCTGGCTGTAAGCATGAGGTGATCATCTGTCAGGGGACTGCCTGTCATGTCCGAGGGGGAGAAGCCCTCAAAAATGAATTTTGGCGGCTTTTAAAACTTGGCCCAGGGGGAGAGGACCCAGAGAAGAACGTTGCTCTCAGGACGGTAAATTGCTTGGGCTGCTGTGCCCTTGCCCCGGTGGTGGTAGTTGATGGGCAGTATCAGGCTAAAGTTAACCTTAATAAGGTCAAGATGATAGTGGACCAATTGGAGAAGAATTAAGGGGCAGAGGCTAACTTAGAAAAACTAATATGAACCAGATAAGATTCCAGACTGTTCAAGAACTTAAAAGTTACCGACTTGATCTTGCCAAAAGAGAGAAGCAGAAAAGAAGGCTGATTAGCCTTTCAGCAGCCAGTTGTGGGCGGGCCTCAGGAGCCTTGGAAGTGGCGGCTGCTTTGAAGGAATCTCTTGAAAAAAACGGCCTGTCAGATACCGTGGAGCTACGATTGACGGGCTGTCATGGTTTCTGTCAATTTGAGCCGAATGTGATTATTTTCCCCGAAAAATATTTTTATCACAACGTTAGTCCGGAGAAGGTCTCCCCCATAGTTGAAAAGACTTTAACCCAAGACCAAATTGTTGAAGAATTAACCCTAACAGGAGAAAATGGCCAAAAAATTTTAGCCACTGTAGATGACCTGCCATTTTACCGAAAACAGGTGCGTTGGTTGCTTGACAAGCATTTGACCTTGGATCCAGAAAGTCTGAATAGCTATCTATTTCATGATGGATTCAAAGCCCTGGAAATGATTTTATCCGGAATGGCAACTGAAAAAATAATTGATGAGCTGCTGTTCTCAAGACTGCGTGGCCGGGGCGGAGCCGGATTTTTGACAGGTCTTAAATGGCGCTTAGCCAGGCAGGCCAGAGGTGATCAGAAATTTTTGGTCTGTAATGGAGATGAAGGCGATCCAGGTGCTTATATGGACCGAGGTCTTCTGGAAAGCAATCCTTTTAGCGTGATAGAAGGTATGATTATTGGTGGTTATGCAGTCGAAGCGGGCAAAGGTTTTATTTACATCAGGCAGGAATATCCCCTGGCTATTGAAAGAGTTGAAGAAGCTCTAAAAGCAGCCAGAGCTGCCGGCTTACTTGGAGAAAATATTCTGGATTCAGGCTTTTCTTTTGACCTGGAGCTGGTAAGAGGGGCTGGAGCTTTTGTCTCAGGAGAGGAAACTGCTCTGCTTGCTTCTATTGAAGGTCGGAGGGCTTTTCCCAGGCAGAGACCACCATATCCAGTAGCCCAGGGGCTCTGGGATAGACCGACAGTCATCAATAACGTAGAAACCTGGGCCAATGTGCCCTTGATATTCTGCCAAGGGCCAAACTGGTATTCCAGAGTTGGTACCGAAACCAGTAAGGGAACTAAAATATTTTCTTTAGTGGGCAAAGTTCGCTATACCGGTCTGGTAGAAGTCCCTCTTGGAATTACCTTAAAGGAAGTCATAGAAGAAGTGGGCGGTGGGAGTGAGCCGGGGAAGAAAATTAAGGCGGTTCAGACCGGAGGACCTTCAGGCGGCTGTATTCCAGTTTCTCTTTTCCACTTACCGCTTGATTATGAAACCTTGCAGCAAGCTGGTTCCATAATGGGCTCAGGCGGAATGATTGTCATTGATGAAGATACCTGCCTGGTAGATCTGATACTTTATTTTCTTCGTTTTGCCGCCGAGGAATCATGTGGTCAATGTGCCCCCTGCAGGCTGGGCACTAAACAGATGGTCAGGATACTGGAAAAAATAGTTCAGGGAGAGGGCCAGATAGAAGACCTCAACCTTTTAGAAAAAATTGGACGGACCATGAAGGAAGCCTCACTTTGTGGTCTTGGACAAACAGCGGCCAATCCTGTTTTAAGTGCCCTCAGGTACTTTCGACCAGAGCTCGAAAGCCATATCTTATCTAAGGAATGTCCAGCAAAGGTTTGTCAAAATCTTATTGCCTATATAATAGAAAAGGAAAAATGTCAGCTCTGCCAGCTTTGCTTACCAAACTGCCCGGTTGAAGCGATTGAGGAGAACCAGGAAGGATATCTTGAAATTAACCAGAATCTTTGCACCAGATGTGGGATCTGTTTTTCAGTCTGCCCGTCTGAATTCTCGGCGATTGTTAAAATCAACAGAAAAGAACTGGAGCTGCCTCCAGACAAAAGAGACGAATAACATGTCTGAACCTGTGGTCAAGCTAAAAATTAATCAAAGGATGGTAGAAGCTCGCCAGGGCATGACCATCCTGGAATCTGCCCGGCAGAATAAAATTTTCATACCTTCTCTCTGCGACTTGGAAGGGCTACCAGCTTTTGCCGGTTGTCGCCTGTGTTTAGTGCAGGTAAAAGGGCAGGCCCACTTTTTGCCAGCCTGTCAGACTACGGTAGAAGAGGGAATGGAAGTTATCACCTCGTCCGAAGAGCTTGAAAACCTCAGGAGGGCTAACTTTGAACTAATATTAAGCAGCCATCCTTATTTCTGTCTTTTCTGTGACGAAAAGGCCAGTTGTGATGAACTTAAAGCTACTATGACTAAAGCTCTGGAGCCCAGCAGCTGTGTTTTTTGCCCCAGAGATGGAGATTGTCAGCTTCAGCAGATAGCAGACTATTTTAAAGTCGGAAAAGTAGCTTACGAATTTGAAGATCGTGGCTTGGAACTCTGGCAAAAAGATCCGTTTATAATTCATAATCCGAACCTTTGTGTCCTCTGTGGCCGGTGTGTCAGAGTCTGCTCAGAAGTCAGGGGTGAGGGAGTCCTAAGTTTTGTCAATCGAGGAACCAGGACGGCGATTGGAACCTTTTTTGGGCGGAGCTTGAAGGAGGCTAACTGCAGTTTCTGCGGAGCCTGCCTGGATGTCTGTCCAACGGCTGCCTTTTTTGAGAGGGGAGTGGTTTCAGTAAGAGGTCAGAAGATAGAAAAAAAGAAATTTGTCTGCCCCGTCTGTGGTGGCGGCTGCCAATTAGAAGCCGAGTTTTTTTCAGATGGACGGCTTAGAAGAATTTTGCCGGCTTCCGGTGATCAGCCAGTTTTCTATTCAGGTTGTCGGCGAGGTCGTTTCGGACTTAAAGAAATATTAAGTAAGTTAGAGCAGGACCGCCAGCCGACAATTAAAAAGGACGGCAAGCCCTATCTGAGTTCGTGGTCAGAAGCCTTAGCTCAAGCCGCAGAATCCCTTAAAAAATATAAGCCGGAGGAAATAGCCTTTATTTTCACCGGCGAGAATCCAGTCGATAGTCTACAGGCTTTTCTGAAACTGGGACAAGGTCTTGGAATAAGAAGTATCTTCTGGTTCTATCCAGAGTTTTTTCTGAACAAGATTTCTTTGTTTGAGGAAGAAAACGGGATTGATATTAGAAGGCTCATAAAACTAAAAGAATTAGCTAAATTTCAGACTTTTGTCTTGGTAAATTTAGACCTTAAAACCGAGGCGCCAACTGTCTGGCTGGAAATTAGAAAACAACTTGGAAAGGGAGCCAGATTGATAAGCTTGGATTCTGGGGTTAGAGCCTCGGTTCCAGGGGCAGCCGTAGATTTGAAATGCTGGCCGGGAAAAGAAAACCTGGCTCTATTAAGCCTTTTGAATCAGGTAATTAAAAAGTCAGACTCCCGGATTATTCGGGATGGCTATGGGGCCTTCCTCAAAGAGCTGAAAAAAATTCCTGAGGAGGGGCTGGCTCAAGAAACAGAGCTGAAATCTTCAGACCTGGCCAGAGCAGCTCAGATTCTTTTAGAAAATAAGCCAGTAGCCTTTCTTTTTGGCCAGAGGTTTTTAAGACAATCTGCCGCCAAAGAAAATCTAACCGCTCTCTGGAACCTGAGCCTCGGGCTGGAAGGTTGTCTGATTCCAGTAACTTCTAAAATTAACGAACTTTGGATGGAGAAAATTTCATATCTGGCCTCCATAAAAGCTATTTCTGACCTGAATTTTCTGGAGCATGAGATAAGAAATAAAAAGATAAAGGTCCTTTATCTTCTGGGAGATATTCCTCTGAAAGAAAAACCAGAATTGTTGATAGTCCAGAATCCCTTACGGACACCATTAGCCTCAAAAGCTGATATTTTTTTGCCGGAGACCAATTGTTTAGAAGGTTCGGGCTATCTGGTTGATTTGGAAGGGAAAGTGAAAACAAGTCAGCCACAAGATGAAAGGGATTCCGAGCGGTTATCGGGGCTGAGAATCTTTAAAAGTCTCGGAGCGATGCTGGGAGTCAGGCTGGAGCCGGTTTCAGAAAAAGCCCTGGTGGAAACAGTCAATAAAGGCTCTGAAGAAAAGACTACCGGTCAGTTAAATTATCTTCCTCTGGAAAGATGCCTGACCGGAAAGATAGAAGTAAAAACCTCGCCCAGAAAAAGAGACCCCGAAGAATTTGAGATTATCATCGGGCAGAACCTGGACTCTTACGCCGGGAAAGCGTTGGCGGAAGAATCTGCAGGTTTTAAGTTCATTGACCATCCGGATGGGCTCTGGCTAAATGAAACAGAAGCCAGAAGTCTGGGAATGACAGAAGGGATGAAGGTAATTGTTGAGACCGAGCATGGAAACTTATCCTTGGTAGTCAGGCTGACCCGGTCTATTAGTAGAGGCCGGGCAATGTTTAATCCTATTCTTAATGATTCCCTTAAACTGCAGCTTTTTAACCAGGGAATTGTTAAAGCTTTCATACGGGTAAAAAAATGAATCGAGTGATCTTAAAAGAGAGATTGGTTCCCAACATATATCGCCTGGTTTTAGAAGCTCCAGAGATTGCGGCTTCTGCTCAGGCCGGTCAGTTTGCCATGGTTATTCCAGACGAGCGAGGAGAACGCATACCTTTAAACATAGCTGACTGGGATCGACAAAAGGGAACCATCGACCTGGTTTTTCTGAATATTGGAGCCAGCACCAGGAAACTTGCCGACTTTAAGGCAGGAGATTCAGTCGAAGGAATTGCCGGACCTCTGGGTAAACCGGTCGAAATCTGCAGCTCCAGTAATGTTCTCCTGGTTGGAGGCTGTTATGGAATAGCTGGCCTTTATTCTGTAGCCAGAGAGCTCTGCCATCTAAGGAATAAAGTTTTGTTTCTGGCTGAAGCCCGTGGCTCTGCTTTCCTTTACTGGGAAGAAAAGATTAAGAAATATTCGGAAGTTTATCAGACGATACTTCGCTCTGATTGTTTTAACACCGGTCAGGATATCAAGGATAAAATAAACCAGATTAAAAACGGCCAACCAGAACCTTCTTTGGTGATAGTGAGTGGCTGCAGTTATTTGCTCTACAAGATCTCAGAAATTACAGCTGGAAGTGGCCTCAGAACTCTGGTCAACCTGAACCCCATCATGGTCGATGGAACCGGCATGTGTGGTGCCTGCCGGGTTACGGTTCAGGGTAAGACCCGTTTTGCCTGCGTGGATGGTCCCTGGTTTGATGGACATAGTCTTGACTGGAAAGAATATTTTATTCGTCGAACAGCCTTTCTTCAGCAGGAAGCCCAGGCTTTAACCGGGTTGGAAAAAGAATTTTGGACTAAGATGGGGTAAGGTACTTCAATGAACAAGGTTGATAAATTGGAAGCTGGCCTGGCCGAGAGATTAGTTAAGGAAAGAGAACAGACCTGGCGAAAGACCTTACGGCGGGAAATATCTGTTCAGAACCGGCTGGCTATTAAACGACTTCAGATGCCTGAGCAAGAACCAGGAGTAAGAAGAAGAAACTTTCAAGAAGTTAACCTTGGCTATACTCTGGAAATGGCTAAACTAGAAGCCCGTAGGTGTTTGGATTGCGGCCACCCTGGCTGTGTGGCCGGCTGTCCGGTGGCCATTGATATTCCCACCTTCATAAAATATATAGAAACTGACCAACCGGAAAAAGCCCTGGAGAAGATAAGGGAGACCAACGGACTCCCAGCTATCTGCGGGCGCGTTTGTCCCCAGGAAGCCCAGTGTGAGCGGAACTGTAATCTGGTAAGAGCTGGCAAAGAACCGGTGGCCATAGGCCATTTAGAAAGGTTGGCCGCTGATTATATCCTCAGTCATCAGAAAACAGGCTTGAATTATGCCTGGCCAAAAGATTTTCTAAATCAGAAGATAGCCGTCGTTGGGTCAGGCCCGGGAGGTCTGACGGCGGCGGCTGACTTAGCCCGGCTGGGTTATCAGGTGACGGTGTTTGAAGCGCTTCATCTTCCTGGTGGGGTTCTGGCTTACGGCATCCCGGAGTTCAGGCTGCCAAGAGAGATTCTTCATTCCGAGCTCGACTTTATTCGAAGGTTGGGTGTGGATATTAGAACTAATTTTATAGTTGGTAGGACGGCCAATCTGGACGACCTTAGGCAAGCCGGCTATTCGGCTTTTTTCTTAGCCACCGGGGCCGGTCTGCCGTCTTTCATGAAGATCCCTGGAGAAAATCTGTTGGGCATTTATTCAGCCAACGAATACTTGACCAGAGTCAACCTGATGAAGGGTTTTAAATTTCCAGAGTTTGATACCCCGGTGCCCAAAGCCATAAGAGCTGCGGTCATCGGCGGTGGTAATGTAGCTATAGATGCAGTTAGAACAGCCTTAAGATTGGGAGCAAAGGAAGCAGTTATTTATTATCGCCGCTCCAGAGCTGAAATGCCAGCCAGAATTGAAGAAATAAAGCATGCTGAAGAAGAAGGGATTAAATTTAATTTCCTGACAGTTCCTGTTCGTTTTGTTGGTGATGGCCAGGGCCATCTTCAAAGCATGGTTCTTCAAAAACTGGCCCTGGGTGAACCGGATGCCTCAGGCCGGCCCAGGCCAGTGCCCATCCCTGGTACAGAATATGAGGTTGAAGTTGACCTGGTAGTGGTGGCCATTGGGCAAAGTCCGAACCCTCTGCTGATAACTCAGCTTCCGGGATTAAAACTTGGGAAATGGGGAAATGTAGAGGTAGAGGCTCAAACCATGGCTACCAGTTTGGAAGGGATTTATGCGGGCGGAGATGCTGTCCGAGGTGGAGCCACGGTTATTTTAGCGATGGGAGATGGTCGGCGAGCAGCCCGGGCCATGGATAATTATCTTAAGAAATCATGAGAATTATGTTGGTGGTTTTTTCCCGCTTGGAACTTGGCGGGAGATGAAAGGTCTGAATGAGAGAACAAAAAGGACTTTTTCCTCCAGAAGCTGGCCATATTGGTACTGATGAATCGGGCAAAGGAGATTTCTTCGGGCCTTTGGTGGTGGCGGGCTTTTTTATGCCCGAAGGTCAGGAAGAAGTACTTAAAGAACTTGGGATTAGAGACTCGAAGAAGCTGTCTGATAACCGGGTTCTAGAACTAGCCAGTACTCTGCGAAAGGCTTACACCTGTTCGGTAGTGGCCATCGGGCCAGAACGTTACAATGAGCTATATAATAATCTGAGAAACCTTAACCGGATTCTGGCTTGGGGTCACGCCCGGGCTATTGAAAATATCCTGGAAAAGGTTAACTGCAAAACGGTCCTGACCGATCAATTCGGTGACGAGTATTTTGTCAGGCAGGCTCTTCTAAAAAAGGGTAGAAACATTAACCTGGTTCAAAAAACCAGAGCCGAAGAAGACCTGGCCGTAGCTGCGGCCTCTATTCTGGCCAGGGCTAAGTTTCTATTGAAACTAAAAGATATGTCAGAAGAATACGGAATCGAATTGCCGAAGGGAGCTTCGCCCATGGTAGAAGAAGTTGGAGTTAAGCTGGTTAAACAGTATGGGCCAGAAATTCTTGACCGGGTAGCTAAAAAGCATTTCAAGACGACTCAAAAAGTGCTGGAATTAGCCAACCTCAATTATTCTTAGAACTGAAAATATCTCAAAATGATCAACCTAATATAATAATATAGCCATAATTGATATGAAATTTTTGACATGATAACATTAGACCAGCGAAATGGAAGTCCGGGATCAGGTGGTGAATAATCCGGGGTAGAAGCTCCAGTTTTATTTAGTATCTTAAAAACTGATTGGAGAAAACATGATGATTGAGCCCAAAGCGACTAAAGAATCTACCGAAAGGCTGTATTTCGAGGATGCTTTTCTACAGGAATTTACGGCCAGAATAATT
>JAQULR010000016.1:0-5727 GCA_028749205.1 Acidobacteriota bacterium | reverse complement strand
GTTTTATTTAGTATCTTAAAAACTGATTGGAGAAAACATGATGATTGAGCCCAAAGCGACTAAAGAATCTACCGAAAGGCTGTATTTCGAGGATGCTTTTCTACAGGAATTTACGGCCAGAATAATTAGACGAGAAACCAGGGAAGGACTCCCGGTAGTCATTTTAGATAGGACTGCTTTTTATCCGGAATCGGGCGGCCAGCCTTATGATTTGGGCACGATGAATGAAGTCAAGGTTATAAGAGTGGAAGCAGAGAATGGCTTCATAATTCATTATCTGGAAAAGCAGATTGAAGGCGACGAAGTCCGAGGAAGAATTGACTGGCAACGCCGTTTTGATCATATGCAGCAACATACCGGACAGCATATTCTTTCTCAGGCTTTCTATGAGCTGATAAAAGGAGAAACTCTATCTTTCCACCTTGGTCAGGAAGACTCCACTGTAGAAATAAATCTTCCGGCCATTGAGGAGGAAACCCAGCGACAGGTAGAAGAACTGGCTAACCGAGTAGTGTTTTCTGACCTGGAGGTCAAGACCTACTTCCTGCCTGAAGATAAGGCTGGCTCTATCCCGTTACGCAAGCCGCCAAAGAAATCAGGTTTAATCAGAGTGGTTGAAGTGGCCGGATTTGATTATTCAGCCTGCGGTGGGACTCACTGCCTCCGGACCGGTCAGGTTGGTCTGATTAAGATACTAAAGCAGGAAAAAATCCGGGGAAACCTCCGGTTTTCTTTCGTCTGTGGCTTCAGGGCTCTTAAAGAATTTGAGAACTACCGGCGCCTTCTTCAAGAATCAGCTAAGATTTTTTCCGCAGAAGAAGCTGAAGTTCCCTCCTGCGCTGAGAAAAATCTGGCTGAGTTAAAAAATCTGAAAAAAAATCAAAGAAAACTTGAGGAGAAGCTGGCCGTCTTAGAGGCTAAGGAAATGCTGGCGGAATCCGGGGGAAACATAATCTCAGGCCTTTTTCCGGAAAAATCACCGGGAGAAATAAAATTTCTGGCTCTGAATTTGGTTCGCCAGGCAGAAGTGGTGGCGGTTTTAGCTGCCTTCGCCAATGAATATTTTCATTTAGTGGTGGCTGCTTCGGATAAGCTTGAGGTTGACGTCAGAGAAGTGATTCCGGCCCTTCAAGCAACGGCTGAATTCAAGGGTGGGGGAAGCCCCACTCTGATTGAACTGGTCAGCTCTAAAAAAGAACAAGCAGAAAGGTTCTGCCAGCTGGCAGCCGATTTTTTTAAAGCTAAGATTAATCCTGGCTGATTCTATTCATATCTCAAACAGACTATCGGGTCTAAACGGGCGGCTTTCTGGGCCGGGAAAATGCCAAAAAACAGTCCGACAGCCGCCGAGACCGCCAGTCCCAGCAAAACTGACCACCAGGAAACCGCCGCTGGCAAAGATGTTGACACCTTAATGATCATGGCTGCCGCCGAGCCGATGATAATCCCAACCAGGCCGCCAGCTCCGGTCAGGATAATAGCTTCGATCAAGAATTGCTTGGTTATATCACTGGCCCTGGCCCCAATGGCTTTTCTTATCCCGATTTCTCTGGTTCTTTCTTTGACGGCCACTAACATTATATTCATGACCCCTATGCCACCCACCAGCAGCCCGATTGATGAAATAACTATCATTACTATAAAGACTGCTCCAGTAAGTTGATTATATAAGCTTAAAAGGGTTTCCTGGGTATAAACTGCAAAATTGCTGGGTTTATCAGGCGGAACTTTTCTTCTTACCCTGAGTAAGTTAGTTATCTGTTCAATGGTTTCATCAACTGCAGTCGGGTCTCGGGGCAAAATAGTCAACTGGAGAGAACTCATATCATAAGGAAAATATTTCATCAAACTGGTATAAGGAACGATCACCAGGTTATCCTGACTCTGACCGAACATTTGCCCTCGCCTGCCCATCACTCCAATAATGGTGAATTTTTCACCTCCGATTCTTATTTCTTTACCTACTGGGTCAGAATGGGGAAACAAGGCATCTTTTACTTCAGCGCCGATAAGACAAACCCGGGATTTATGTTTAATTTCAACCTCGGTCAGTCCCCGGCCTTCAGTCGGTAGATAGATAGAATAGACCTGAAAAAAGTTTTCATCGGTGCCAAAAATTATGGCATTATCGCTCTTTTGGTTCTGGTACTTGACCTCTGGCAAGCTCAAGAAATCTGGGGTGATCTGAATAGTCAGGCTATTGACCAAAGGGCAATATTCCAGAATTGCTCGGGCGTCTTCAATAGTCAAATCCTTCCTTTGACGTTCTTCATCGGACATAGTATTTACTCTTACCGGGTCATATTTCTGGATCATGATCAAATTGCTACCGATGTTTTCAATTTCTCCAGCAATGCTTTTGTTCAGCCCTTCGATAACTGAAACCATGGCAATGACCGTCATCACTCCGATGACGATACCCAACATGGTCAAAAATGAGCGCAACTTATGGGTTTTGATAGAATCAACTGCCATAACCAGTATTTCCTGAAGAAGTCCGGTTCTGGTTTTCATTGCTCCGACCTCAAGGCTTCTACTGGATTGAGCTTGGCCGCTCGATTAGCAGGATAGATTCCAAAAAATAGCCCGACAATCATAGACATCAAAATAGAAACAATGACCGAGACCGGATCTAAGCTGGAAGGCAGGGAAGTGGTTGCTGTTACAATTCGGGCCAAAATATACCCTAAAGTGATACCTATTAGCCCACCCGTCCCTGATAGAATAGCTGATTCAATCAGAAATTGAATAAGAATATCACGACGTCTGGCTCCCACGGCGATTCGGATACCTATTTCTTTGGTTCTTTCAGTCACTGAAACCAGCATAATGTTCATGATTACTATGCCGCCTACCAGCAAGGCTATCGAAGAGATAACAATCATGGCTAAGTAAATTCCTGAAGTGGCGGATTTATAAACTTGAATAAAAGTATCTGAGGTAGCAAAGGCAAAATCATCTGGCTGATTGTAGGTTCTTTTACGGACCGAGCGCAAAATAGTCCTGACCTCTTCCATGGCCCGGTTCAAAGCTTCCTGAGAAGAAGTGTGGATGTTAATGGTAATGGTCCGCCGGCTGCCATAAATTTTTAGAAAGGTGGTAATAGGAATCCAGGCGTAATTGTCCTGGCTGAAGCCAAGAAGTTTGCCTTTTCTTTTACCTAATCCGATGACCTCAAAGTTCTGATTGCCTATCTTTATCCAGCGCCCTATGGGGTCCAACCCGGGGAAAAGATTCTCGGCTACATCAGCCCCAATAATGCAGACATACCGTGACCGGTCTTCCTCGCCCTGGGTAAAGTAGCGGCCCTGCTCCAGTTCCAGGACATTGCCAATTAGGTGATCAACCGAGGTTACTCCTCTAATAGAAACATCTTTTATAGTCCGGTTTCCATACTTGACATTCCGGCTGGCATCAACTGAAGCTCCGACCAGCTCACAGGACTGGCATAGTTTGCGGAGAACCTTCATGTCGTCCAGAGTCAGATCTTTCCTTTTCATCTGTTCAGTGTAGTCCTGAATGGTGGAAATGAAAGGAGAAAATTTGGAGACAGCAAAATCATTGGCCCCGTAGAAGGACATTTTGGTATAGACATAATCGTTCAGCCCCTGGATGACTGAAACCACTGCAATTATAGTTAGTACCCCGATGATAATTCCGAGCAGGGTTAAAAATGTCCGGAGCTTGTTGGACCAAAGAGAAACCAAAGCCATATCTAAGGATTCTCGGAAATAAAACCGGCCAGTTTTCATTTGTTCTCCAAAAACAAGTTTATCTTATTTTATACTAAAGTAAACAATCAGAGCTAACCTTAAAAAATTCTATCAGCCCTTGACTGGCCTTCCGCCTAATCGGATAATTAAGTTGAATTACTCATAAAGCTGACCAGTCACCGAGATTTTCAATAATCATTTAGAGGAAATTTCGGACTGGGAGAAAATAATAAAGGTCGAAAAAGACCTGGTTCAAGAGGAGTTGAAATGGCTGAATTTAACCTGAAGGCCGAGAGCCAGAGCGTCCCTGGTGTTTATTTTGATGAGCCAGGAGAAATTAATACTGAAGCTACCCTTAAGAGAGCAGCTATTAGGGCTGAAGAACTTAAGGTAAAAAAGATAATCTTGGCTTCAGCTTCAGGAAAGACTGCCCTAAAGGCGCTGGACATTTTCCATAATTGCGAGTTAGTGGTGGTAACTCATTCGACCGGTTTTTATGAACCTAACTACCAGGAGATGCCACCTGAAGTTCGCCTTAAGTTGGAAGAGAGAGGAGCCCGAGTGCTGACCTGCCAGCATGCCTTTGGGGGAGTTAACCGGGCGGTGAGGAAAAAGTTGGGCACTTATGAGCTGGATGAAATCATCGCCTATACTCTTAGAGCTTTTGGAGAAGGAATGAAGGTGGCTATAGAAATCAGCCTGATGGCTGCTGATGCTGGCCTGGTAGAAAGCGGACAGCCTTGTATTGCCCTGGGCGGGACAGAGACCGGAGTAGATACGGCTGTGTTGCTCAAGCCGGTGAATGCCCAGAACTTCTTTGACCTGCGGGTTATGGAGGTTTTGGCCAAGCCAGGCTTCTATAGTGAAAAGGTGAGAAAGAAGTAACGACAATTAACCTGGGTCAATCATAATAACTGAGGTTATTTGATATATTAAATGATCATTGATAGGCCAATTGAGATAGCAGGAAGAAATTGAATTTGACCTGGATTGTTGGTGATTAATCCAGGTAAGAAATCCACAAGATTTTCAGAAGGAGAAAGTCGATTTTAAGAATAAACAAATTTTTAGCCCGGGCTGGAGTAGCTTCGCGACGTCAGGCTGACCGGATGATTCAGGAAGGCCGGGTAAAAATTAATCGCCAGGTAATAACTCAACTGGGATTTAAAGTAGATGAAAAAAAGGATAGGATAGAGGTTGATGGATGCCGAGTCAGGTTATCCCCTGGACTGATTTATCTGCTTCTCAATAAACCTGCTGGATATCTGGTAACTATGGATGATCCCCAGAAAAGGAAGACGGTAGTAGAACTTCTGCCAAAGCTTAAAACTAGAATTTTTCCGGTTGGCCGTCTGGATGAGAAAAGCGAGGGGGCCCTGCTTTTTACCAATGATGGGGACCTAGCCCACCGCCTGCTACATCCTGGTTATGAGATAAAAAAAATATATCAAGTGAAGGTCAAAGGCTTCGTCTCAGACCAGAGCCTGGCCAGTCTGGAGAAAGGGGTCTTTGTTGATGGCCGGAAAACAGCCCCAGTTAAAGCGGTTGTGGTTTCTAGAAATCGGAGAAGTTCTCTTCTCCAGCTGGAAATATATGAAGGTAGAAAACATGAGATTAGAAAGATGTTTTATTCTTTAGGCTTTGAAGTTCAAAAACTCAGGCGGATTTCTTTTGCCGGTCTCACCATTCGGGGATTGCCTCCAGGTCGCTGGAGGTATCTCCAACCGGAAGAAATTATCAGGTTAAAAAAAATTACTTCTCTAAAAAAGCCATAAAAGCTGAGAGATTTTATTCCTGCAGAACCAAAAACTTTATCTACTTGGCCTGCTTTATTAGTAAATAATCCAGGTTAATAAGGCAGGAAAATGTTTGGCTTTAGCCCAATGATTAATGAAAAATTCTAAGAAACTCTTTGTTTGGAGAAAAGGCTTTTTATTATATGAGGCAACTTTAGGTAATACCTCGCCGAGACATAATTCTTAGCTTTTCCTTCCGGCTTATCCCGATTCTTTCT
>JAQULR010000049.1:4821-9451 GCA_028749205.1 Acidobacteriota bacterium | reverse complement strand
ATTAAGTCATATTTATAGTTCAAAATTTTGCCGATAAGATGAGGTAAGGTCCATGTTCAAGCCTGTCGAAGAACAAATGAAGCTTCTGAAAAAAGGAGCAGTCGAGATCATCCAGGAAGAGGATCTCAGCAGAAAGCTCGAAAGGTCAAGAAAAGAGAACCAGCCTCTGCGAGTTAAAGCTGGTTTTGACCCGACTGCACCTGATATTCACCTGGGCCATACAGTCCTGCTGCGAAAGATGAAGCATTTTCAGGAGCTGGGGCATGAGGTTATTTTTCTTATCGGCGATTTTACCGGGCTTATCGGCGACCCCAGCGGTCGCTCCGCCACCAGACCAGCTATGACCCGGGAAGAAATCAACAAAAATGCCGAAACCTATAAGCAACAGGTTTTTAAGATTTTAGACCCGGAGAAAACGATAATCGATTTTAATTCGCGCTGGTTGGGCCAACTGACCAGTTTTGAAATCATCAAACTGACTTCCAAATACACTGTGGCCAGAATTTTAGAACGGGATGATTTTACCAAAAGATTCAAGGCTGGCCTGCCGATTTCTGTTCATGAGCTACTCTACCCCCTGATGCAGGCTTATGACTCCGTTGCCCTGCAGGCCGATGTTGAGCTGGGCGGAACTGACCAGACCTTTAACCTCCTGGTGGGGAGAGAAATTCAGCGGGAATATGGACAGGAGCCCCAGGTGGTCCTGACGATGCCTCTTCTAGAAGGACTCGACGGGGTAGAAAAAATGTCTAAGTCCCTTGATAATTATGTCGGCATAAATGAGCCACCTCAAGAGATTTTTGGCAAGCTGATGTCTGTTTCCGACCAGTTGATGTTCCGCTATTATGAGCTTCTAACTGATGTTGAGACAGAGCAGATTGAGAAGTGGAAAAAAGAGGCGAAAGAAGGCCAGGTTAACCCGAGAGATTTGAAGGCGCAGCTGGCCAGAATGATTGTGGCTGATTTCTGGGGTGAGGAAGAAGCCAAAAAAGCGGCCGACGAGTTCGACCGCATCTTCAAGCACAAAAATCTCCCAAGCGAGATGGAAGAAAAATTGGTCGAGTTGAGCCAGCGCGAGCCATCGGTTGGCCTGGTTGATTTGATTTATAACCTCGGAATTGTGCCGTCGCGGGGAGAAGCCAAGCGGCTCATCCGGCAGGGCGGAGTTTATCTTGACGGCCAGCGCATCGATGACCTTGAGTACCAGCTTGACGGGAGTAAACCCGAGCAGATTCTCAAAATCGGCAAGCGCAAATTCTACCGCCTTAAATTCGTCTTGAAATAATTTAAGCCATCTTAAATCTATACATCTAAAGCTTTTAACTCAGGAAACCAGGGCCTTGATAAAATTGTTCTACCGTCCAGAAAGACCGGCTTTAGGCTAAGTAGGCCAGGAATGAATGGTAAATTCTGATAAGCCTTCGGTACCTGGCTCTGCCTTTTACCATAGAAGGAAGTTACCTATTTTGGGCCTATGGAGGTAACACTTAAATCTATTTGTGGCCCTAATTTTCGCCTGACAGAGAAGAACAATGCCAGTCAGGCTGGGTTGTTTGTAAATAACCAGCACCTAAAATCTACTTTTTTAGCCTTGGCTACAATGGCCGAAGTAGCTCGAAAAAATTTAGGCTTATTTCCTCTTACTGTTCGTCATCTCGATTTCGCGGTTTATTTCTTCAATATCTACAGTCTGGGAGTAATCCCCAATCAAATGTTTACAGAAGTAGTCTCCCCTCAGCCAGAAGAAATACTCATCCATATCACCATATCCATGCCGCTGACCGGGGAAGAGAAAGAAATCGAAACGTTTATTGGCTCTGATCAGGGCATTAGCCAGCCGGATAGAGTTGGCCGGATGGACATTGTTATCGATATCACCTGTGACTATTAGCAACCGCCCCTTGAGATTTTTGGCGATTTCTGAGTTTTTCTCGATGTCGTATTCGAAAGTAATATTTCCTTCTTTATCGACGATTTCTTTTACTCCGTGATGTTTTTCACTCCACCAGCGGTTGTAAATATTGTTTTCATGGTTTCCAGAAGAGGAGACCGCCACTTTGAAAAAGTCTGGATAGACCAGCATAGCCGCCGTTGACATAAATCCTCCCCCGGAATGTCCGAAAATACCAACCTTCTTAAGGTCAATATAAGGATGCCGGGCTGCCAGTTGCTCAATGGCTGCTTTTTTATCGGCTAATCCGTAGTCTCTTAGATTTCCATAGCCATAATTGTGATACCACTTGGAACGGCTGGGATGTCCACCCCGGTTACCAACAGTAATGACAATAAATCCAAATTGGGCTAACCGCCAGGTCCGGTCTCCCCTGGCAGAAAACGATTTATCGACAGACTCAGTCTGGGGTCCAGGGTAAACATAGGCAATAATGGGATATTTTTTGTTTTCATCAAAATCAAAGGGCTTATACATAACTCCATAGAGGTCAGTTTTCCCGTCGTCGGCTTTTACCTTAAAAGTCTCCGGGAATTGAAAACCCATTTCAAAGAGAAGAGACAAATCCGGAGATTCCATTTTCAGGAGAACATTACCGCGGTTATCTCTCAGGACAGCCTCTGGGATGGTGTCGACCCGGGAGAAGTTATCTACAAAGTAGAGATTATTATCATCAACAGAAATCTGGTGGTTAAAGTTATCTTTATTTAATATCTGAAATCCAGTCCCATCAAGATTAACTCGATAAAGGTGCTCATAATAGGGATCAATCTCTTCATCCCGGCCGTTAGCTATGAAGTAAAGAACACGATTTTTTTCATCTATTCCCAGAATCCTCTCACAGTGGAAAGGTCCTGAGGTGAGCTGCCTTTTTAAGTTGCCGTCGCTGTCATAAAGGTAGAAATGGCCCCAGCCATCTCTTTCTGACCAATGAACCAGCTCTTTTCCATTGGCAATAAAGCCAAGAGGACGAGTCTCCACATAAGTATTAAGACGCTCTTCAATCAGCACCTTTACCTTGCCGGTAGTTGCTTCGGCATAGCAGATATCGATCCTTTTCAGGTCACGACTGGTCCGGGAAAAATAAACCCGGTCGGAAGTCTCTGACAACCACAAGGGTGGCCGGTAATCATCATCACGGGAACTCGGCGGGTAAGGAGCGGTCATGATATTTAAAGTCTGATCTTTAAATCTCTCAGCCTCGGCTTTAAGTTTGGTCTTGGTCGCCAGGTCAAAAATTAGCAGTTCATCCTGAGGAGCTTCCTTCTCGCCTGGCAGGTGATACTTATAAGTTTCCAGGGTCGGTCGGGGCTCAGCAATAGAGTTAATCACCCAGAGGTCTTTGACCGTCCGGTAATCGGAACGGATCATAGCGAATTTTTTGGAGTCCTGAGACCAAATTATATAAGCCGGTTTTCTTTTGTCCTTATTTTTTTCCTTCTCAACGTTGGTTTCTCCTCTGCCTGAAAGGCCATGATAACTGTAATGCTCCTCACCATCGGTGGTTAATTGATGCTCGACAATTGTTTCATCCTTAGGATTCTTCAGCCATTTCTCATAATTTTCTTTATCCATGTAATAAAGATTTTCATGGCGTCCGAAGACAATGGTATTTCCATCAGGAGAAATACTGGCCCAGCGGGGGCGTTCAGGTTCTCCGACGTAATCCTTAAGGAGAGTCAGCTGACCTGTGGCCAGGTCGTATTCAAAATGATGGTATTTCCGGGCTTCCTCCCTGGCCTTTTCTACAGCACTTTTTTCTTCATCAGCATCTCCTCTTTTCCTTATAATTTCCTGTATTGTCTCCTCTTTCTTTTCGACTTCCTTTTTTTCTTGCTTTTTGGCTCTCTCTTCTTCCCGTATTTCAGCTTCTAAAACGTCTTTGTTTTTGGGAACTTTGAAATAGACTGCGGTTTCATTTTTTACGAATTTGACCGTATCAATCGGCAGATGTTTGGCTTCATAGGGGTCTTTAGTCAGAGTTGATAGAAGAGCAGCCATCTTGACATTGTCAAAAATAGGGCGTTTTTGTTTTTTAGCCGGGTCAACCAGGAAAAAATTCCTCCCATCGCTGGTTTCGTAGATATACCAGAAGCGGTTACTATTTTTGAGCCAGTGAGCATTTACCGAGGTGCTGAAGACCATTTTTTTCATTTTATTAGGGGTAAAACGGGCTGGCAATTCATAATTAGCTTTGGTCACAGGAACATTTTCTGCCCAAAGACTGGCGGCCATGGCCAATATGATTAAAAAAACACCAATAGACAGACTTCGCCTTTTCATCTGTATTTTTCTCCTTTCTTGGCGATTAAATTGATTATTAAGGGTGATTTTTGGCAGTCAGAAAGTTTAATAAAAGCAATAGGCTTGATTTCGGTTTTTCTTACTAATCGAACCAAAAGAAACTCACTTAAGACAAAAGATTATACCTGCTGACCCAAAACATTACAAACAAAATATTGCCTGGAGCCATTCTCATTTTTAAGGGTTGTTAAAACCTGTAGTGTCTGGATTTTTTGCCTTTGTTCTATAATATCCAACAAATCAGGCCTGTACCCAGTTGACAGTAGCTCTATAGTATTATGACCCGGGAGGACGGCTTCCCATATTACACAGGTTATATTTGGCTTGAGCCCTGCCCCTGAGCCGTTAGATTCCGGAGACGACCACGTCGCTAAA
>JAQULR010000049.1:0-4721 GCA_028749205.1 Acidobacteriota bacterium | reverse complement strand
GTACCCAGTTGACAGTAGCTCTATAGTATTATGACCCGGGAGGACGGCTTCCCATATTACACAGGTTATATTTGGCTTGAGCCCTGCCCCTGAGCCGTTAGATTCCGGAGACGACCACGTCGCTAAACACCAGGCTGGGAAACCGCATCTGAGAATAAGGATAGGGATCATTGGCTGCTTCGACCAGCCTCGGCCAGAATTTCAAATGGTTATCAGCAATGTTCATTTCCGAGACCGGATGAACGATTTCTCCTTTTTCGAAAAGCTGTCCAATGATGCCAATCGAGAAATCCCCAGTCGTCGAGTTGGAGTTCCCTCCGATAAACCCGGTCACAAAAATCCCCCGGCCCAGGTCTTTCATAATCTCTTTGATCGAACGCTTCCCTGTCGGAATCACCAGGTTAGACGGACTCCCGGTCGTTGGTTCCCAGCCCAGCTTCCGTCCGTAATACCAATCTACGTAGAATTCCCTGAGCACTCCGGTCTCAATCATCACCATCTTTTTGGCAGCTATACCCTGGTCATCAAAGGTCCGGCTGCCCAGACCGCCAGGAATAAGGGGATCATCGATAAGAGTCAGCTGCTCGCTCCCCACTTTCTGGCCCTTTTTGTCTGCTAAAAAAGACTGTTTCTGCTGGATACTACGCCCGAACATTGCCTGGAGGAGTCCGATGGCTACCTGGCCAACGACCCGGTTTTCAATGATAATCGGCAACTTCTCTGTTTTAATTTTCTTTGCCCCGAGAAGGCTTAAAGTCCGGGAAGCAGCCTCAGCCCCAATCTCCTCCGGCCTGGGCAAATCCTTGCGGATCATAGCTATGGCCACATTATAATCGGCTGGCCGCCGGTCACCTTCATCTTTAGCCGTCATCTGGGCCGCCCCATAAAAAGCAGTGTATTCAACATAGCCGTCAAAGCCATTGCTGGCCATAAGCACTTGCTCAGAGTAGCTATCATAGCCGCTGGCAGAAACGGAAATGACCTTATCGCCCCCTTTGGCCAGGCAGCTTTCCTCAATTGCCCGGACAAAGTTGTGCCGGCTTTCCGGAGTCAGCTTTTTATAATCAGGGTCATATTGCTTGAGGTCAAGTGTCTTACGCCCCTGATAATATTTCGGGTCGGGTAGAGTCCGCAGTGGGTCTTCCTCCAGCAGTCTGGTCGAGGCCACCGCCTTTTCAATAAAGGTTTTCAAAGCCTCGGGACGAAGGTCTGAAGTGGTCTGAACTGAATACCGTTTGTTGACGAAAATTTCTACCTGTAACCCACGGCTCGTGGCTTCCTTGATACCTTCAGGTCGGCGCTCCCGGTAGCTAATCTCTACAAATCGGTCGCCGTTGATGGACACCCGGCAATCGTCTGCCCCAGCGGCTTTGGCTATTTTTATGGCTCTTTCAGCTAAATCATATAATTCTTTTTTCATCATCTTCCTCCTTTCCTCAGCCTCTAACTCCACCAACGGTAAGTGACTTCACTAGGCACGTCGGCTGCCCAAAACCGACCGGCACAGCCTGCCCACCCTTGCCGCAGCTACCACCTCCGCCTTGAGCAAACTCAAAGTCCTTAGCCACCATAATGATATCGGTCAGCATTTTGGGGCCATTGCCCATGATGTTGACATCCTTGATCGGAGCTCCGAGTTTTCCATTTTCTATGAGACGCCCCTGCGAGACATAAAAGGCAAAGTCGCCTTCCCCTATTTTTACCTGGCCGTTAGCCACATCCTGGACATAGATACCTTTGCCGGCAGCTTTGATCACCTCTTCAGGGCTGGCCTCCCCCGCCAGCATGTAAGTGTTGCGCATTCGTGGAATAGGATAGTGTTGATAACTTTGGCGCCGGCCACTCCCCGTTGACTTGACACCGTAGGAGCGAGCCGAAATCCGGTCATGGAGGTAACTGCTGAGGATTCCTTTATCAACCAGAATCGTCTTCTGGGCCGGTGTTCCCTCGTCATCAAAATTGATTGATCCACTAAGATAAGGAACAGTGCCATCATCAATGATAGTTACGAAGGGCTCGGCTACTTTTTTCCCAAGCATGGTGCAATAAGTCGAGATTTTTTTACGGTTGAAGTCTGCCTCCATGCCATGACCGATGGCTTCGTGGAGCAAAACACCGGTGACACCCGGCCCGAGGACTACTGGCATTTCGCCGGCCGGAGGCTGAATGGCCTCAAAAAGGACCAGCGTCCGGTCCACTGCTTTCTGAGCCAGTTCCTGAACAAGAGCAGGCGTGTAATAGGAGAAATCTCGCCGTCCGCCATAGTTCCAGCCTGACCTCTCCCAGCGGCCATCTTTCTCAGCCACCACGCTCGATGAAAGATAGCTTCGCGGCTGAAGGTCTTCGCCTTTAACCCCATCGCTGGTTACCACCATAATACGCTTTTGCTGGTCGTGAAAGACAACAGTCACCTTGCGAACCAGAGGAGATAGACTGAAGCACTTCTCGTTTACTGACTGCACCAGTGGCAGCTTCGTCTCGAGCGGAACTGAGGAAAGTAGGGTCTTCACAGGATAGTAGTTCTTCGTTTTCGGAGGAACAAACTTGGAGGCAGGCTTTTTGCCTGAGGCACTGGCTATGGTAGCTGCGGTTGAGGCTGCAGCCAGCATGGCTTTTTCGCTCAAGTCCTGAGTGAAGCCATAACCTACCTGGTCGCCTTTAACAGTCCGAATACCCACACCTAGAGCTACTTCACAGGCAGCCCGATTGACCTTCCCGTCTTCCAGTATTAGGAAGTTGCTGATGGTATGCTCGAAAAACAGGTCAGCAAAATCGCCACCCTTAGACAGGGCTTCACTTAGAACTTTCCGGCAGAGCTCATCACTTATTCCAAATTCCTGCTCAAAATAACCGCTGGCGTCTTCCCGAGCAAAAGCATACCAGCCCTTCGGCAGAAAGCTGGAGGCAGCAATTGTTCCGGCCACGGCCGTTGCCCCGGTTTTAATAAAAGACCTCCTGGTAATATTCTTCATTAAGCCCTCCTAAAGAAATATTTATCTCTGATATATATAGCAGGATAAGTCGCAGAAAAAAGGTTGACTTATTAGAATACATCAAGGCACCTTTATATCTAAATTATACGAAATAAACAACCAAAAGGTTGCCTGCCACGAAGATTTCCATAAAATTATCTCATATGATATATAATCGATTCGTCAAGCTAAATTTAAATCTCAATCTTGGAGGTACAATTCATGTTAAAGGTAAATTATGAGCTCAAGAGGCTGCCTTCCTTACTCAGCCGAATTATTCCGGTTTTAATTCTTATGACCGTGTTATTCTGCCCGGAGTTAATTTTTCCTGCTCCACAGAAATTGAAGCCAGTAGAATTCAACAAAGAAAAGCTGGTTAAGACTGCGGTGGTCGGTCAGGTTGCCCCTTGTCGGCTAAATTATCCCCCATATAGGATTGGAGCTGATGGTTCACTCCAGGTATTACCAGCCACAGGTAGCATAACCTATAATTTCAGGACAGGAGATTCCGCCGTTAATCTGGCTGGAGATCATGTCGAGCCCGCCGTCACTCTCTATAACCCGGGAGCCCGATCAACTTCAGAAAGCAATGCCTTTAATGTTCTGTCAGGCATTGGAAATAAAGTCCGGGTCCTCGACGGAGAAGCCAAAGGAGCCGTGGGGTTGGTCATCGGTAAGCATGGTGGCTCCGAGCATGTTATGGTGGATTTCAAAGACCAGACGGTGCTTCAAAAATTAACTGTTGGCGATAAGATGCATGTTTACGCTTGTGGCGTAGGGATGGAGCTTACAAATGTTAAAGGAATCAAGGTAATGAATATGAGCCCTGAGCTGATGGAGGCCCTTGGGAAAAATGGTATGGGAGTCACGCCTGAAGGCAAGCTGCGGATTCCAGTTGCCCTTAAAGTTCCGGCCAAAATCATGGGTTCTGGTCTCGGCACAAGTCACGCCTATAGTGGAGACTATGACATTCAGCTTTTCGATGAAAAAACAGTCAAAGAATATGGGCTGGACAGACTTAGATTTGGAGATTTGGTGGCCATAATTGATGGCGACAGTAGTTACGGTCACATATATAAAACTGGGGCCATAACCGTGGGAGTTATTTCCCACAGCACAAGCGTATTAGCTGGGCATGGACCGGGAGTGACCATCTTATTTACCTCAACCACCGGAAACATTGAACCGGTAATAGACGATAAGGCTAATCTTAAGTATCTTTTGTTTTAATATCGTAAGGCTTTTGATACATCCATCTGCTTGACAGCTAAACTATTTCGGAATATACTCCGAATTGGTTAAACCAATTTGGAATAAGGTCCGAAATGGTAACGGTTAAAAGAATCCTGGAAATTTCTCTCCCCAGAAAGCAATCAGACTTTCTCTGGGGGCCAAGAAAAACCGGCAAGTCTACCTACCTCAAACAAAATTTCCCTTCCCATAACCAATGAGTATCTCTCCCTGACCCTAATTTCTGGAGGAGCTGTGGGCCGGAGAGATAATCAGATAGGCTGTCTCTTTGGGATTCGGTTTTTACGATGGTCCATTTGGAATACGCACACAGCCACCGGCTGAAAAACCTGAATCTGAAACTCAAGGTGCCTTACAGAGAGGAGGCTTATTAAAAAATGACTCTCATCATCCTACCCATCTCTGCTACCAGCCTCGTAAAACTATACGCCGATCTACCCCATAAAACTATACGCCTATCGACATGACTGCTAGACTATCTCATATTTTCTTATTCTA
>JAQULR010000100.1 GCA_028749205.1 Acidobacteriota bacterium | reverse complement strand
TTATGCCGGCTAACTTTTTAATTCTTAGTTTGCCTTTTTTCCTGGGTGGTTTGACCATTTCTTTAGCTCTAACCAGGTTTTCTACTATAGTTCATCAGGTTTATTTCGCTGACTTGACCGGGGCTGGGCTGGGTATCATCCTTTCGGCCCTTGGCTTCCGTCTGGCCGGAGACCTGGGGGCAGTTAGGATTCTTATCCTTTTGGCCCTTGGCGCCTCCTGGCTATTTTTTAGCTGGAAAAAGGCCACCAGGACTTCCAAAGCTGTTCAAACCGCGACCAGCTGGCTAGTTTTAATTATCGTTTTTTTCGCAGGGGAGAGTCTATCCTTTAAGGTTTCTGATTTTAAACCTTTATCTTTCTACTTAAAGCAAAAAGACTCCGCTATTAGAAAAACTTTATGGGATGAAACCCTCAGGCTGGATCTGTTCGAGTCTCCAGCTATTCGTTATGCTCCTGGTTTGAGCCTGAAATTTGATGGTCAATTACCTGAGCAGACTGGACTGTCTCTCGACGCCGAGAAGATTACTGCTTTGATGAAGCAGCCTATTGACCCTTCAAAACTATCTTTTCTTGATTATCTTCCTCTCTCATTTGCCTTTAAACAAGTTTCTGGCGGACAGGTTCTTTTGCTACAGCCAGAAAGTGACTTAACTTTCTTTCTGGGCTTGAATGCTGAAGCTGAGCAGATCGTTTCGTTTGAAGAAAATTCTCTCCTTCAAAAGGTTCACCAGGCCAAATTGTCTAAATTATCAGAATGGGGAAAAATTGACGACCAGGTTAAATTAATAACCATTGAAGCCAGAGCCGGCCTGGAGCAAGAGAAGAAGAAAAACAAGGTTTATGATCTAATCGTTTTTCCCCTGCCTGATTTACCTGGAAGTTTTAGCTCCGGCTTTTATGGTCCAGAAGAAGATTATCTATTGACTAAAGAAGCAGCTGGAATAACCTTCGACCTTCTCGACTCTGAGGGTCTGGTGGCCGCGGTTTTTTATTTTTTGCCGCCACCTCGTCAGGAACTACGCTTTTTAGCTTTGTGGATTGAAGTTCTGGAAGAACGCGGCTTAAAGGCTGAAAGGCATATCCTCATTTTAAGGACTGTTGAGACTATCTCTTTTTTCATCAAAAAAGAACCTTTTTCCATTCAAGAAATTCAGAGCTGGGAAACTTTTGCTGAGGAGCGTTTCTACGACTTGACCATTCCCTGGAAGCCTCCAGAGCCATCTTCTACTGTCTTTATTCAATCAGACCTCTCCACCTGGGAAGAACTGGCTGGGAGTCTTTTCATTCGAGAAAAAAGGCAGAACCTCTACCGTAACTATCTCTTTGAAGTCCGGCCCCCGGTTGATGATCGTCCTTTTTTCTGGGATTTTTTCAAATGGTCGCGATTGACCGATATCTTAAAACTTTTTGACCAGAAAATATATCCCCTTTTTTTAGGAAAATATCTTTTAGCTTTTCTTTTAGCTCAAGCCCTCATAATCGGTCTCCTGGTTATTATCCTGCCCCTGACCAGGTCAGCTCGGCATCAGTTGAATCAGGTCAGGCAGAAGTCGCTAATTTTTTGTTATTTCGCCAGTCTGGGCTTTGGCTACATGCTGGTAGAGATTACTCTTTTTCACAAATTTATCCTGCTCCTTGGTCATCCCACTTATTCTCTCAGCGCGGTCCTTTTTTTCTTGCTGAGTGCCTCTGGAGCCGGAAGCCTGAGTCTGCTCAGTTTGGAAAAAAGATTAGGACAGCCAAGGCTTGTCTTCTGGCCGCTTTTATGCTTGCTGGTCATAATTCTAGAACTTTTGATTCTGAATTTAGCCGGACCAATCTTTCTACAAGCCAGTCTACCTTTAAGATTTATCCTATCTTTCTTTCTGATATTTCCTTTAGGATTTTTTCTCGGTATCCCCTTTCCCGCCGGCCTAAAATTCTTTCAACAAGAATCACTCTTAACTACTCCTTTTGCTTTTGCCACTAATTCTTTTTTCAGTCTGCTGGCCTCAGTCTGGGGATTGGTTCAGGCTCAGCTCTGGGGGTATAGTTCTGTGTTTTGTCTTGCGGCGGTCTGCTACTTCTTATCTTTTTTCTTTTTCTATTTCGCCTACCATCGGAACAAATCTAACGTCAAGTAGCTGCCGGATGACGGGCTTATCTTTCACTTTTTTAACCAGAGTCAAAGTCTGATAAAAAACCGTACTACCTACCGGTATCACCAGCCTTCCTCCTTCCTTTAGTTGTTGAAAAAGTGGAGGGGGGATATGGTTAGCAGCACAGGTCACCAGGATAGCATCAAAAGGAGCTTCTTCTGGCCAGCCAAAATAGCCATCAGCCCAGCGCACCGAGATCCCTTCGTAAGCTAATGAAGATAACAATTGGTTGGCCATGTTGGCCAGAGGTTCTCTTATTTCAATGCTATAGACCTGGTCCGTCAGCTGGCTTAAAATTGCAGCCTGATAACCTGAACCAGTTCCGATCTCCAATACCTTATCTCCGGGCTTGATTTCGGCCACTTCTGTCATCAGGGCTACCATGTAAGGCTGAGATATGGTTTGTCCTTCTCCAATCGGCAGCGGATAATCTTCGTAGGCTTCTTTCCGGTACCCTTCAGGCACAAAAAGATGCCTGGGCACTTCCTTAAGGGCTCTGAGGACCCTTT
>JAQULR010000099.1 GCA_028749205.1 Acidobacteriota bacterium | reverse complement strand
AGGGACACGATAGTGTGTCCCCCTTTTTATAAGTTCCAGGCGTAGCCGATTTTGAAGAAAAAGGTCCGGTCGGCCTGCGTTAGTGAGACACCGTTATACCCAAAATAATTATCACTATAGCCTAAGAACAAAACAGTCCGGGGATTTAATTTGTAGGAAAAAAGCAACTGGCTAAACAATTTATGGAAGTTTTCATCAACCGGAAAGGTATAAAGCTCGGGGTTTTTATTAACATCCTGGTATTGAAATATAGCCCTTAAGAAAACCCGGTTATTAAAATGATAGATGATCTTCGATTGAGTGAGATTAGCCAGAAAAAGCCTACCGCCCTCGACTTTCAATCGGCTGATCAGATGGCTTAGGCTAACCTGAAGATGTCTCCCCAGTCTTATGTCCATTTCAGGCTCAATCTCAAAAGCTTTACCGTCCCGGATATTTTCATAATCAATTTCATCTCTAAAGCTTAGCCAGGTATTAAAGCTAAAATTTCCCGCCGGCCTGATGCTGAAGAATAGCTGATTGAAGACCTGGTTAAAGGAGTGTCCGAGATAAACCTTTTTCCTCGTCCCTATGTCCCAGTTAAAATAGGACCAGAGCGGACCTTCGAGGTCAACTCCAGCCTCCCACTCCCTCTCCAGGAGATTTCCATCATAGCCAGCACTCTGATCATAGTTGCTAAAGACTGTCATCCGGTTAAAGAAATCTCCCTTTTTCCCCCAGCGAGTAAGCCCTCCTCCTACCTCAAATCTTTTGTATCCAACTTGCGGAACAAACCCCAGGTCAGCCCTGGCATCGGGGTCGGCAAAATCATATTGGGCGTTTAAATAATAGGATCTTTTATTGCGGCTGAATCCAATCGAACCGCCATAACCGGAAAAGCTTCCTTGTTTCTGGCCAAAAGTTTCGGCCACCTCATCAGGATAATCCGTGTCAGAGCCGAGAACCTGAAAGGTCAGGGTATCTGAAGAAGTAAAGCGGATTAAGCCGTCGAGCCCTGCCACCCGGTTATGATAGCCTTCCCCTTCCCGGTCTGTAACTATCAGGCCAATAGTTGAGCCTTTAGCCACGTCTCTTCTAAAGCGAAAGACATTGGCATAGGACCTCTGCCCAAGGGATGTTGATCGTGACCCCTCAGGCCCGGGGAAAATTAAATTGGTCATGGTATCCTGAGCTGAGACCAGACCTATGACATTTTTGCCAGCCTTTCCCGAAATTTTTACTCCCCAATCGGGATCAGCTATAGAGCGGCTATAAAAAGCCTCCACTGGCGTTTCAAAGAAATCCCTTCCTTCAAGAAAAAAAGGTCTTTTCTCCGAATAATAGAGGGCAAATTGCTTGTTGATATCAAGCTGAGCGACATCTGCTTCGACCTGCGAAAAATCAGGATTGACGGCGGCGCTTAAATTCATATTATTGGTAAAATACCAACTCCCCGAGACCCCAAGATCTGCTTTGGAATCGAGCTTCTTCATTCCTCCGCTCGGAAATTCTTCTCTGGCATCCGTCCGGGCAGCAGTTAGAGTTGGGTCGAGCTCGAGATTCCGGCCTGGTGAAATCCCCTTAAAGCCGGTAATTTTCGGCGCCTGGCAGAGAGTGCAGGGATTATTTCGGTCGAAGGGCATAATTGATATTTGATATCGCCGGCTGCGAGGCACAATTCTTAAGGGAACAAACCCCCAGGTTTGCTCATCCCGGGAAGGCTGAAACTGCAAAGAACTAAAAGGAATGGCCATCTCCACCTCATAACCAGAACCGGTAATTCTGGCGGCTGAATTCCAGATGGCATCCCAGGTCATATCTTCCTGTTGCCCGCCGAGGCTCATGATTTCATCGGCCTGAATCCCGAGTGGATTGACAAAAAAAGTAAAAGCGCGGTTTTCATCGTTAAAAGTATCCAGGATAATACCCACCAGGTCATCCTGCCAGCAATTATCCCGGTCATTATAAAAAGCCCGGATTTTGTCAGGCTCTGGGTCATGGGCTATAAATCCAACATAAAGATTATGCCGGTCGTAAGCCAGGAAACATTCTGTTTTGAACGAGGTTTCGATGTTTTCACCAGGCATAATTTCTATATCCAGAACAACTTTGAGAGCTTTCGCCCAGGCCTCTTCGCTGAGGGTGCCGTCTATCTTGATTTTTTCTTCAATCTCTGGAATCTGGAAAGTCTTTTTTGTCTCCTCTGCTTTTTCAATGGCCAAGAGTGAACCGGCGAGCAAAAACTGGACGGCTATGATTAAAACAATTAATATTAGTGCCGGAAAAAATTTGAATTTCATCTACCTCTCTCCTTAAAATTGAACTTCTGTTTTGTCTTGGTTGAGCTTTTCTATTTGGGTATAACAAACAATGCTCGTTATTTATTACGAAATACTAACCAAAAAGGTTCATTCAGGCTGAAGAAATATAGCTTCTACCTTTTTGGTATAGCCATAGATATGGCAAATAGCCTCATCAGGTTCTGCGAAGGCTATCTGGCTCGATAGAAATCGGCTCCTGGAAGAGTTAAAAACAGCAGCTAAGGAAGCCGGGGATACTTTCCCGGAAATAAAAGAGATAAGGCTATTTGGCTCTCTGGCCAGAAAAGAAGAAACAGGGCTCAGTGATGTAGATATATTTATTGTGGCTGAAACTGAAATTAAAAATCCAGTAGAAAAAATCAAACCTTATTTTTATTT
>JAQULR010000098.1 GCA_028749205.1 Acidobacteriota bacterium | reverse complement strand
TTATGATTTTCTCCGGGTCCTCTATGCCAGAATAGGTATCATCCACTGTCTGAAGTGCGGGCAGCCTGTAAGAAGGGAGACCATCGATCAGATGGTTGAGACTCTTTACCAGCTCCCGGCTGGAACATCTTTAGCCATCACTTTTCTCTGGCCTCAGGGCAAAAAAATCTCCGAGCTTAAGAAAGAAGGTTTCCTGCGGTTTTATAACAGAGGTAAAATAATTTCGGCTGAAGAGTTAGAAGTGGCTAAGAAATCGCAGGAGAACCCGGAAATATTGGTGGACCTGCTGCAACTTGACTCAGAAGACCGGGAAAGGTTAACAGACTCTTTAGAAACTGGGTTAAAAAAAGGTGGCGGTCGAATCAGAGTCTCTACTAAGAACGGTCGGACTTTTCTTTTTTCTGAGCATTTGGAATGTAAAAAATGTGGCTTGGTTTATGAAGAACCTTATCCTAATCTGTTGTCCTTCAATAGCCCTCAAGGAGCTTGCCCGGTTTGCCATGGTTTCGGTGACTTGGCAGTACTGGATGAAGATAAGATAGTTCCTGATAAGAATAAATCAATAGAAGAAGGGGCGATAGAGCCCTGGACTAAACCAGCTTCCAAAGGACTGCTCCGTGAGCTTATCAGAGAATGTAAGAAAAGAGGCCTACCAACAAACACTCCCTTTTATAAACTTAAACCTGAAGACCAAGAGTTCATCCTGAATGGCGGCGATGGCTACTATGGAGTTAAAGGATTCTTTGAATGGCTAGAATCTCATAAATACAAGGTTCAGGTCCGGGTCCTGCTGAGCCGCTACCGCAAGTATATTAGCTGTCCTGCCTGTAATCGCACCAGATTAAACGAACAGGCCAGGGCGATAAAAATTCAGGGAAAATCAATTGGTGAATTTAACGCTCTGACCGTCAGGCAGGCTTTCGATTTTCTGGAGAATTTAACTCTCAGCTCTTATGAACAACAGGTTGGCGAAAAACTTGTTCAGGAAATCAAAAACCGGCTTAAATTCCTGCTAGAAGTGGGCCTGGATTATCTGACCCTGGACCGGATGACTTTTACCTTAAGTGGTGGGGAAGCTCAGCGAATTAATCTGGCTGCCGCCTTGAGTGCTTCCCTGGTAGGGACTCTTTTTGTTCTGGATGAACCGTCGATCGGGCTTCATCCTCGTGATAACCTTCGTCTGGTCAAGATACTTCGCTATCTTCAGGACTTAGGCAACACTGTAGTTGTAGTTGAGCATGACCCAGAGATTATCAGACAAGCAGATTATTTGATCGACCTTGGCCCAGGAGCTGGAGAATATGGTGGGCAAGTTCTTTTTTCTGGTCCAATGGAAAAATTTATGGAAGAAGGCAATTCGCTCACTGCCCACTACCTGCGGCAGGAACTTTCTATTCCTCTGCCCGAAGGCCGCCGACAGCCAAGAGGCTTTTTAGAAATCTATGGAGCCAGGAAATACAACCTGAAGAGCCTTAACCTGAAAATCCCCTTAGGAGTTTTTGTCTGTCTGACAGGAGTTTCCGGTTCAGGCAAAAGCACTCTGCTTGATGAGATCATCTATAAAGGCCTCACTGGCCAGAACAGCAATGGCTTTGACCGGATAGAAGGAGCTGAAAAAATCAATAAAGTTATCCGGGTGGATCAATCGCCTCTGAGTACTTCGCCTCGTTCCATTCCAGCTACTTACACCAAAGCTCTGGATGGCATCAGAGAACTTTTTGCTGAAACCAGAGAAGCCCGGGCCCAGGGTTATAAGGCCAGTCATTTTTCATTTAATACTACCAAAGGACAATGCCCTGATTGTAAAGGAGCTGGCTTTCAGGAAGTGGAGATGCAGTTTCTAAGCGACGTAGTCCTAACCTGTGAAACCTGTGGTGGCAGACGATATCAGCCTGATATCCTGGAAATTAAATACCGGGGTCGCAGTATTCACGATGTCCTCCAGATGAGCATCAATGAGGCTCTTAGCTTTTTAGCTGACCGCCAGGATATTGTCCGCCGCCTCCAACCACTGGCAGAAGTAGGTCTGGGATACTTGAGGTTGGGTCAACCTACGACTACTCTTTCTGGTGGGGAATTGCAGCGCATCAAGCTGGCTTATCATTTGGTGCATGAAAAAAACAAAAAACTACTTTATCTTTTTGACGAACCAACTATCGGGCTTCATATGGACGATGTCAAGGTTCTACTGAACTGCTTCCGGCGGCTGGTGGAGGAGGGGCACAGCTTAGTGGTGATTGAGCACAACCTGGAATTAATAAAATGTGCTGATTATATCATTGACCTGGGGCCTGAAGGCGGGGATAGTGGTGGCTATGTGATAGCTCAAGGTAGGCCAGAAGAGGTAGTCCAAACTGCGGATTCATTAACCGGTTCTTTTCTTAAGAAGATTCTAACCAGGAAATAAACCTGCATCATTCATAAAAGCCGAACATGTCTTGAGGTTTTCACTTATCATTGACAAGAAAATCCTAAAAGACGCTCAGTTTTATGAATAATGCAGGTCTTATCAGTCAGGGCTTTATTCTGAAAACTAAGTTCATACTATTAAAGAATTTTTCCCCCACCTGATCTCCAGCAGAAGAGCAATCTCGCCAGGGTTAGCTGTCGCCCAATGTTCACGGGAGAGGCTTACAGAATTACTTTCTTCTTACCCCACCTCAGTTTCATCGTTAGAACCCGGT
>JAQULR010000097.1 GCA_028749205.1 Acidobacteriota bacterium | reverse complement strand
AAGACCATAATTTCCTATTTTTTTCATTTTGACCATCCTTTCATAATTTTTCCTCTAAATTTGCGTGCATAACAGGTTAGATTATTATGCATTGCCTCCATCTTTACCAAAATGGCAACGATGTTTAATCAGATGATTTAGATGCTTGAAAAATTGCCAATCGAATAATTAGATTCAAACATAAGGAAAATCGCATTACCCGTCAGCTTAGCTGTCCCTTTGCTTTCAATTATTATCTAGCCATATTCTGCCTGTCAAGAACAAACCCATTGGGGCTGAGTATGGTATCCAGAATTGATGGATGTCAGCGGACATAAAACAGGGAGAATCTTGATGAATTTAAGGTGCTTATATTAACAAAGTTTTTATCGTTTTATCCTGCTTAGCAAGGCTTAAGGCTTAAAGATAAAGAGGTCGATAAGGTGGAAGACAAAGGCGTCAAACAGCAGGCAGGCCGGGAAAAAGATCAGCCTGGCGACTCTTTTTCTGCCCCATTTATCAACCAGAGCCAGGAAGAGCGAAGTAGCAGCAAAAGCTTCCAGAGCGAAAGGCATAAAACCGGTATAACCCAGGACCGGCATCTGAAAGATGCGGCCAAAATTAAGATACGGTAAATAATATTCCCAGTGGGAACCGGCCCAGAAGTTCCAGAATTCCCAGAAAAAGCCAGCTGTCAGGCCGGCCAGCACCACACTCCAGAATCTATCCCACTTCCCTTGCTCTACTACTTCGGCCAGCAAAGAAGGATTTTTCTGCGAATAGTTCAGCGGCTCCAGCAGGAAAGCAAAAGCCAGCCAGATAAGGGGAAAGAAAAGCCGTGGCCAGACTAAAGAAAGGACCAGGCAAACGGCACCCGATACATAGAAACTGGTCATGAGACTTTGGCTCGCTCTTAAGCGGAAAAGGGCCAGAGCCTTTCCCTTGAGAAAGCCATACCAGAAAATCTCTAGCTCTTTAAGCGCAGGAATGACCGTGGCGTAAGATAAAAAATAGCCCAGCCAGCGTTCGGGCCGCGACGCAGGCAAGTCATGATAGCTCCAGTTCTGAAGCCTCAGATCGCAGATTTCAAAAAAGCACCAGAAGGATATTGAATAGAAAGCCAGCAGGAAAAACTTTTTGACCGACCGAGCCAGCAGCGAATCACCCTGGAGCCTGTAATTAAGACCGTCCAGAAATAAAATAAACGACCACCAGGCAAAGGTATAAAACCAGTGTTTCATAAAAGGCACGGACAGCGCCAAAAGCACCGCCGAAAAAACAATAAGCCCCAACCCGATGAAAAGATTAGCCCTGAGTATCTTTTGCTTCATCTATTTTTAGCTTAAAACTTTTTTCGAGTCTATACAAGTCAGCAGCTTGAAATTGGATATATCAGATATAAATCCAGTTTCCCTTGAAAATCGGGTGGGCGGCTGTAAGCTTAACTCTGGGAGCGAAACTAAATTATTGAAGGTTTCTGCTGGTGAAAGTAAAAAGACAATATTAAATAAAAATACAAATTACCTGTTGACTTATTGCTTTTATAAGACTATATAGGTCTTATATAGTTGGACTTATTTAATCCTATATGAGAGAGCGAGATAAAAAAATGGACTTTCTCCGACAGCACACCGATTATGCCTTTCGCCTGCTGGTGGCCCTGGCCCAGACCCCAGGTAAAGCCATTGCTACCCGTGCCCTGGCTTCAGAAGCTGACGTCCCCTATCACTTTGCTTCAAAGATTTTGCAAAAACTTCATGAGGAGGGTCTCGTGGAGAGTGTTATGGGACCATTCGGAGGTTTCCGCTTAGCCCGCCCTGCCGAAAAAGTCACATTACTCGAAATAATCGAGGCAGTCCAGGGGCCGGTTGTGGTTAACACCTGCTTGCTTGGTCAGGACACTTGCCAGCGCCGCCATATTTGCCCGGTCAGGGACAAGCTCGAATCTCTCCAGAAAACGATGGTTGATTATCTGCGGAGTGTTACCCTGGCGGATATGGTAGCAGACGGTGTTAAACTCGCCAAACAATCCAAAAAGGAGATAAAAATAAAAAATGAAAACCAAAAACCCGGTAAGTCCAGAACTTTTGGCAAAAGCCGCTGATCTGGCCGATCTCGTGGACTATTCCCCTGGCGCCGTGGTCAGCAAGACCCTGATCGACGCGGCTGCCGGCACGATTACTCTTTTCTCCTTTGATGCCGGACAGGGACTCAGCGAACACATTGCGCCCTACGATGCTCTGGTCGAGGTGCTCGATGGCCAGGCCAAAATTCAGATTGGCAAGGATGTCCTGACGGTTTCGGCCGGCCAGGCTGTGGTCATGCCGGCCAATGTGCCCCATGCCCTCTCGGCTCCTGTTCCTTTCAAAATGCTTCTCGTCATGATTCGCTCCCGGGACAATAAAAATAAAAAAGCCAAGAAAAAAGTTCAACCAGATAAAAAATCAATAAAAAAACAAGCCCATAAAAATTCATAAATTTATAAATTAAAAAGGAGAGTCATTAAGATGAGTATGTTCTGCTATCAGTGTGAACAAACTTCCAAAGGTACAGCCTGTACTGTCACCGGCGTGTGCGGCAAGGATCCGGAAGTAGCCGCCCTCCAGGATCTTCTGATCTATGCCTTGAAGGATATCTCCCGTTATGCCCATCGTGCCTACGAGGCAGGTCAGCGCCGCGATGAGATTGACCACTTTACCATCCAGGCCATCTTCGCCACCCTGACCAATA
>JAQULR010000002.1 GCA_028749205.1 Acidobacteriota bacterium | reverse complement strand
TATTTAATAGCCTTCCGGCTTTTAGCCTCACCACTGGCTCTAATTGGCGATAAAGTTTCTCATCTGCAGTTGAAGAGCTTGAATAATAAATAGCCGCGGTTAGATTGCCTCCGAGATTTTTGGCAACCTTAATTAACTCCCCGGGGGCTTATGGAATGGTTGGAGTTTTTACCCTCCAGAGTAAATAGGGGAAATGGCCAGTCTGTCGCCATCTTTGAGCTTTTCACCTGGAGCTACAGCTTGCCTATTTCTGGTCACGATTTTTGGCCGCTGCGGGTCGATAGGTAGTGAAGCCAGAACTTCTTCCACTGTGGTTTCAGCTGGAAACTCAAGTGTTTTTTCTGAAAAGCCGGCCAGATTGATCAGGGGACCAATCAATTTGACTGTGATTTTTATCATCGACATTCTTTTTTTATTCTATTCCAGCTTGGTGAATTTTTCTACTTCAGCTGCTTCTTCCTTAAGGTCCAGCACTTCAGCAGTTCTTCTGGTAGGGATTCCCCGTTTATCCCAACCCCGCTGCTGGTAAAAGTGGTCGAGTAGCTGGTTGTACTTTTCGAGTTCCAGAATTTTCCCGGCTATTGGTCCTTCGGTATCGGCATTCTTGGGATCAAACCAGACCATCGGAGGATAATCTCTGGTTCTATCCCAATCGGGAAATTCTCTGACCCAGAAAAACTTCATCAGGGAATAAATGCGATCAGATACTTTCCAAAAGTCATCAAGGGCCCACTTAAGTCCGGTGACCTTATTAAAATATTCAGTATAATGTTCAAGCGGCCAGCCCAATTCAATCCAGGGAAAGCGGCAAGCCACAATGAATTCAAATAAACCGCCCCGGATTCTCTGAAGTTCAATTACTTTGGCTGCTTTCTCCGGTCCGTAGGAATCCCGTTGAGTTTGGTTCAGCTCAAAAGTTATAACCCAGCTTTCTTTATGATGGGCCCCGATGGGGCTAGTTCCAAAAGCCAGGGCCATCCCGGGACAGAATTTGCAATTATAGGCAGAAATTTCCAGACCTTTAACCTGCATGGCGTAGGCTTCTGAATTATGTCCGATTCTTCTGGCCATTCGGAGGGTCCCATCAGCCAGCAGGTTACCGACTTCTGATTCTCTTTTGGCAGCCAGCCCCAGCAACTTTTTGGCCATCTCGGCATCTCCAAACTGGAAATTGCCCTCGACAGCGCCCTGCTCTATGGCATCTGCATAAAAAGCCAGAACTGCCCCCGCTGAAATAGTGTCCAGACCATAATCATCACAGAGATAATTTAACGAAGCTACCTGATCAAGCTCGAAAATATCGAGGTTGCTACCCAGCATCCCGATATTCTCATAATCCAGTTCTGACTGACGTCCTTCGTGGTCAAGGATGGTTATGCCGCACCGCATAGTGCAATTGGGACAGCCATAGGTAGCCACTCGGGCCTTGTTTAATCTCTCACCATCGATTTTCCAGGCGTCTGGGTGGTGGGTTTTTCTCATATTGTGAACCGGCAGAGCGGCCACTTCATTGCACCAGGCTAGAACTCCAGTAGTGCCCTGAATAGACCAGCCAGTCTTTTTATCTATTTCTCCTACTTTCCTTAAGTCATCAAGGCCAAGCTTTCTCATACCATCCGGGTCGGCAACCGGTATTGGTTTTGAACCTTTTATAACGATGGCTTTAAGCTTCTTTGAGCCCATAACTGCCCCAATCCCAGGACGCCCGCCAGCCCGACCTTCTAAGCTTCGGACCATAGAATATAAATTCAGATTTTCGCCGCCCTGTCCTATCGATAGAAGGCCAACTCCCTTTCCGTATTTTTTATAAAGCCAGTTGTGGGTATCATAAGTTCCTTTTCCCCAGATTTCTTCTGCTGGCAGATATTCAATTTTTTCATTTTCTATATATAGATAAACCGGCCTGTCAGATTGGCCTTCGACGATTATCATATCGTAGCCAGCTTTTCTTATGTGTTCGGTAACTCTGGTACCCAAATTGCCATCACCATAGCCCCCGGTCAAAGGGGATTTGGCTGCCACTACTGTTTTGCCTGTGTTGGGAGCCGGGATGCCAGCGATTGGTCCGACGGCCACAATAAACTTGTTTTCCGGTCCTAAAGGGTCAATTCCAGGTTTTAATTCATCCCAGAGAGTTTTTAGAGCAAAACCACGTCCGCCAACCCATTTTTTGGCGAATTCCTCACCAAAAGTTTCAATTTTATGAGTCCTGTTAGATAGATTTATCCTGAGAATATTTCCAGTCCAGCCAAACATCATATACCTCCTGCGAATTTTTAAGAATTAATGGATAACATAATCATAATTTTTAGTCAACGAAAATTGGCTGTTTTAGAATATCTATATTCCTGCCATATTCATATAAATGAAAATGTCTTAAGATATTAAACTATCATTGATATAAAAATCGGGACGTGGAAAAATCAGAGACACAAACCGATTTCAGTGAAGCCTCCAGGAGCTAAAGTCCATAGTCTCCTTATAGAAGGCAGAACCCCGTACCGAACGCACATCAGAATTTCTCATTAATTCCTAAGCCAAAGTAGAGAGCTTTCTGGTACCTGAGAAAATCACCTTATGTCCCTGATCTTCCTCTGGTAGAGGAGAATAAAGAAGGCATGGCTGGGTAATTGGTGAATGATTTAGCTCTTGTAATTTGTAAGCAATAAGGTAAAATATTGTCGGTTATATTAAGGAGAGGGTGAAATGGCTAGAAGATTATTAAGGTCAGTAGAACAGAAAAAGCTGGGTGGCGTTTGTGCTGGTCTGGCTGACTACTTTGACCTAGATGTATCTCTGGTCCGGCTGATTTTTGTCGGAGTAGCTTTGATCACTGGGATCCTGCCCATGGTTCTTTTCTATCTGATAGCCTGGCTGGTGATCCCAACTCAGCCCAAGGAGTAGCTCTACCTTTGTTTAGGTGAATAAGCTGATAATTCGAGATGAAATTAGGCAGTGAGATAAGTTTCAGGCACCTCGCAGTTGAGGGCGTTTTCAGGTCAAAAAAAACGCTTTTGGCTCATCAGTTAGCCCAGAAGATAGGAGGGCAGTTAGTTCTTGATCAAACCAATAATCCTTATCTGAGGGATTTTTATAATGAAAGAGAAGGGGCGGCTTTTCTGGCCCAGTTAGTTTTTCTGGCCAATAGATATCATCAGCAAGTCAGACTTCTACAGAGAGATCTTTTTGTAGACAGAATCATTTGTGATTACCTATTCGAAAAAGATAAAATCTATGCCTATCAGACTCTGACTGACGATGAACTTCTGGTTTACGATCGGATTTATAGTATCCTGGTTGAAAGGGTTCCCAGACCTGATCTGGTTATCTATCTTCAGATTTCAGTCCAAACCTTAATGAGGAGGATTGAAAAAGAGGGGGATTCTATGGAAAAAAATATTTCAAAAAAATATCTTGAAGATATAGTAGAAGCTTATGATTATTTCTTTTTTAATTATAAATCATCTCCTCTCCTGGTGGTCAAAGCTGATGACCTGGACCTCAGCCAGGAGAAAGATGTTTGGGACCTGATTGAACAAATCAAGCCGCTAACTAAGGGTACCCTTTATTATGTTCCTCAGAGTTTTCGAGCAAAAAAATAAAAAAATGTTAAAATATAAGATGAGCTCAGAGGTCCTAGTCAGACACTGAGACCTAATTCCAGCCTTTAACCAGGCTCAATACTTTACCCCAAGCCTGGCGGCAGGGGATAAAGAAAGGAGATAACATGGTTCAAGACTCAACAACCAGGGTTTCTAGTTGCCTTTTGCAGGAACTAAAAAAACAAAAGCAGAAGATCATTGCTTTGACTGCCTATGATTATCCCACAGCCAAAATTCTTGATGAGGCTGGGGTGGAGGTAATTCTGGTGGGTGATTCCTTAGGGATGGTGGTTCTGGGTTATGAAACTACCCTGCCTGTGACTATGGAGGAGATGATTCACCATACTAAAGCTGTTACCAGAGCTAGAAAAAGAGCCATGGTTATTGGCGATCTGCCTTATCTGTCATTCCACCTAAGCCTTAAAGATTCAATCCTAAACGCTGCCCGTTTTATCAAGGAAGCCGGGGCCGATGGAGTCAAACTTGAGGGAGCCAGCCCCCAGCGTTTAGAACTGGTCAAAGCCCTGGTGGAGGCGGAAATCCCGGTTATGGGACATGTGGGTCTGACCCCACAGTCAGTACAGAAACTCGGTGGTTTTAAGGTTCAAGGAATGGATGAGGAAAAGGCTGAAGCTATTTTCCGGGGGGCCTTAGAACTGGAGAAAGCCGGCGCTTTTTCTGTAGTTCTGGAGTCAATCCCTTTAGAGCTGGCTAAGGAGATTACCGATGCTCTTAAAATCCCGACGATTGGCATCGGTGCTGGTCCTTATTGTGATGGCCAAATTCTGGTAATTAATGATCTGCTGGGATTGACCAGCGGTCATCTACCCCGGTTTGTAAAAAAATATGCTGATCTAACTGGAATCATTTCCAGGGCAGTGAATGATTATATTTCCGATGTTCGGCAGGCCCGCTATCCTGAAGACCAGCATTGCTACCATCTTCCGAAGGGAAAACCGGGACTAATAAAGAAGCTACGACAGAAAACTGTCAGAGAAAAGTATAAAAAACCTGATTAAGCTAAACAAAAAAAGTGGCTTTATTTTTGTAGAAACCGTATGGCAGATTTCTTGGATTGCCTCGGGTCTTTGATTTTACTCTGGTGGACGGGAGTAATCGAGGTTAAGCAGGATAAATAGAAATGATGGTAATCAACACTATAAATGAACTTAAAGAAAAAATCAGGTTCTGGAAAGACCAAAGCAAGCAAATCGGCTTTGTGGCTACCATGGGTTATCTTCACGAAGGACATTTGAGTTTAGTCAGAGAATCCAAGAGAAGCTCTGAGATTACCGTAGTCTCAATTTTTGTCAACCCAAAGCAGTTTGGCCCCCAAGAAGATTATAATTTTTATCCGCGTGATCTAAACAGAGATAGAAACCTACTGGAAAAAGAAGGGGTGGATTTGGTTTTCCACCCTTCGGTAGAAGAGATGTATCCAGATCATTACCGGACTTATGTTGAAGTTGAAGAGCTCCAGGATAAGCTCTGCGGGAAATCGCGGCCCGGCCATTTTCGCGGAGTTTGCACGGTGGTGCTAAAATTGCTTAACCTGGTTCAGCCGGACGAGGCCTATTTTGGCTGGAAGGATGCTCAGCAAGTGGTAATTCTTCAGAAGATGGTTAAAGATTTAAATATTCCAACCAAAGTGGTGCCTTTACCAATTGTCAGGGATAATGATGGGTTAGCTCTAAGCTCAAGGAATACTTATCTTAAGCCACAAGAAAGGCAGGCTGCTCTGGTTCTAAACAAGAGCCTGGATCTGGCGGCCAGGCTTTTTTCTCAAGGGGTGAAAGATGCCAGCCTCATCAAACAGAAGATGGTAGAATTGATTTCTACCGAACCTCTGGTCAGAATTGATTATGTAGAAATTATCGATCTTCAGAACCTGAATAATATAGATAAACTTGAGGGAGATGCTCTTATTACTCTGGCAGCCTATGTCGGCCGAACCCGGTTAATAGACAATATTCGGTTTATTTCTGGAGGTATAGAAAAATGATCATGGTTTACCTTAAATCAAAAATTCACCGAGCAAAAATTACTCATAGCGACCTTAATTATGAAGGTAGCTTAGGGCTTGACGAAAGTCTGATGAAAGCTGCCGGCATGAGGGAATATGAAAGGGTAGAAATTTATAATGTAACCAATGGCGAGAGGTTTACTACCTATTTGATTAAAGAAGAAACTGGGTCAGGGAAAATCGGTGTTTATGGAGCCGCGGCTCATAAAGCTAAAAAAGGTGACCTCATCATAATCACTTCTTATTGCCATCTGACGGAAGAAGAGGTGGATTTTCATCTTCCGAAAATTGTCCTCCTTGATGAGAATAACAGAATCAACCACGTTAAGAACTAAGGTCTGATAGCTCAGACAGATTAGGAATTCTGGGAACAGGCTCAGTCCAGGTGATAGTTGGGAGCCTCTTTGGTGATAACTACGTCGTGGACGTGGCCTTCTCGCAGAGCTGCCTTAGTTATCTTGACAAACTTAGCCTTTTGCTGCAATTCTTCGATTGTCCGGCAGCCAGAATAGCCCATACCAGCTTTTAATCCACCCACCAGCATATTGATTATAGATACAGTGCTGCCTTTATAAGGGACCCGGCCCTCAATTCCTTCAGGAACCAGTTTGGCATCAGAGACTGTATCCTGGAAATATCGGTCGCGGCTGCCGCCCTTCATGGCTTCAATTGAACCCATGCCCCGGTAGGTCTTATAAGCTCTTCCCTGGTAAATGACAACTTCGCCAGGTGATTCATCGGTGCCAGCCAACAGATTTCCCAACATGACCGTGGAGGCTCCAGCGGCAATGGATTTGGTAATATCTCCAGAATACTTAATCCCGCCATCAGCAATGAGTGGAATTTTTTGTTGGCTTGTCACCCGGTAAACATCAGCGATAGCCGTAATCTGAGGAACCCCAATTCCAGCTATGATCCTGGTAGTGCAAATGGAGCCCGGTCCGATACCCACCTTGACCGCATCTACACCCAGCATGATCAGGTCTTCGGCCGCTTCAGCGCTGGCAATATTTCCGGCAATCAAATCAACCTCAGGATATTGGTTTCTGATTAACTTCACTGTATCCAGAACTCGCTGGGAGTGTCCATGAGCGGTATCAACTACAATGACATCGCAATTAGCTTTAACCAAGGCGGACACCCTGTCAAGAACTTCAGCTCCGACTCCGACGGCAGCTCCAACTCGAAGTCGCCCCAGTTTATCCTTGGAAGCCAGTGGATACTGGATACGTTTGAGAATGTCTTTATAGGTTATCAATCCCTTCAGGTGATAATTCTCATCAACGATAAGGATTTTTTCCACTTTGTGCTTATGAAAAAGCGTCTCAGCTTCTTCGAGTGGGGTAGCCACCGAAACCGTGATCAGCTCCCTGGTCATAACCTCAGAGACCGGGATGTCCAGGCGGCTTTCAAATCGGATGTCACGATTGGTTAGAATACCGACCAACTTATTATTTTCATCAGTCACTGGGAGACCTGAAATTTTGTATTTTTTCATCAGTTCAAGAGCCCGGTGAATTTTATCGGTTGGACGTAGGGTAATTGGCTCAACAATCATCCCACTTTCGTGTCTTTTTACTTTATCTACCTCTTCGGCCTGGTCTTCTATCGACATATTGCGGTGGATTATGCCGATTCCCCCCTGTTGAGCCAGAGCGATGGCCATCCTGGAAGTAGTAACTGTATCCATAGCTGAGCTTAGAATTGGAATTTTCAAAGGGATATTTTTGGTAAGCCAGCTAGTAACATCAGCCTCAGTTGGCAGAACATCAGATTTAGCTGGGAGGATTAAGACATCGTCAAAAGTTAGCCCTTCTTTCAAATTCTCATCTAACATATTTTGTCCTCTTTTTTCTGTTTTTTATTCCAAGTCAACGCTTTTTCCTTTTGCCTGGAATAAGCGGCCGGGCCTGCTTGGCCCTGATGGCGCCAGCTGAAGCCTGTTGCGGTCTCTGATAGTAAAGCGGTTGCTGCCGAGGCCGGGGTTTTTCCACTTCCTCAACTGGCTGAATCAAGAAGACATAGCGAATGGCGTCTTCTTCTATGCGATCCAGCATCTGCTGAAACATTTCATAGCTTTCTTTTTTGTATTCAATCAAGGGGTCGCGCTGGCCATAGCCGCGAAGTCCAATGCCTTCTTTAAGATAATCCATCTCCAGAAGGTGGTCCTTCCAACGGGAGTCTATTACTTGAAGAAGGATTAGCCTTTCAAATTCAGACATTCTCTCAGGAGTCAGGGCTTTCTCTTTTTGAAAGTAGACTTCTTTCAGAGCCGAGGTCAATCTCTCTTGAAGTTCATTGTAAGAGATCTCGTCCCAATTAAGATTGAGTTGATTGAGATCGAAGCCAAATTGTGAAAAGATGGCCTGTTGGAGTGCTTCTCGGTCCCACTCATCGGGGGATTTGTCTTTGTTGGCATGCTCGTCCAAATACCACTCTACCAAACTATCAATCAGATTCAGATAATATTCTCGCTGACTCTTGCCTTCGAGTATTTCACGGCGCTGACGGTAGATAGTCTCGCGCTGTTTGTTCATAACATCGTCATATTCCAGCAGGTGTTTTCTGATAGAAAAATTCTGAGCTTCAACCTGTTTCTGGGCCCGCTCAATGGCTCTAGTCACCATAGGATGCTGGATGGGAACTCCCTCTGACATCCCAATTCTGGCCATAAGACCAGACAGGCGATCAGAACCGAAAATACGCATCAGGTCATCTTCCAGCGACAGATAAAACCGGGATGAACCAGGGTCACCCTGACGGCCGGCCCGGCCCCGGAGCTGATTGTCTATACGTCGGGATTCATGACGTTCGGTGCCCAGGATGTGGAGACCGCCCATAGCTACTACTTTTTCATGTTCCTCACTGGTGATTTTCTGAGCTTCCTCATAAGCCTTGTTATATTGTTCGGGAGTAATTTTATCAAGATCCAGGCCCTGCTTTTTTAGAGCCTCTTTGGCCAGATAATCAGGATTTCCACCAAGAAGAATATCGACTCCACGCCCGGCCATGTTAGTGGCGATAGTCACAGCCCCAACCCGGCCTGCCTGAGCAATAATCTGAGCTTCCAGCTCATGGTATTTGGCGTTTAGGACCACATGCTTGATGTTTTTTTTCTTGAGTAAATTGCTCAGATTTTCTGATTTCTCTATGGAAATGGTGCCTACCAGCACTGGACGGCCATTTTTATTGAGTTCGGTGATTTCTTCGACCACTGCCTCCCATTTTTCCCGGGCGGTACGGTAAATAACGTCTGGATATTCAGTTCGGATTAGCGGTTTGTTGGTAGGAATTTCAACCACGTCTAAATTGTAGATATGCAAGAACTCAGGCGCTTCGGTGGCTGCGGTTCCGGTCATTCCGGCGAGTTTATTATACATCCGGAAATAATTTTGAAAAGTAATTGAAGCTAAGGTCTGATATTCCTCTTCCACTCTGACTCGTTCTTTAGCTTCAAGAGCCTGATGTAAGCCATCGCTGTATCGGCGACCTGGCATCAACCGTCCGGTAAATTCATCGACTATGATCACCTGGCCATCTTTGACCATATAATCAACATCTCGCTTGAAAAGAAAATGAGCCTTAAGAGACTGGTTAATAGCATGAACCAGGTCCATATAGTTCAGGTCGTAAAGATTAGCTACCCCGAAGTATTTTTCAGCCTCGGCTACCCCGTTTTCATTTAAAGCTACGGTTCGGGTCTTTTCATCCAGGATAAAGTGTTTATCTTTTCGAAGGCGGCGAACAAAATTATCAGCCTTATAATAAAGAGCAGTTGATTCCTGAGTCGGGCCTGAAATGATCAGCGGAGTCCGAGCTTCGTCAATCAGGATGCTATCAACCTCATCCACAATGGCATAGTTGAATTCTCGCTGGACCAAGTCGTCCAAACGGAATTTCATGTTATCTCTAAGGTAATCAAAACCAAATTCATTATTGGTCCCATAAGTAATATCAGACTGGTAAGCTTTCTGGCGTTCAGCATCGTTCAGGTCGTGTTGGATAACTCCGACTGATAGGCCAAGGAATTTATAGATTGGGCCCATCCATTCGGCGTCACGTTTGGCTAAGTAATCGTTGACTGTAACAATATGCACACCTTTGCCCTCCAGGGCATTAAGGTAGGCTGGAAGGGTAGCCACTAAGGTTTTTCCTTCACCGGTCTTCATTTCGGCAATTTTCCCCTGGTGAAGGACGATACCACCCATGAGCTGGACATCGAAATGACGCATCTTGACAGTGCGTCGGGCGACTTCTCTAACCACTGCGAAAGCTTCCACCAAGAGGTCATCAAGAGTAGCCCCCTGACGGAGTTTTTCCTTGAATTCGGCGGTTTTAGCCTGAAGCTGAGTGTCTGAAAGCTGACTGATTTGCGGCTCAAGAGCGTTGATAGCCGCTACATAAGGCTGGAGTTTCTTCAGATCCCGTTCGTTTTTGGTTCCGAAAATTTTAGTTAAAAACCATTTCCACATTTATTAATTTTTAACAGAATCCTGCCTTAAAGTCAATTAGCCTGAATTATTCTTGAGATTTGACAGGTCTCGAGATTTCAATTCATAATTTATATGAAGATCAGAGACACGAGGAGAAAATCAAGCAAGAGGATGAGATGAGGTTCCGAAACTATACGGTTCTTATGATTCTTACAGTTTTTGTTCTGCTGATAGCAGACTGCTGGGAAGAAAAGACAGGCTGGCGAGGCACTGTTTCTCAGGAAGATGGTATTACTATCATCAGCAATCCCAAAGAACCGATGTATGCCGGAGAAGTTTTGACTCTGGAAAAAGATCTGACCATAGGCGGCTCAGATCAGGATACAGAAAAAGTCTTTAACCAATTGCTATCTCTCGATGTGGATGACCGGGGCAATATTTTCATCCTTTCTAACCGGGAGGCGGGGGTATTTGTTTATGATAATCAAGGAAATTTCCTGATAAAATTTGGGAATAGGGGCCAGGGGCCAGGTGAATTTCAGTCACCGGTGAGCATCTCTGTCCAGGCGAATAAAATAATGATTGCCGACCAGGCCCGGAAAATTTCTTTTTTTGACCGGCAGGGAAATTTTCTCAACTCATTTTCTACTACCCAATATAGTTTGCTTATGGCCAGTTTAGATTCTAAGGGAAATATTTACGGCTTAGAGGCTGGGATGGTTGGAGATGATCCTGCTGTTAAGTTGCTTAAGTTTGACCAAGAAATGAATTTCATTGGAGAATTCGCTGCTTATTTGATACCTGCAGATAAGGGTCTGGACCCTTTTATGCCATTTCCTTTATTTCAAATTGGGTTAGATGATATGGTGGTTTTTTCCAGACCAGAAGACTACTCTCTTGAATATTATGATGCTGACGGAAGACTGTTTCGCCGGGTTAAAAAAGCCTATAGACCAGTAAGGATTAGCCATGAAGATAAGGATAAGATGAAGGAGAAGCTTTATCGCCAGGCAGAGTTTGAGTTTGAATATCATCCTGGATTTGGGACATTTATTGTCGATGACCAGGGCTGGCTTTTTGTCCAAACTTTTGACAGGTCACCAGAAGGCAATTATATCTATGATGTATTTGATGCTTAGGGCAGGTTTATAACCAGGCTTCCAATAAGGGGCCAACCACTGGTGGGGGAGAATGAAAGGCTTTATTGCCGGGAGGAAAATGAAGATGGTTTTGAGCTGCTGGTAAGGTATTCGCTTAAATGGAAGCTAGAATAAGTTTGCCTTTATAGGCCAGGAAGTAATAAAATTGAGAGGAAGGGAGAGAGTGATGAAGACGGTTAAACTTATTATAATTATCATCCTGGTAGTAATTCTTGGGATAATAATAGTTCAGAACCGGGTGCCGGTTCCGACCCATTTTCTTTTTGTTACTGTTAAAATGCCTCTAATCCTCCTTCTAATAATTACAGCCGGAGCCGGGTTTGTAGTCGGGGTTCTAACTGCCCTGGTTGTAGGAGCCAGTAAAGAAAAAAAAGAAACAGAAAAAGCTACTTAAAACAAGAATTGCTCTTGACTGCTTGTTTCAGCAAATAAACGGGCAATTGTATTCTTAAAGCTGAGGGTAAATTGAGCTGGTTAGCCTTTCCTCTTAGCGAAAATTCAGACCCTCAAAACTCAATAAGATTGGCAATGGGCGAAAAGACCATTCATCAGCTAAACTAAAGCTCACCGATGCGAGCTAACAGTTTTTTATAATTATAGATATTTCTTTATTAGCTTTAGTAAAAACCGCCGGCAATTAGGATAGCTATTAGCTCAATGATTTGTAAAATGGTTTGAGGCTATAAATTATTCACCGATGATTTTAATCAGGACTCGCTTACGGCGCTGGCCATCAAACTCTCCATAAAAAATCTGCTCCCAGGGTCCCAGGTCCAGCTGGCCTTCGGTCACCGCCACTACCACTTCTCGACCCATTACTGTCCGCTTCAGATGAGCGTCAGCATTAGTTTCTCCAGTTAGGTTGTGTTGGTAGGAGTCAGGGGAGTGGGGAGCCAGTTTTTCCAGCCACAGACTGAAATCCTGGTGCAGTCCGCCTTCGTCATCATTTATGAAAACCGAAGCTGTAATATGCATGGCGTTGACCAGGCATAAACCTTCCTTTATGCTGCTTTTATTAAGGGCTTCTTGAACCCGTCCGGTGATGTTTATAAATTCCTGTCTTTTGGCGGTTTGAAACCAGAGATATTCTGTCCAGCTTTTCATGTTTCACCTCTCTTCGTTTATTCTTCCCCAGATAGACTATTCACTAAGGAACATCGGGGATATGAGCCGATTTAAAAAAATCGCCTAATGCCCCCGGTTTTTCTCCTCATATCCCGGTTTTCTTATCAATTATCATTTAAAGTCTCGAGACATGTCCAATTTAATAAATAATTCAGGCTAATCTATCTGGCAATCTTTCTGACAATTTTTTAGCTATTTCCTTCCCAATAATTCATCCACCAGCGGTTTGGCATCGTAAATTTTAAGCAGAGCTTCAATTATTCCATCGGCATGAACCATTACCGAGCGAGAAATAGTCTCTTCATAAACGAACCGGGTTGGGAGAGACTGGATATTTCCATCAAAAAGTGTCCCGACAAATTCGCCCTTTCGGTTGACTACTGGAGAGCCAGAATTTCCCCCGATTGAGTCAATGGTAGCCACAAAATTCAATGGAACATTCAAATTCAAGGCAGCTCTCCTTTGCAGGAATCTTTCTGGTAGTTTCCAGGGAGGTTGATTGTTTTTTTCTTTAGCTTTCTGAAACAGTCCTGCATAGGTAGTCTGAAAAGGAATTTTCTTCCCGTTCTCAACATATCCTTTTACCACGCCAAAGCTGAGCCGCAGAGTTCCAGTGGCATCAGGGGGGATAGAAGTCCCTTTAAGCTTGAACATAGCTCGAGCAATCAGAGTTCCATTCTTAACTTCCACCGCTTCAACATTTTTTTCATATCTCATCCTTAAACCCCTGGATACCGGGTCAACCAATAAAGCCAGCTTGATCATCGGATCATTGGACTGATAGATAGCTTCCAGGCCGCCATCGAGGTATTGTTGGCGAACTTCAGGGTCCTTTAACTTTGTTCCCGTTATAAGCTCTTTAGCCACTTCTTCAGCTGATTTACTGCCGAGCAGCCATTTAGTTTCTGGCAGGTCAGGCAATTCTTCTTTAAGCTGTTTCAGCGAATCAGTCAGCTTGAAAATCTCAAAATCGTCATGGATGGGAGCGGGGGTAAGTAAGGATCTTTTTACTGAAGCTATCCTGGCTTCTCTGAATTGAGTGAGCCTTTGCTCATTGGGTTTTTCTTTTTCCATGGCTAGCCTGACCAGATTTCTAGCTAAATTAAAATAGACAGTGTTGAAAGCTCCCCCTCTTTCTAAGAAGTAATAAGGTTTGAAGAAAGAAGCATACTCTTCCTGGGCCCGAGCGATTTCTTCCCAGGCTGAGCCGTAGTCCTTAGCCATTTCTGGGTCAGCGGCCACTGCCTGACGGAGTTGCTGCTCTTCTTGCTGCTTTTTGGCCATCAAACTTTTATCTAAGAGTCCTGAGTGGTATCCAGTTATAGCCTTTATGCTGTTCTCGATACCGAATAAAGTGTTAAGGGCAATTCTTTCGTATTCTGGACCTTTCTGGCAGTATTCGCGAAGAAGGGCTTGGCGTCTTTTATAATTTTTAAGGGTGAAGGGGTAATTAACATCACGTAGAAAAATCAGTTGGTCGTAAGTCAGTAATCTTCCTGTAGAACCGGGATTTCCTGAACAGAAGACTAAATCGCCTTCCCTCAGTGGAGAAGTTTTCCATTTTAGATAATGCTGAGTTTTAAGGGGCTGATCATTTTCGTAAATCCGGAATAAGGAGATATCCAGGTCGTAGCGAGGGTAGGTAAAATTGTCGGGGTCCCCGCCAAAAAAAGCAATGTCCTCTTCGGGGGCGAAGACCAGCCGGATGTCGTTATAAATTTTGTATTTGTAAAGATGGTACATACCACCAGAATAAAGAGTAACCACTGAGCAGCGTAACCCGCTCTTTTCAGTGGCTTCCTTTTCTATCTCAGCAATAACCTTCTGTCTGGCCGCCGCGGCTTCCTGCGGACTCATCTCCGGCTTCTCAGCGGACAGAACCCGGTCAGTCACCTCTTCAATTTCCTGCAAAACCCAGAGTTCAACACCCGGGCATTTAAGCTCTTCCTGGCGGGTTCTGGCGTAGTAACCAGTTTTGACCAGATCCCGGTCAGCTGTAGATAGATTCTGGATAGCTCCCCGGCCAACGTGATGATTAGTTAGAACCAGTCCCTCTGGAGAAACGAATGAGGCTGAAGCCCCGCCAAATCGAACTGAAGATAGGCGGAGGTGGTCCAGCCATTCATCAGTAACCTTGAAGTTGTATTTTTTGGCCAGATAGTCTTTCGGGACCAGATTATAAGGCCACATTCCCTCATCGGCTGACAGGGCCAGAGGAATTGCCAGCCAGATGAAAAGAAGAATCAAGCTGAATGAGCTCTTTAAGCCCTTTGAATGAAATTTGCCCATGATTTCCTCCTGACCACAGCATTATGGCAAATTCCTGTTGAAAAAGAAAGGCTAGAGGAAGACGAAAGCAAGACAGTCATCACTTTACCGGCTTCTAGGCCAGAAGCAGGCCATTATTCGAGAAACAAATTTTATTTTTTGATAAATGTTGGCGAGCCCCTTCAGGCTGAAAAACCGTGGTCCGAAAATCATCTGATGTGCAGATAATGCCAGGATAGATAAAAAATAAGAAGATACTAAAATTTATTCTGTGAAAAGCATATAATAACACATTAAAAACTGAGGTCTAAGAAAGATAACCATGTTTAGACATAGAGAAAAGCAAAACGAACTCAGCAGCTATCGATTAGGTGGAATCTGTAGCCTGCTTGAAATCCCTCAGTCACAGACTTTTAGGATAGTTGAAATAAAAGGCGGGGCCGGGCTGCATCGCCGGCTACTGACTCTTGGCTTCCATCGTGGAGATTTAGTTTCTGTTGACTGTGAGGCTGCCATGAGAGGTCCTGTCCTGGTCAGGAACTTAACGACTGGGGCTAGAGTTGCCCTGGGAAGGGGAATAGCCCAGAAAATTCTGGTTGAACCAATAAAGACTGATGAAGTCTGAGATTCCGGAAATTATTTTTATCGGTCAGCCTAATTGCGGCAAGAGCACCCTTTTTAACCACATCGCCGGATTTAAGGCCCAGACCTCCAATTTTCCAGGGACAACAGTCAGTCATACCCACAGCGAAGTGGTCTGGAAGGGGAAGGTATATTCTATTGTTGACTTGCCAGGGACTTATTCTCTGACTCCGTATGAACCTCAAGAAAAAGTGGTCCTGACCCATATTTTTAAGGAAAAACCTGACCTGATCGTCAATGTTATTGATGCTTCTCTTCTCGGCCGGAGCTTAGAGCTTACCGTAGAACTTCTGGAGCTTGAATATCCGATGGTCGTAGTCTTAAACATGATGGATTTGGCAGAAAAGAAGGGAATAAAGATAGATACGGCTTGTCTGGAAAAAAAGCTTGGAGTTCCGGTGATCAAGACGGTGGCTATTCGGGGCCAAGGGACGAAAGAATTAATGGATTGCCTGGAAAAAGTTTTGGCTGATAAGGTAGCTCCTGGGCATCTCTGCTATTCGTTCGAAGTAGAAAAAAGGATAAGCGAACTGATAGAGGTGTTTCCTGAAAATTTTCCAGTGGTAGCTAACCCCAGATTTACGGCTATCAAAGCAATCGAAGCTGAGACTCTATCTGTCGATAGATTTTTCCTGGAAAATAACCGTAACTTTAAGGAAAAACTGGATGAAGTTCGCCAAGAACTTGGTGGGCTTCGCCAGGCACCGGCTTATGAAGTTTTGGCTGTCGAGAGGCATCACTTAGCTATGAAGATAGCCGAGGATTGCAGCCAGGTTCATCATGCCCGGATCAGCAGTTTGGAAAAGCTGGACAATCTGATCATGCACCCCATTTTTGGCTTGTTCCTTCTTCTGCTCATCTTTGCCGGTATGTTCTACCTGATTTTTAACGTTGGAAGTCCCTTGGAGGCCTGCCTGCTAAGACCTTGGGAGGCTCTGAGATTAGGAATACAAGAGCGATTGGGACAGACCTTATCGGCAGAATTGCTGGCAGGTCTGATTCAAGGAATCGGCGGAGGGCTGGCCATTGTTTTTCCATATTTTATCCCATTACTTTTGCTGATGGGTTTTTTGGAAGATATCGGCTATTTATCCCGGGCTGCCTTTCTTCTTGATGCCTTCATGCACCGGCTGGGCCTTCACGGAAAATCAGTTCCCTTGTTTATCCTGGGTTTTGGCTGCAATGTTCCAGCCATCATGACCACCCGTATCCTGGAGTCCAGGCGTGACCGGATCGTCACAACTCTGCTCATCCCCTTCATTCCGTGTGCAGCCAGGACTACAATCATTCTGGCTCTGGTAGCTTTTTTGCTCGGACCTTGGTGGGCCGTAGGGTTTTATTTCTTAAACCTGGTTATAATAGCTATTCTTAGCTCTGTCCTGACCAGAATTTTCAAATATTCTTCACCGGGGTTGATTCTGGAAATTCCATCTTTGAAGTGGCCATCGCCTAAGAATATCCTGCAAAAAACCTGGTTAAATCTTAAGGAATTCATTAGATTTGCCTGGCCGATATTAATTGCTGGTAGTGTTCTTTTGAGTTTTCTGAGCTTTATAAACTTTGACCGGCTCGTTAATACCGTCCTTTCTCCGTTCGTCAGCGGCTTGCTGGGGCTGCCTCAAAGTCTGGGAGTAACCTTGATTTTTGGTGTTCTCAGAAAGGAGCTATCCCTGCTGATGATGTTTCAAGCCCTGGGAGTGGGTTATGAGCAGTTGCTAACAGTTATCACTAAAACTCAGCTTCTGACTTTTGTGACCTTTGTCAATTTTTTCATTCCCTGTATCTCTACCGTAGCTGTCATCTGGAAGGAAATGGGCAAAAGGATAGCTCTGATATCAGTGCTTCTGAATCTAAGTGTGGCTATCCTGGTAAGCTGGCTGGTCAGGATTGTGTCAAGCTTTTTTTAGGGTAGATTATTCTCGAATTATGTGGGGCAACTTAATTTTATTCATAGGCTGAAGTATAGGATATTAACCGATTCCAGGAAATCGTATAATGCCCCGAATTTCTTAACCTTGATAATTTCAAATCTAAAGACCAAAGACTAAAGATATATTCAGCTTTATCAATAGTTCTGGTTGCTCAATCTATCGGAAACCCGTCCCTAAAGCGAATTACTTCCGACTTGATATCAATTACTGCCGTCAGCTTGCAGGATAATCGCTGGTGGTTAAACTGGAAGCCAAAATCTTAGATAAATCAGCTTTATCCCATTTATGACAGCGGCTTCCTACTGACCCGGCTAACCCGCCATTTTCAAAGATCTGAATTACTTCACAGCGATTAGAGCAATCTGAGCACCTGAAATTTGAGACCTTAAAATTTGCTTCAACTAAAGCCTCAAATCCTTTGAATCTTGTTTTTTCTGGGGCTTCGTCCATAGCCATTAAAGCGATACCTATAGCTCCCATTAGAGCACAGGCTTCTGGCACAATAACTGGGTGCTGGATTTCTTCCTCTAAGGCTCGGACCAGAGCCTTATTCATGGCGGCGGCTCCCTGAAAGATATATGGGGGGGTTAGCCTGTTTGATCGGCAGATGGTCAGATAGTTTCTGATGAGAGCCCGGCATACTCCCATCAAGATGTCGCTTTTGTCAGCACCAGTGTTTAACCTGGAAATTACCGCGGATTGACAGAAAATACCGCACTTGCCGGGTAATTCCAGTTGGTTTTTACTCTGTAGGGCTATGTCTCCAACTTCTTCTATGGGTAGGCCCATTCTGTTAGCGATAGCTTCAATCATAGCCCCGGTTCCCCCAGCACAGATACTGTTCATGCTGAAATCGATCAGGACTCCATCCTCAACGATCATCACTTTGCAATCCTCTCCACCGATCTCAAAAATCGTTCGGGCTTCAGGATAATAGGCTAAGGTGGCGCTGGCATGAGCCAGAACTTCTGTCTTTACAATATCTCCGCCAACCAGGATGTTAGCAAAATGCCGCCCGCTTCCTGTTATTCCGCAAGCGACTATTTTCAGGTCTTTTTCTTTTTTCAACTTCGCTAAAGCCTCAATCAGGCTTTCTGTAATTCCTTTGTTTCTAAGATAAACCGAGTCGATTATCCTAGCTTCTTGGTCTAACAATACACCCTTGACCGAAGTACTGCCAACATCAATGCCAAGGTAGGCCCTTGTCATTTTTTTCTCCTTTTTATTAAATCAACAAATGTTTCCAGCCTGGTGTCAAAATTTATTTCGCTGCGAGTCTCATCTATGGGCAAGCGAAGGAGAGGAATATTGTGGTCAGCACAAATTTTATCAAGTATAGGTTCAATAGTTGTCTCTGGCATGCAGCTTAGAGGAAGAAGATGAATTATTCCATCAATTCCCCGGTCAATTAGATACATGGAATTGTAAATATTCTCCAGGCCGTGTCCTCCAAGGCGCCCGTTTAAATAATTTTTGGCTCTCCTTTTGTAAGTTCTTTTTTCTCGATAGTCTAATCGCAGGCTGGCTTTAATAAAATCTGAGAGGCGAACTGTATTAAAGATATTAACCTCAAGCAGATTTAGCTTTTTCTCAATATCAAGATTTATGGCCGGCTCAAGGCAGGTATATATTTCACCAACCAGGCCAAGGTTGACCTTTTCTCTGGAAATAGTTGGGGCGGGCCCTTCGCCTTTCCTTAATTCACCCCACCCCTGTTTGAGTTTCTTAAAAATATTCAGATAAGACAACTCAGGGTTAAATTTTTTTATCAGGCTGAGCAGGTTAGAAAACGATACCGGGTAAAGTTTAAATTGATATCCGAGTCTTCTCAGAGTTAAGTCCTGAAGCATCCAGTAATGTCTCAGACGGCATCGGCCTCTTGAATCGAACATTATCAAACTATTGGCTCCCTGTTCTATAGCTTCGATGAAATTCCCCAAGGTTATCTTGAAGGGATAGCACATCATATCAGCCGAATGCCTGACTCCGAGCTTGACGGTTTGCTCGGTTATAGGGGGAGGTGGCAAGACTTTTAAGCCGAGATTTTCCAGCAAATGGCAAAAAACGCTGGTGTATTTTCCTACTCTTGGAAAAGAAAAAACATTATTTTCCATTTTTGGCCTGGATTGGTCGGTATTTTACAGATGAGAGGCTTTTTTGATTGGTTGATTTAGCCATAATTTCAAACCCAGCAATAAAATGTTCTCAAACCAGGATTAGCAGCTTAGCTATTTGGTCTTTCCAAAAAACATTAACAGACTTGGCTATGACTGACCACAAGACCGTATCTTTTTAAGGACAACACTTAGGCCAGCTTGCTTAGTCCGGCCGGCGAATATCTTGGCTCCTACAGTCATCTCTCTCCCGACAACCGGTTAGCGGTAATAATAAGGACAAACCTACCTGATTAATTCAGTCAAAAAGACAGAGATAAAATGTCCGTCTCTATAATTTCTTCTCTCTTTTTCCCTCCCATCTCTAAGCTAAATCATCTCTTTCTGAATGTCAAGAAAGGCTCTCTTTTTGAATCCTCCTATCTCTCAAGAAGATTTCCAATAACAGCACCCGGGCAATTAATAATAATAATCGGGATTAAATGAATTATTATCTGGCGGGATTATTATCAAGATATTTTCTAAGGATTCTGGCGGTGGTTCTGCCCAAAACTGCAGCCAGTTCTTCTTCAGAAGCTTGCCTGATGGCCTCAAGATTTCCAAATTGGGCTAAGAGCTTTTTCTTTTTTACCGGCCCGAGGCTAAGAATATCATCAAGTTCTGAGGAGAAACTCTTTTTCTGACGTTTTTGCCGATGAAAGCTAATGGCAAAGCGATGGGCTTCATCTCTTATATGTTGCAGAAGTTTAAGAGAGGCGGAAGCAGGTTCAAGCCTTAGTCCGTCCGGATGTTTGGCGGTGAAAACTATTTCTTCTTTTTTGGCCAGTGAACAGACCGGAATTTGAGATAGATGCCAAGATTCAAGAACCTGTTTGGCTGAGCCCAGTTGTCCTTTGCCTCCATCGACAAATATCAAATCTGGCAAGGCCCGGTTTTCTGCCAGCAGCCGCTTTAGTCTTCTCTCCAGAACTTCTTTTAGAGAAGCATAATCATTGGGGCCTGAAACTGTCTTAATTAGATATTTTCTGTATTCGGATTTAGCCGGCTGCCCGTCCAGAAATACCACCAAGGAGCCAACTGATTCAGTCCCTCCGGTGTTTGAGATATCGAATCCTTCAATATGCCGTGGGAGCGAGGCCAGACCTAAGTGATCCTGAAGTTCAGCCAGCGGTTCTGAAGGTCTTTCTTTTTCTAGAAGCAAAGCGGCATTCTGGCTGGCCAGCTCCAGAAGGATTTTCCTTTTCTTGCTATCCGGATACAGAAACCTGACTTGCGGTTGTCGAGCCTTAAAATGCGACCCGAGCTTAGCTTTTCCTTCTTCTGACAATTTGAATGGCAACAATATTTTTTTTGGTGATTTTAGCTCAGTATAAATTTCTCTTAAAGCCCTGAGCAGCAAATACTCATCGCTCTCTTCGCCGTCTTTTAGAAAAACCTTTCCTGAGGAAGCTCTAATCCGGCCATCTCTCATCTGGAAAATAAAAAGGCCGGCCCGTCCGGCCTGGCGGGAATAACCAATTATATCAAGGTTTTCTTTTTCAGTAGAAATTACTCGTTGAGTCTCTTTAAGGCCGTCAAGAGCCTTGATGGCATCGCGCCAGTGAGCGGCTTCTTCAAACCTCAGTTCAGTTGAGGCTCTTTCCATTTTTTCTTTAAGCTGATGGGCCAGCTCCGTTTTTTTCCCTTCTAACAGCATTAGCCCCTGAGCTAAGTTTTCTTGGTAAGCAGTTTTCTTTATTAAACCGAGGCAAGACCCGCTGCACATTTTAAGGTCGTACTCTAAACAAGGTCTTTTTCTGTTTCTAAAAATCGTGTTTTCGCAGGTTCGAATTCCTAAGGCTCTGGCTAAGAAACTAATTATTTTTCTGGCATCGTCAACTGGACTAAATGGCCCGAAGTATCGGGCCCCGTCATCTTCCACTCGACGACAGAGATAAATACCTGGGAAATCTTCTTTGACGGTAACTTTAAGAAAAGGAAAGCTTTTATCATCCTTGAGTCTCAGGTTGAAACGGGGTTGGTAGAACTGAATATAATTATTTTCTATAAAATTAGCTTCTTTTTCTGAGCTGACCAGCAGGTAATCTATGTCAGCGGTTTCGCTCAGAATGTTCTGGACCTTGAGGTCAGGCGAGGGGAGGAAATAGCTCTTAAGGCGATCATGAAGCGAGCGCGCTTTTCCGATATAGATGACTTCCCCTTGGTCATTCTTAAAAAAATAGATTCCCGGTCTGGCCGGGAATTTTTTAATTTTTTGCTTAAGCTGTTCTATTTTCATCTATGATTCTGACCAGATTTTGAATTTCCTTAACTCCTTATTTCTAATTGGCGTTTTTTAAGCCGGCTGAGTTCATCCCGGTATTTAGCAGCTCGTTCAAACTCTAAGTTCTGGGCGGCTTCTTTCATCAATCGCTCCAGTTCTTCCACCCGCTTCTTTAGTTTTTTGGCAGAAAGATAGGCTTCTTTTTCTTCAGCTAAACTGGTGTAATCTACATAATCGCGCTCATAGACACTTGACAGAACCTCGTCAATATTTTTCTGGATGGATTGGGGAGTAATGCCGTTTTCTTCATTGAATCTTTGCTGAATCAGGCGCCGACGATTGGATTCATCTATAGCTTTTTTCATAGAATCGGTTATGGTGTCAGCATACAAAATTACCTTACCCGAGACATTGCGGGCTGCCCGGCCAAAGGTCTGAATCAGGCTTGAGTTGGAGCGCAGAAAACCCTCTTTATCGGCATCAAGTATGGCTACTAAGGAAACTTCGGGCAGGTCCAGCCCTTCTCGGAGCAAGTTTATGCCTACCAAAGCGTCAAACTGGCCTTTTCTTAGGTCACGTAAAATTTTAACCCTTTCTAAAGTTTCAATATCGGAATGAAGATAGCGAACCCTAAGTCCCAGCTCGTGATAGTACCGAGTTAGGTCTTCGGCCATTTTTTTAGTCAGAGTAGTGATCAAAGTGCGCTGGTTCTTTTTGGCCCGCTCCTGTATTTCCTTCATTAGGTCATCTATTTGACTTTTAACCGGGCGGATTTCTACCTCGGGATCAACAAGGCCGGTTGGTCTGATGATTTGTTCAACCACTTCCGGGCCAGCCTTCTTTAGCTCATAGGGCCCAGGAGTAGCTGAGACATATAGTACCTGACTGACTCGCTCTTCAAATTCCCTGAAATTTAAGGGTCGATTATCCAGAGCTGAGGGGAGGCGAAAGCCATGTTCGATCAAAGTCAACTTCCTGGAACGGTCTCCATGATACATCCCTCCAATTTGAGGAATTGCCACATGGGATTCATCGATGATAGTCAGAAAATCGTCCGGAAAGTAATCGAGCAGAGTGTAAGGTGGTTGGCCAGGTTTTCTCTGGCTTAGATATAGAGAATAATTCTCAATTCCCGGACAGTAGCCAAATTCTCTTAGAAGTTCCAGGTCATAAATAGTTCGTTCTTCAATTCTCTGAGCTTCTAAATATTTCCCCTGGCCGTTGAAATAATCAACTTGCCGTTTGAGTTCTTGTTCAATTCCAGCTATAGCTTCTTCAAGAATATCCTTGGGAGTCGAGAAAAAGGTTCGGGGGTAAATGACTACCTGGTCGAGTAGCTGGTGTTTCTCGCCTAAAAGGGGGTCAAAGATAGTTATTTCTTGAAGTTTCCCATCCTCAAGCTCCAATCGGTAACAAAAATCTTCATAGGAAGGGAAAATATCAACAAGGCCACCCCTGACCCTGAAACTGCCCCGTTTAAGGTCATCGTCGGAGCGTTCATACTGGATACCAACCAGGCTGTCCAGGAGTTGTTTTCTTGTCAAAGGCTGACCGACTTTCAGGGGAAAACTTTGAGAATAGTAGGTATCCGGTGCCCCAATTCCATAGATACAGGAAACTGAAGCTACGATTATGACATCCCGGCGGGAGAAAAGAGCGTTGGTGGCGGCCAGCCTCATCCGGTCAATCTCTTCGTTAATAGTGGCTTCCTTTGCAATGTAGGTATTGGTAGAAGGGATATAGGCTTCAGGCTGATAGTAGTCATAATAACTGACAAAATATTCAATACTATTTTCAGGGAAGAATCGGCGAAATTCCTGGTAGAGCTGAGCAGCTAAGGTTTTATTAGGGCTTATGACCAGCACCGGCCGGTTTATCTGGGCTATAAGGTTAGCCATAGTAAAAGTTTTGCCTGAACCGGTAACTCCCAGCAAAACCTGATGGCCTTTGCCAGAAAGGACTCCTTTGGTTAGCTGGTTAATGGCCTGGACCTGGTCTCCCTTGGGAGCAAATTCAGAATGTAAGATGAATTTTTTCATCTATTCTTATACTTTTATATTCCTATTTTTTATTCTAATACTTTTTTCTGACCTTAAGGCATTTCCTCATGACCAGGGCCACTGGTTTAAAAGTCTTGACCCTCGGTGAATATCTACCACAAATTATTATAGCAGATTTGGGTAAACCTAGATGGATACTGAGATTATCTGGATAGCTGCTATGGCCGATAATCTTTATTAATCTTAATGGTTCCCTTAAACTTGGCTCCGTTCTGGATGGAAATCTTAGAGGTTAGAATATCGCCTGTAAACTGGCCTGTATTGTTGATAACTACTCTTTCTGCCTGGACATTACCTTCGAGCTGGCCATAAAGCAACAGGTTCTTGGCTTTGACCTCGGCCTTAACCTTAGCGGTTTTCTGGATGGTAACATCATGAAGAGCCAGGTCAATTTGTCCACTAAAATTTCCATTAAGTTCAAGATCTTCGTGTCCGGTTAAATGGCCATCGAAGCTTATAGTCTGGCCTAACCGACTGGGTATTCTGCTTAGGCTTGTTGGCGGTAAAACAGTTTTTTCATCAGAACTCATAGCAATCATTTCTCCATATCAGCAATTATACCTGGATTGTTACAAAATAATCCAGAGCTATTTGCTAACTTGTTCCATAGGCCAATTGTTTCTGGAAACATCAGGTAAGGCAACTCTCAACTTCTCCCAATTTTCCTGCTCATTCAACGAACTATACCAAATACATTTTTTATTGAAAATTATCAACCTTGATTATAGGTAATTTTGCCTTTTAGTCAACTTAATACCGCCCCAGACTTAACCTCTCTACTTCTCCTCCCACCCCTGGATACTAGGTGTTAAGCTGATGGAGTCTTTCTATTGACAGCTATTGGCATTTTGATAAAATTCAGATAGATTGATAGTCAATCATTTTAATAAAAAGAAGAACGAGAGGGAAATCAGGTAATTTAGGTTTATTGTTCTGAAGAAATAGTTGGGTGGTTCTAGATAGGTGAGCGGGCATAACTCAATGGTAGAGTGCGAGCTTCCCAAGCTCGGAGTTGCGGGTTCGAGTCCCGTTGCCCGCTCTTTTTTATTCTTAAGAACCAAAGGTGTTGCCGATGTCAGAATGGCTTTTAATCTATGACCAGCAACCGCTCCCAGGCTCCTGGAACATGGCGGTTGATGAATATTTGTTTAGTCTGGCTAAAGATGGCCATAGCACCTTTCTTAGATTCTATACCTGGCTCCGGCCAACGGCCTCCTTAGGTTGCGGTCAGAACATCAATAAAGTCTTAAATTTTGACGAATGCCAAAAAAGGGGAGTGGAGGTTGTCCGAAGGATGACAGGAGGAAAGCTGGTTCTCCATCATCTGGAAGTAACTTATTCAGTGGCCTCTTCTAGAAGTGATATCTTTACCTCAACTCTTGAAAACTCCTACCGTCTTGTGTCAGAGGCTCTGATCAGGGGACTTAGGCTGATGGGCTTGCCAGCTAGTTTAACCTCCAGTACCCCTTCAGGCTACGCCCGCAGTCATTTGCCTTGTTTTGCCTATCCAGCCAGGAATGAAGTAGAGGTCAATAATAGAAAGGTGATTGGCAGCGCCCAGAGGAGAACCGGGAGCTGCTTCCTCCAGCATGGTTCCATCCCCCTGGTTAAGGAAACTGAGCTTCTGGCGGCCATTTCCTACGGTCTCGATAGAGAACGTCAGGATAATCTAAGTTCTCTTTCAGATGCTCTTGGGGAGAAAATAGAATATCAGGAAGCGGTTGATTATTTAATCGATGGTTTCAGGCAATACTTCCAGGTTAAACCAGAAATCTACCAATTTAGCCCGGCCGAGCTTGAGGTTATCAAAAGGATTGAGGAAAAAAAATATGCCAGCTGGCAGTGGACGGCTTATAGGGTAGAGCCTGAGGAAATTTGATTTTTGGGATTGGTGGTGTTAAGATTGAGTTGGAAATGGGAGGAAGGAGCCCATTATGAATGAAATTGAAGAATTAGCCAAGGTTGAAGTAAATAACCTACCTCCGCTCCAGCCGATGCTTTACGATGACCTGCACCAGAGTGTCCTAAAAAATCTCCACTTAGAGCTTGGTAGTGGACCGGCCCTTTATCTGATTTCTCCTTCTTATTCTGTTCTCAATAATATACCTTCAGAAGCCGTGGTTGATTTTCTGAATAAAAAAGAAAATCTGCTGAATTACCTTAAGGAATATATTATTCAGAACCTGGCTCACTACACTGTTATCCTGGAAATGAGTAGCTATTTTATTGAACAGAATAATTACTTAGTTCTAGCCAGATTTCGTGAGAAGAGCAATGATGGCCGCAAATTTGAGGTTAAATTTTATACCCACGAGCCCAAGGAACTTTTGAGCAACTATGAGGATAAAATTTACATCGGCCGTGATTTTATTGACCTGCTAAATTTTAAGAGAAAGTACTGGGGAATTAAGGATTTTATAGTATCGATTAAAGAGCAGTATGACCGGCTGCTGGACAAAGCCGAAGCTAGAATTAAGGATCCGTTGGAATATCAATCTTTCTTTCAGGAGATAAAAGAATCAGTCAATGAAGCCTATACTGAAAGCCTGCTGATTCTACAGTCCCTTCCCCCCTATCCGGAATTAGATAGCCTGTCCGGGAAGGAGTTAATTGATATTAACAGTCAATACCGGGAAATTACTCATTTTCTGGTCGAATTAAGAGATGAAGTCGATGAGTTTGAAAACCTGCTCAGATTCAAAAAAGAAGCTGACTTTGTCCGTTATGTGACCAAATTTAAGAAAGACCTGACCAACCTAATTTCCTTCTTGAACATCAAAATCAATGGCGTTCTCGGACACCGGATTGCCAACTATAGGTTCAGACACTCCTGAGATTTTTCTTTTACCCTGGCAATAGAGCCTGCTGGATTTTAGCCCAGAGTAAAGGAAGAATTCTCGCCGGGTTAAGGTGAAGGTTTCTGTTTGCTACCAGTTCGTTAGCTGAAGCCTTGGCCCTCGGATACCTTAACTATTCTTTGTTCAGAAAACGGATATGACCATAAGTGGTTATCAGTCTGATTTTTGGTCGGTTTTCAGCTCCAGTAAAAACTTTAACCATGGCCTTACTATTAGTGAAGTTTTGATCGGGAGAAAAAGGAAGTTCCCAGTGTATTTCTCCGCCCTTAGTCTCGGCTTCCAGATTGGCAATCTGATTTTTAGGCCAATAAAAATCGGTATCTCCGTATTCATTGGTGACAGTTATTGGGAAATCAAGGCTGACCGGGCTTAAAATAATGTCAGCATGCTTCTGACGCAGATCGAGTTGACCCCTAAAGTTCTCGAGTTTAACTGGCTCATAAGAGTTATCAATCTGAATCTTTTCAGCTTCCAAGCCGTCTAATTCAATTCTAGAACTCTTACCCTCTATTTTCAGATTCCCTTTTATTTTTTCGAGTCTTATTCTTTCATAAGTGGTTTTGAGCTCCAAGTCACCTTCTAATTCTACAATTTCCACAGGGCAATGGTGGCTTTTTATAACCGCTGGTCCAGACTGATTCAGAGTGATTAGTTCATAGCTACTTACAATCTCAGACGGACCAGCAATCCTGGCAGCTTTGATTCTGGTATGTTGAGAATTCAAGCTTAAAGAGCTTTTCAGGTCGAAAAGCTCTAAATCTTCATGAGAACAATCTATCTTGACGGCTCCATCGATCCGACTAAGAATAGCTGAGGAATGTTTAGTTTCTACCTGGCATTCTCCACCAATATCAATTAACGACAACTTCTCAAAAGAGTTAACCACCTTGGCCGGGCCTGAGATTTCCAGAAGATCAACCTGCCCGTGAGGGTTGTTGAGATTTACTCTCTCGACACCAGATATACGAACTGGCCCAAAGGAATTTTTAACCTGGATTGCAGTTTCTTTTGGTAGTCTAACCCTGAAACTGGTAGTGAATCTCTTTTTTTTGAAGCTTTCCTGATTAGTGGTTATAACCAGCCGGTCAGCTTCTCTGGTTTTTAGGAGCTTTATTTCCTCAGCAATTTCTCTGGCCTGGCCTTCATTTTTTTGCCAGACTTTTTTTTCTAAGATAATTATTATTTCCGAGCTGTCGGTTCCTTCAACTTGAACACTGCCATGGCTGTTGATAATTTCTAAGATTGGGACCGGCTGTTCGGTTATCTGTTCTTCAAAAATAAAGGAGCTTCCCTCAAAAGGGAAATCAATATCCCAGTCCTCAACTCTGACTCTCAGGTCTTCCAGATAATAAAAACTGACTCCTATTAGGATGATAAGAAGGAGTAAAACAATTTCCTTAGGCCTCATCTTTTCTATCCTCGTCTACCACTTCTGCCTGAGTTATGCTTGATTCTTTCTTTTCTGGCTGGTTTTTATTAGCCTTAAGTCCGTAGTAAAGTTTGGAAGCTCCCCAAAAAATCAGGATCAGAGGCCAGAGTCTCCAAATAAATCGCCAGGCAGGAATTCCTATATTTTCCAGCAAGAAAATTCCACCTAAAACTACTAGAACAATACCCCAGATGAGATTCTCTCTATGTTTTTTGGACATTCTTTCCTCCTCAAGATTTTTTGCTAAATTTTTTGCCAGAATAATAATCCGCCAGCAACTTTAAGCCTAGACCAACAAGAATCAGAGGCCAGTATCTGATTAAATCGTCATAATTAATGACCTCAAAATTAGCCAGCAGGAATAAGCCACCCAAAAGAATGAGGATTATTCCCCACGAGATTGAACCAGCAGGTTGAGATATTTCAGCCTCAACTTCCAATGAGGTTGAAGTCTTGGTGTTAGTTCCGGCTTGACTGATAGCCGAAATTTTATTGGCTTCATTTACAGCATCTATGATCTGAAAAAAATAGAATCCTGCCAGAAGGATAGCGACAAACGGTTGGCCACCTCGGCCCTGAATAGATACCAGGCCAGCAAAAATAATGATAAATAAAATACCTTTAAGGTAGTTTCCATTATAAATAGCCCCGGTTCCCGGGAAGATCGCAGAAAATATCCCTGCTAGAACGGGTGACTTGGCCGGTTTTTTTTCAATTTTGATTTTTTCTTCCAATTTAATCCTCCGCTTTATGGTTTTCGGATTTATAAAGATTTTTAGCCTCAAAAGAAGCTATAAAGTTTTCACGGTAACCATCAATTTTGTCCTTGAGGATTCCAACCTTAACCAGAGTTTTCTGAGCTAAGCTGTAGGTGCGGTGGAGCTCGAGATTTACAGTTTTTCTGAAGCTTTTCCCGGGAGAGGTGAAAAATATTAGCGATAAACCGATTAAAACCACAGTCAGCGAAGCTAAGACAGGTTGAAAGGCTGGGATGAGCCAGAATTTCCAGCTAAAAAGCTTCTTTTTTTCAAAGATTTTTTGCCGGGCGGAGGCTTTCTGTGGGATCAGGTAGAGTTGATTAATGAGTGTAGATGATGGCTCCAGATCTGGCAGGTTTCTTAATTCCTGAGAGAGATTATCAACCATTCCCAAGAGTTTGGAACATTCAGAACAATGAGCCAGATGGGCTTCGAGCTCATTTTTTTTCTTGGATTTCAGGCTGCCCTCAAGATAAGAGGTAAAAAGAAAACGTGCTTCCTGGCACTTCATAATTGGCCTCCGGCTTTTTCCAGGATAGCCTGAGCAATTTGAATTTTCCCCCTGTTAACTCGGCTTTTGACTGTTCCAAGGGGAAGTTTTAACTGGGAAGCAATTTCTTCATAGCTGAAACCTTCAAGTTCCCTTAAAACCAGGACTATTCTTAATTCAGGAGAAAGTTGCTGTAAAGCCAACCTGATCAGTTGGCCTTTTTCCTGACCTAAATATTTAATTTCCGGACTGTCGGATTCAGCAGCAATCAAGACTGCTTCTTCAAAATCAGCCCGATTTGACCTCTCTTTTCTAGTTCTTCGGATTTCATCGATCAGATAGTTTCTGGCCAGTGTTAGAAACCAGGCAGTAAAATCGCGTTCAAAATCATATTTATCCAGGACCTGGTAAAGCTTCAAAAATATCTCCTGAGTCAGGTCTTCTGCCTCCTGAGGGCTACTAGAGAACTGGTAGGCCAGGTTAAATATCTTTTTCGAGTAAAGGTCAACTAACATTTTCCAGGCTCCATTTTCTCCCTGGAGGCAATTTTTTATGATTTCTTGTATTTCCACGCAATCTATCCTGATAGACGGAATTTTGAGTAAAAAAGTTCCCTTAAGCTTCTTGATATAGACAACGGGCCTCCAACTGGTTGCCGGTTCCGGGCTTTGACATCCATAAGGTTAGCTATATTATTAAGGGAGTACTGTCAAGATGCAACTTTATTCAATGCAGGTGGTTAATGGATAAGAAGATGGATGAGCAGGCACTCATGGAGAAAGTACAAAGAGGGGATGAAGCCGCCTTCTGCCAGCTTATGACCTTATATAAAGACCGGATAGTCAATTTTCTTTATCAAGCAACAGGCGATTACCAAGTAGCAATTGACCTGGCTCAGGAGACTTTTTGCCGGGTTTATTTCAAGGCCAAAAAATACCGGCCAATTGCTCCGGTTTCTGCCTGGATATATTCCATAGCTGCTAATTTAGCTAAGACTGAGAAGAAAAAAATTAGAAGGAGAGCCACAGTTCCCTTGGAAGAAATAAACAACGAATATGCCTCTGGCAGCTATTCTAAGGACGGTGTCGACCCGGGCCTGATGCGAAATATCAGGATAGCTCTAAGTAAGCTTCATGTCCGATACCGGATTCCGGTTATCCTGAAAGATGTAGAAGGCTTTTCTCAGGAAGAGATAGCTGAGCTGTTGAAATTGCCGGTTGGAACTGTCAAGGCCAGAATTAGCCGAGGAAGAGAATATCTAAGACTCAGGCTCGAGGAGGGAAAACAGATAAAAAATCGAGGTAAGGGAACTGAAAATGAAACGGAAGAGGAAAAACTTGACTTATATTAAGTGGAGAGCTTAGATGGATGACCAAAAATATCTCAGCCAGCTCAATCAAGTCGTAGCCCCGCCAGACTTTGAACAGTCGGTTCTGACCAGATTAAAGAGGAATAGAGAAAAGAGAGTAAAGCTGCGGAAATTAGAATTCAGTTTAGCAGGAGCGACAACTTTGATTATTATCGGGTTAATAATTTTTTCTCCTTCTGCCAGAAAGCCGAGTTCTCTGGAAGAGTCCTCCTTGATTGAAATGGCTCAAGAGGCTTCTCAAGACCAGGCGATTCATCTGGTTGAGCCCTTAGACTTAAGACAGGAAATGCGCCGGTCAAATGATGAAATTCAGACAGTTTTTATCCTGGAGCAGGTATCTGATAATTGGGTCCAACAGGTTAGATACTGAGGAGGTTAGCAATGAAAGACAAGATTAAGATTTTCAGGTTAGGATTAACTTACCTGATATTAATCTGTGCATTATTATTTGGTCTGGCCAATCCGGGTTCAATTTTAGCAGCTGATCGTGATGCTACTGAAGTTGTCAAGAAAGCCTCTCCGTCGGTGGTCAGAGTTGAAGTTAGAAACGGATTCAAAAGAGTAGCTACTGGTGTAGTTATAGATAAAGAAGGTTATATAGCTACTACGGCTCTGATATCTCCCAGAGATGAGAAACTTGTGGTGATAGATAGTGGTGGTAATCAGTACCAAGCAGATTTTCTGGGTTTTGATCCTGAAACCAGGATAGCTATCCTTCAGTTTAAGGGCGGAAAACTTCCAGCTATTAGTAGCGGCTCGGCTAAGGATTTGAGTCCTGGATCCTGGATTTGTGCTCTTGGCTTGGCTTCTGATGCCGGGATAACAGTGACTCAGGGAATAGTGAGTGCTGTGGCTAAAGATCGTTTGCGGCTGAATCTCTGGGTTACGCCAGGGATGAGCGGTGCACCGATTCTTGATGAAAAGGGCCGGCTGGTTGGTCTGTTGCGTGGAGTATATTTAGAAGACAGGCCGATAGTTTTCCGTTTCAGAGACAGGGAAGCTACTGCTGCCGGCTATGTTTTGAGTCAAGCTGAAGCTCCGGCCGCCGGCATGGCTATGGCAATGCCGGTAGAACTGGTAAAGCATGTCTTCCAGGAAATCAAGACCAAAGGTCGCGTGGAACGTGGTTGGCTGGGTGTCTCCATAGCCGAAGACAGGGATGGCCGGGTGGTTATTACCTTTGTTGAAGATAAAAGCCCGGCTGAACTGGTTAATTTAAAAATAGGCGACATAATACTTAAAATAGACGGTGAAGACATCCGATCCTCTGATCAATTAGTTTCTGAAATTAGAAATCGCCAGCCAGGCACCACAATAAATCTGACCATAGAAAGACAAGGCCAGATTCAGAACATTAAAATAAAGCTGGGGGCAGTCCCAGAAGAAGAAGCCCGACGAGAGCTGGAATTGAGATTTCCAGATTTATTCCGCCGGATGCCGGCATTACCCCCCATGCCAGAATTACCCAGGTTTACTGAAGCTGAGAGATTTAAATTCGGAGATGTAGTTGAACAGTACAGATTTATCGGAGTTTATCTGGAGCAGCTCAACCCAGAGCTTTCCAGGTATTTTGGGGTTCTTGACGGTCGGGGACTGTTGATTTCCAGAATTAATCCTGGGAGTCCAGCCGAAAAAGCTGGACTGAAGGTGGGCGATGTGATTGTATCGGCTGATGGAAAACGGGTAGAAACTATAGAAGATCTAACTGACTTGATTCAGAAAAAGAAAAAAGGAGAAAGGCTCTCTCTGGACATAATCAGAGATAAAAAGAAGCTGAAGGTTGAAGTAGAAGTAGCAGAAGAAGAAAGAAGAGGCTGGCTTAGAGTGGAAAAGTTTACAGAAGAAACCAAGGAGGTCGCCAGGAATTATTATCAAGAAATGAAGGAATGGCAGAAAGAATGGTTGGAAAAAAATAAGCAACAACTGGAAGCCTATAAGGAAACCTTGGCTAATCTTCAATCAGAGGTTGGGGAAAAAACTAAAGAGTTAACAGAAAAGCTGACTAAAGCCGGCCGAAACCTTAACTTATTTTACTTTGATTCAATGAGAAGAATCTGAAGGACCTGCTCCATTCTTCATACGGGCGGGGTGAAAACCTCGCCCTTTTTATTTCTTCTGATTAAAAGGCTGGCGGGATTTAAGGTTGCGGAGCCAATCTTTCAGAAACCGGTCATATTCCTCAGATTCGAGGCGGCAGGTTGAATAAAAACCTCTTTCCCGCCGCTGCCGGAAAGCCTCATAAAGTATGATTCCAACTGAAACTGAAAGATTCAGGCTTTGCACCATTCCGACCATTGGTATTTGAATGGCATAATCGGCCAGAGAAACTGCCTGTTTGGAAGCTCCCATAGATTCATTCCCGAAAACAATGGCCATTGGCTGGCAATAATCAATTTCAGTATAGGGGATAGTTTTTCCGGATAGAGAGGTAACCGCTATTCTATATCCCTTTTCCTTGAAGGACGATAAGCATTCCTCGGTCGTGTTATGGAAAATGAGATTTAGCCATTTTTCGGCTCTGGTAGAAATAGCTTCGTTAAAAACAACCTTTTCTGGCTCTCTTGAGATAAGGTGTAAATTCAGGACTCCGACTGCTTCACAGGTCCTGGCCACAGCACTGGCATTATGAGCTATGGTAACATCTTCCAGAACCACTCGAAGGTCGGGCTGGCGCCTGGAAAGAACCGAAACTATCTTGTTCAGTCTTTTTTCAGTCGGCATAACAGATATATAGCAGAGAGGGAGGATAATGGCAATGAACGGGAGCAAATTCATTAACCTTAGGAATTATATCTCTCTCCGGCCTTTGGAAGGCATCCAGGTCTGATTATATTCAATGGTAGAGGCATAAGCAGGCCAATTCCCTGCCTCTTGGTCATCTGCCCCCGCTGGAGTTAGAATAAAAGGCATTTTCTGAAAATACGATGCTTGCTAAAAAGAGATCATCTAATAGAATTAACTGCTTAAATCCCCTGCGGGCAATCTTGAAAAAGTCTGACGATTTATTTATAGTTTATTAGCCTTTTGTTTGCCGGAGTGGCGGAATAGGCAGACGCGCTGGACTCAAAATCCAGTCCGATTCATTTCGGGTGTGGGTTCGACTCCCTCCTCCGGCATTCACCCAGAGAGGAAGGGGTTCTATATTTTTGCCCAGGATGAAAGGAAGATCTTTATAAGCTTTCTGTGCTTGCTTCTCCCTTTTACAATAGAAGCAATTTACCGGTGTTAGCTTGGGCCGAAAATTCGCTTTTAACCTGCCCAGAGATTAAAATTGTCAGGGCTTCAAGTTTGATAATTTTAACGATTAAAAATATCAGAATTCGTTACAACGTCTGAAACAGATTGTTGCCCACTTGGATTGTTGGAGGATTATTTATGAATAACCAAGCTTAATTTAGCGGCTTTATTTCAGTCCATAAAATTTTGATTTTCCAAAAGATGTCAATCCTCGCGAAGAAAGGGAGTTTTTTATTTTTTGGAGTTTATATGCCCCGACTATATGGTGGATGCGATGATCCAAAGAGAAATAATTTTTCTTGACAAGTTTTTATAGTTAGAGATATGCTTATCCTAAAAAGGGTAAAAGTGTGAGACTAAGCAAAAAGGAGAAAGAATGAGTTGTTGGCTAAGATAGTTTTAATTAAAGTTATCGGCAGGAGGATTAAAACTCCTCCAGGTTGAGGGCATCCTAAAAAAAGGAGGAACTAAGCAAATGAAAAAGATTTGTCCTTTGGTTTTTGTTTTTTTATTACTCCTGACTGCCGGATTGTCCCTGGGTCAGATAATGCCAGAAGGCATAATCTCAGGCCGAGTGGTAGATGATCAGGGTAATTCACTGCCCGGAGTAAATGTTGAGGCCACCAGCCCGAAGCTAGTCGGCAGGGCTACGGCCGTAACTGATGGCAACGGAGTTTATCGTCTTCTGGCTTTGCCATCAGGAACTTACGAAATAACCTTCAGCCTTCCTGGTTTTAAGAGAATAGTCAGGAAGGATATATATCTTGAGCTGTCTCAGACCTTAATTTTAAACATAACCCTGGAGCCAGCAGCAGTTGAGGAAGAAGTCACTGTTATTGGGGAGGCGCCGCTAATCGATGTGAAAACCACGGTTAAAGGGCAGGTAATGAATAAAGAAACGTTCATGGCTTTGCCGCGTGGTCGCAGTTTTGATTCTTTAATTAGCATCGTCCCCGGGGTTCAGTATGAAAGCAAGGTCGGAGGTTATTCTATGGATGGAGCTTCGGGTGCTGAAAATGTCTGGCATGTAGATGGTACTGACGTTACCAGCATTCATGTTGGAACCAGAGCTCAAAATGTTGTTCTTGAATTGATAGACGAAGTTAAGGTGGTGGCCTCTGGCTATAACGCTGAATTCGGCGGCTCGATGGGCGGGGTGGTAAATGTTATTACCAGGTCCGGTGGTAATGTCTTCCACGGAGATTTGATTACTTATTATGAAAACAACAAAACCTGGATGCAGGGCAAAACCAGAGATTATCTCAGGCAAAATCCTTATGATGTTGATGTGTATGAATATGTCAATCAGGATGACTTGTATTTTGATGGGGGCAAAAAACGAGATAACTATTACAGACTGGAAGCTGCAGTCAGCCTTGGTGGATACATCTTAAAGGATCGTTTTTGGTTCTTTGCTGCTTTTAATCCTATTTACGGCCAAACTATTGCTCTGCGTGATTTTAATTCCAGGGAGGGTCCTTTTTATCATTTCAGCAATAAGGATGTTTATTACAACGGGTCATTCAAGATTACAGCCGCCCCAATTCAGGGCTTACGGCTTTCAGCCAGTTTCGTCAATAATTTTTATAAATATCGTGGAGCTATCCCCTCAATTGGCGGGACATCTTCATACGATTACGAATGGTTTAAAGAAGGTTATGACTATCCTGACCACTCCACTTCTTTCAGTGCTGATTATTCTACGAGTAATAATTTTCTCATAAGTCTGCGGGCCGGCTGGCACAGACAGAACACCACTAATCAGCGGATTCAGCCACCTCCTCACACCACCTTTTATTATTATACTTCCAACTATGTTTTTGAAGATGACCCTTTCTTCCAGGAAAATCCAGATCTTTTGCATTATGCCTACTGGACCGATTCCGGAACCTATATGGAGACACAAAAAAGACTCTATGAAAAAATCAGTGCCAATCTCGATGCTACCTATTATCTCACCTGGATGGGTGAGCATGCTTGGAAAGCTGGCGTTCAATTCATCCAGCTCCATGAAGATGTTCTCGATTTTTCACCATATCCCAGAGTCTATCTATATTGGAACCGCACTTCCAATGCCCTTGGATTCCCCGTCGGAGTGGGTGCAGATCCATCGAGTGAATACTATGGTCAGTATGGTTATTACTATATTCGTAGCGGTTGGACTGCCCCTTACGGTGGGGTCTGGAATGCCAGAAGCAATAACTGGGCCCTCTACCTGCAGGATTCTTGGACCATCAAAAATCGGCTGACCTTAAATTTTGGAGTCAGGGCTGAAAATGAATATATACCCTCGTTTACCGATGACCCGATGTATGCTGACATTAAAAAGCCTGTTAATTTCAAATTCACTGACAAAATTGCTCCCAGGATCGGTGTAGTTTATGACGTCTTTGGGGATTCCAACCTGAAGCTGTTCGCCAGTTATGGGATCTACTATGATGTTATGAAGCTTTACATAGCGGTGTTGAGTTTTGGCGGATGGAAGCACAAAAGAGATTTCTATGCTCTTCAAGATCCTGATTGGACTAAGATTGGGGCAAGCGGCGTGCGGGATGACAGAGAAAGCCAGGAATATAATAATACCTATGCTGGAACTCTTGATTACCTGCCACCTTCTTTTGACCGAATTGACCCTGACCTTAAACCAGCAGCTCAGAGTGAACTGTCCTTCGGGGCAGAAAAAAAACTGACTGAGCACCTATCTTTGTCGGCCAGGCTGGTCTATAAACATCTGATCCGGACAATAGAAGACGTTGGAGCTCTGGAATGGGTTGATGAGACCCTTCAAGAAATTTTTTACATTACCAACCCTGGTTATGGGTATTCCCGTCCAATCTCTGAGGGGGGTAAGTTTGCCGATGAGTATTGGCCAGTCCCTAAAGCTAAGAGAGATTACTATGGTATGAACCTGTCTCTGGAAAAAAGATTCAGTGATAACTGGATGGGTGGCATCAACTATACCTTAAGTCGGGTTCAAGGTAACTATTCTGGCTTAAGCAGTGCAGATGAAGATGGACGAAACGCTCCTAATGTTACTCTTTATTATGATGATTGGTTCATGGCCTACGATGTCTATGGCAATGTGCTTAAAGGTCCAATGCCTCATGACCGAACCCATTATTTCAAGGCCTACGGTTCTTATGTTTTCCCCTTTGGCTTAACAGTAGGATTGACTGCCTACGGTCGTAGCGGACTTCCCTTGACTACCAATCTGCGTATGAACAACAGATACATTTATCCAGAAAATAGGGCCGATATTGGGCGGTTGCCGTTTACTTTCTGGGCTGATATTTTTCTGGAGTATGCCCTGAAACTGGCTGGTAAATATACAGCTGCTATAAATCTGCAGATTAACAATGTAACCAACACCAAGACTATCCAGAGCAAAAATACTGACCTTAACAGAACCTCGATTTGGGCCGATGATGAAGAAATTCTCGACGGCACTCTGGCTGAGAACTATCAACAATGGGCCCAAGAATATGGAGACCCGCATCCGGCCTTTGGCCAGTGGGCGACACGGTTTGGGACCTGGTCAATGCGACTTGGATTCCGGTTTTCTTTCTGAGACTGATTAGAAGTTCACGCAAATCTTTCTGGAGCCTCTTCCTGAAAAGTAAGAGGCTCTTTTTTTGGCGAATGAAAAAGAAAAGAATTCTGTTTAGAGTCTTATTTTTGTAACAAAGTGGCCAAAGAAGTTGTCAAATTAACATGGCAATCCTGGATTCTGCATCTGAAAAGTGGATTTGGGGCAATCATCAAGGAGGCTTAAGAAATATATAAAGACAAAAACTTATATCACCTAGAGTATTTATAAATAATCCAGATAAACCTACTTTATCCCAGGCTCGATAGATCATTCTCGATGAAAATTTAGCATACTGGCCAATTTAGTCGGAGCCTCTACAGGCTAAAGTGTACTATCTGCTTCTTATACAGTAAGCAGAACCCCACACCGAAAAATTATCAAAATTTACCATTCATTCCTAAGCTAAATCCCTGGACTTTGTGATGCATAGGAAGATCGTATCATGTCCAAATCTCCCTACATATGATGATTCGAAATCTCAAGACTTGTTAAGTTTTATGAATAATGCAGGTCTAACAACTATTTTTATTGACTTAAAAAAATGACAAATATAATTAGTTTTAAGGACTGGAAGGGAAGTTTAATCAAAATTGGATGGTGCTATAAGGAGGGCAAGATGCCTAAAAATCTTAAAATCATCTTTATAGTATCGTTAGTTCTATTCCTGGCCTCTGTTCAGGGTCTGGCCCAGGAAAGAGGTTCAGTTCGCGGGGTGGCAAAAAGTGCTGATGGCCAGATTCTGGAAGGGGCTACGGTTGTCATTTCTGGAAAGCCTTTGCCACTCGGCAGGGAGTTTATTACCGGAAAAGACGGCGGCTTCCTGTTTCAAGCACTGCCACCCGGCCAGTATTCCCTGGTGGTAACTCATCCCGAAATGATCGATTTTACAGCTCAAGTAGTGGTGGCAGTTGACCGTCAGACTTATGTTAATGCCGTCTTGCAGCCTATTGGAAAAATTTACGAGGAAGTTACGGTCATAGCTGCTACCCCAGTAATTGACCTGAAGTCGACTGAAGTCTCATCTAACTGGGTATCTGAGATAGTCCAGAAATTACCTCTCGGACGTTCTTATTCTTCTCTTTTTCAACTGGCCCCAGGGGTAGCTGATAACCGCGATTTTGCTCCCAATGCAGGCGGTAATAAGCAGGATAATGTCTATCTTTATGATGGCTCCAATATTACCAATCCCTTTTATGGATATCTGGGCGCCAATTTTTCCGAAATGGATATTCAGGAAGTTAACATAAAAAGGGGAGGCATTAGCGCTGAATTCGGGCGGGCCGCTGGTATGGTGACTAATGCCATCACCAGGTCGGGCTCAAATAAAGTATCTGGAACTCTCCGTTTTATCCTTCATCCTGCTGACTTTACCTGGAAAAGTCATGACCCGAGTTTAGTTACCAAATATGATCAGTATACTCCCTCTATAGGGTTGGGGGGTCCGATAATAAAAGATAAAGTCTGGTGGTATGTCTCGGCAAATTTACCTTATTCCAAGACTACTGGCCGAATAAATAACCTCGGTCCTGTGCCTGATGCTAAAACTAATTCGACTGAATTGTTCGCCAAAATTACTGCCAATCCCTGGCGGGCCCATTTGTTTGCTGTAAGTATTAGGAATAACGATTACACTGAAAAGAATACCGGGGTTGGAGTAAATTCTCATCCAACAGTAGCCCTCAACGGGGATGGCCTATCAAGAATCATCTATGCTTCGTGGGTCTGGACAATTAATCAATCAACCCTGCTGGAGGCAAAATATGATCATGTCAAAGAAAATTACTCCAGCTTGCCAATAACTGAACTGGGTTATTTACCTGAACCATTCAATTATCTTGAGCCGTGGACTATGGGTTATTTTAGAACGGCGACCGGTTATATTGGGGGTGGAGCGACGGCTTCTGGCCAGTATGTGGGTGCCGCTTCTGAATATAATACCCAGAACTTCTTCCGGGATGAATTTAAGTTAGTTCTGACCAAATATCTCGATTTTACCGGTCGTTCCCATGTGATAAAGGTCGGCTTTAGCTATGATGATGGCGGCGAATATCTGGATCGTTTGGCCAACGGCTGGGGCAGCATCATTACCACCACCTATGGCGGTCAGGATGCGTTCAGAGCTCGCTATTATTCAGAGCAGCCGGCTCAGGATTCTCGCGGGCGGACTTATGGCCTCTTTCTTCAGGATAATGTCACCATTGGCGAGCGCTTTACCTTAACACTTGGCTTGCTGGCTAACCGGGATGAGTTTAGCAGCAAAACTGACCAGAAGCACACTTTCTTGACTTTCAATTTTGATAAAGAGATCCAGCCAAGAATAGGCTTTACATTTACACCCAGCTTGAAAGCTAGAGATAAGATATTTGCCAGTTTCGGGCGCTATAACAATATGGATAACCGCTCAATTGCCAGAGCTGCTGCTCCAATCCGAATTTACAGAACAGATGCTTACATTGCTCAGGCAGACGGAACTATTCTGGCCACCGTCATTCAGGGCAACGAAACTGGTAAAATTATTTTGCCTGATTTAAAACCGACTTATACCGATGAGTTCGTGGTTGGCTATAGCCGTCCGTTAAATAGTCACTGGACTTTTGAACTCTGGGGTGACTACCGCTATTTTAAACATGTTATTGAAGATTTCCCGACTCGCAACCGTGAAACCAGCCCATCCAGCTATGTCTATGGTAACCTTGATGGTCAGTTAATGTCATGGCAGAATTTGCCACCAGAAATACAGGCACTCATCCCACAGGCAGACTTTGTTGATTTTTATGCTGGCCAAGCCAAAAGAACTTATAAAGCGGTAACCTTTGAATTAAAAAGGCAGTATGCTGATCGCTGGTCTTTTAACCTGTCCTATACCTGGAGCCGTCTGGCAGGCAATTGGGACCTCGACTATCAGGCTGGAACGGCGCTCTTTTATGCTTCTTCTTATATTGAGGATGCTCCAGGGCTTTACCTGAGTGATCCCAATAGGGAAGGACTTCTGTCTGGCGATAGGTCCCATGTCCTGAAAGTCTTCGGTACCTGGGAATTTGCCAAAAGGTTCAGCCTGGGTGGCTATCTAAGAGTTCAGAGTGGAGCTCCATGGGAAAAACGAGGTATGGATTATTACGGGAATTATTTTCGTTATCTGGAAAAAGCTGGCTCTCATCGATTAAAAACCTGGGTTAATTGCGACTTGCAGCTTACCTATGAAATCCCGCTGGGCAAATTTAGAGGGATGATTGAAGCCAGAATGATGAATTTGTTTGATATGCAGACTGCCCTAAGAGTTGATGTTCGGGGTGATCAGCCTACCTACATGATGCCAACCTCCTATGCTCCACCCAGGACCTTTGCTCTTACTTTTTATCTGAATTATTAGGGCTTGATAATTCAATAAAACAGGCAGGCTGCCGGGGAAGCTATAGAGACAAGAAAACATCAGGACAACAGGTGGTTTTCTGGCAGTGGCTCTTGCCACTGTTATTTTTTCTGGCGGCATACCTGTTATATAAAAAGAACGGGGGAGCAGTTCGTATTATTTTAGGAAAACTACCCTCCGAGGATTTATGCTATTAATAGAGAGCTAAAAGGTCCCGAGTTTTATAGCTTCTTTTTGTTTCTTTCTGAAGCCAGGATGCCGGCTGTCATAAATTCATCTGGTGGGAATTCTTGTATCCAGACTCTGATGGTTTCCGGGGCAGCCTGGATGGATTCTTGGACAGCTCTGGTTACTGCTTCTAACAGGGCTTTCTTCTGTTCCTTGCTTCTACCTTGCAAAAGGTGTATTTCAATAAGCGGCATTGAAACCTCCATAAAATTATTTCAATATTTCAGATTATTCCACGGGAAACTCAGGGAGACAATAAAAAATTCATATCAAGACAAATAAGAGGCGAAAACCCCATTAAGAAAATTATATCATTTCCTAAGTTTTCCTAAGCTTCCTAGATTTTCCCTGAGAATAATCTATTGGGCTATGGATAATCCGAGTCAATATTTCCAGAAATTCAGCCAGAATCATAGCAGTGGCTCCCCAGATTTTATGTTCTCCGTATTGATAGTAAGGCACCAGCATCTCCTGGCCTCGAAGTGTCCAGACTTCCTGTTTTAAGTTTTGTCTTTCCATCAGATGTGCCAGAGGAACTTCTATAACTTCAGCTACCTCGACTGCATTTGGAATAAAGACCGGTTTTCTTCTGGTAATTGCGACCACTGGGAAAATACAGTAATTGCTGGTTTGAACATACAGGGGTGTAAGCTCACCGGCTACCAAGATATTGTCGATATTAAGGCCAATTTCTTCTTGAGTTTCTCTTATAGCCGCTTCTTCAACTGATTCGGGCTCGTTTATCTGTCCTCCTGGGAAGGATATTTGATTTTGGTGGTGATTGCCCTGGCTGCTCCTGCGGATAAATACCAGATAGGGTGCTCGATGCCTTGAGTAAAGTAACAAAAGAACAGCAGCTCTTAAGCATGAAGGCCAAACATCCCGAAAAGTTAAAATTGAAGGGGGAGGCATTGGGCTTAACTTCAGCTGGGTGCTCAGGCCGGGTTTTTCACCTTTGAGTAGTGACGGTAAGGATTCCTGGAGTAATTCAAGGGTAAACTTTCCAGCCATTGGTCTATTAACAGATTTTAAGTTTTTCTACTTCATAAATATTATATAATCCTGGCTATTCCACTGCCAGCCACAGCCTGTATTTTTTAAATCTAGATTACTCATACTCATAAATAATCCAGGTCAAACTGCCTGATGGCCAATCTGATAAATTGTTCTTATTTCAGCTTCTGGAACCTAGTTCAGCCATAAGAGAGTTTTGACTAGTTGTTCTCCTGTTCCAAGGTGATATCCCTCAGAATAAAAAATAATATCACCATTGGAACGGCAAGAAATGACCACTGGCAAGCTAAGCTGTTTCTTTTTCAGAGCTTGAGTGAGCGACTGGTAAAGTCCGGCATCAGAATCATAAACCAGCCTGGAGGAAGAAGGTAGCTTTGGGTAAAGGTCCTGATTGAAGCCTTCAGGAATTCTGTCTCTAGCCACAGCAATTATGACCAGACCTGGCCACTTAGAAAATTGGTCTCCTAAGGCCTGAATTTCTTCCATCAGATGTTTGGTGGGCTCTTTATCTGGGTCTATCAAAACTATTATAAAACTTCTGTTAGCTGTCAGAGCAGTTAGGTTAAGGCCAGTTTCTCTGTCGAGATCATAGACGACTGCTTCGGTAGTAAATTGGCCTGAGACAGCTGGCTCCTGAAAACTGGTTCTTAAAGTTAACTGAATTTCTGCAGACTGTTCAGCCAGAACCTCGAAAAATTTCAGCTTTGCCAGGACGCTTCCATCGGGCTGGCGGTTTCCAGTTACCAGTAGATAATGACCTGAATCAACCTGAAGCTCAGCAGGGAATGATTTGAGAGAGGGCGTGTGACCATATCCAAGAGTTCGGTATTTACCCTGAGTAAACCTGGCTAATGTAAAATGATTGGAATAAATAGGTTGCTTAAGATCTTCCAGAGGATGATAAAAAATCTTTAGCCAGGATTTTTTCGGGACTTCAGTTATTCCATCTTCAGTCTCAAAAATTACTTCTGGCCATTCGTCTCCGTCAAAATAGCACGGTCTTTGCGTAACGGGGTTAATTTTGGCAGGGATGCCCAGGGTCCGGGCTATGGCCACAAATAGAATCTTCATTGAGTAGATATCAGCTCGGCCCAATTGCATAGCTCCCTGAGGCAATAAAGGAACGTGATAATAATTGCTGGTATCCAGCTTCAGGTTGGCTTTTATCCAGTCAGCAATACTCTCGGGTTGACTTTTGAATTCAGAAATCTCACCCTCGGTAAATTTGTCTCTTAAATAACCTCGCCAGGAACTGAGAAGCTCTCGACCTATTCTGGGAGAAAGGACATAATTCCAAAAGATATTTTCGTCCATATCTTTAGGCCTTTCAGGTGTCTGGCGGAGATGATCGAGAAAAATTTCGGCCCGGGTATCCCGCAAATCTTTTTCAGTGACCACACCAAGCAGACCAAGCCCGGTTTTGAATTCTTCCGGTTTCAAGGCAGAAAGATAATCTAAAATTTCTGGCCAGTTGCCGCGACTGGTTTCCAAGTAATCCCAGGTTGGCTGTTCAGGCAAGCCTTTTTCCCTAAAAAAGATTCGGGCTATATCCCGGTTTATAAAAGAAGCCTCATAGGCCTGACGAATGGTGTCTTCAAGACGCAAGCGGCGGTTATTTTCTTCAACTTTGGCCGGATCCGGAGACTCAACACTTCGGACGACTGGAGGTATGATATCGAGGTCAATTTCTTTTGGCGAAAAATCAGGTTCAGCCAGGGTCAACCTCAATGTTTCTGTGGTTCCAGCTGTCACTTTAGCCCAGGTGAACAGGTGATCTTTATAGGCTTGAACAATCATGTCTCCCAGACCAGTAACTAAAGAAGTCTGTCCTTCTTGGTCTGTAGTTTTAGTAGCTATAGGATAAAACTCTGCATAATTATAAAGGCAAAAATCTACATTAGCTCCGGCAACCGGGAGGCCGTTGGTACCTCTAACCTCTACCTTCAGAGTAGTTGTTGGGGCGTAAATTGGGAGCTGATTAATTCTGGTATAGAGGTCTGTCTTCTGAAGTGTTTCTTCCAGACCACTATATTGACCGTAGACTGTAGTATCTACCATCATAGCTCTCTTAGCTGGCCCGGTAAACCAGCCCATATTTAATTCAGGCTCAGGTTCACAGGCTCCAAGATAGTACCAGCGGCCATCAACCCAGACTTCAACCCAGGCATGATTATCATCGATATGGGCCCAGCGGGGTGTATATACCTGGCGGGCTGGGATGCTGACTGCTCTGAGAGCCGCGACTGTAAATGTTGATTCTTCTCCACACCGGCCATAGGCGGTTTTAACTGTAGCCAGCGGGGCAGAGGTTCTTTCATCGGTGGGTTGGTAGGTTACCTTTTCATGGCACCAGTGGTTAACCTCCAGAGCAGCCTGATACATATCGAGCCCTTTTATCCGGTTTTTCAGCTCATCGAAAAAAATCCTCCGAGCCCGGTCAGGGTTTTCATTATTAACCCTATAGGGCAAAACGAAATGACGAAAGATAACTTCGGGAATTTTCTCCCCCCAGCTGAAATATCTCCTGGCCTCCAGAGCTATTCTGACCTGTTCCAGATAATATTCACCGTCCAGATTGGCCAAGTCACTGAGAGGCATAAAGGCATATAGAAACTCCAGAGCTTCTTTTTCTTCAAGACTTAAAGGTTTTTTCATGACTGAAAAAAGTTCTTGGTCACGGCCACTGGCCGCTCTAGCTCTATTCAGGTACTGGTTATGGACCAGGCGTCGATAGGCCTTATCATTAAGAAAGTGCTCTCGGCGGCTGCAGCTTGAGGCCAGCAGAATTATACTGATGAGACTTATTAATAGAAATATGAATTTTTTCCCAAAATATCTTTCTGCTAACATAGAGCACCTCTCTTCCTATTTTATTGAGGTCAATTATGATTTTATTATTAGCCCGCCCTGAATATCAAGCCATGGTAAAAGAAGGATAATAGCTATCTAGGTAATATATTAGATGGAAATTGGTAATCTATTCTAAAACAACATCTTTCTCTTGCCTTTAGATATCATTGATTATATAAATAATCCCAGGCTAATATTACCGGTTAATTAGAGGGAGGATCGAATGCCTGGTGATTTATCTTTGAGAAAAACTTTCTTGCGGGTATTTATAGTTTTGCTGGGAATAATTTTAGGATGTTTTTTTCTGACCTCCTGCCAAAAAGGAAAGCTGGAGGAATCACCAGTCTCCAGAGAGGCCGAGGTAAGACCAGGCGTAGAAGTATTTATAGAAAAACACCTGGACTTGGTCGGTGGCAAGAGGGTTGGCTTAATTACCAATCCTTCAGGAGTTGATTCACAATTGAAATCAACCACCAGCCTGCTTCAGGTTACCCCTGAAGTCGATCTAGTGGCTCTCTATGGACCTGAACACGGGATTAGAGGAAATGCTCAGGCTGGAGAATATGTGCCTTTCTATTTTGATGATAAATATCAGCTTCCAGTTTTCAGCCTTTATGGACAGTCCTTAAGACCACACCCAGGAATGTTGAAGAATATTGATGACTACATGAGATCTTTTGATACCCAGATAACTGGTAAGGTTCCAGAAAAGAATATGATAGAAGAAATTGAGGTGATGATTTTTGATATTCAAGATGTGGGAACCAGGGTTTATACTTATATCGCCACCATGGCTTACGCCATGGAAGCCTGTGCTGAGCTGGGGATTGATTTCATAGTGCTGGACCGGCCTAATCCAATTAACGGGCTATTTTTAGAAGGAGCCATACTGAAATATCCAGACTTCAGCTCTTTTGTTGGCCTTTATCCTATCCCACTTCGGCATGGAATGACGGCTGGCGAGCTGGCCAATTTATTTAACGATAGGTTTTTGGGAAAAAAGGTTGGTTTAACGGTCATCCCAGTAGAAGGATGGAAGAGAGAGATGTGGTTTGACCAGACAGGATTGCCCTGGGTGATGCCTTCACCGAATATGCCAACTCTGGAGACAGCCACAGTTTATCCCGGGCAGGTCTATCTTGAAGGAACTAATATCTCAGAAGGCCGAGGAACTACCAGGCCTTTTGAACTTTTTGGCGCTCCCTGGATAGATGGCCATGAGCTCTCTGAGAAACTCAACCAGCTTGGCTTGCCCGGTGTCATCTTCCGAGAAGCCTGGTTTACGCCAAGCTTTTCCAAATTTCAGGGTCAGTTGTGTGGCGGCTGCCAGCTGCATATAACCGACCGAGATTCTTTTGCTCCTTTTTTAACTACCCTCTGGATAATTAGAACAGTTTTGGATAGGTATCCGGATGACTTTAATTTTCATCCTGAATATTTCGACAAAATTATGGGTAATTCTGAAATCAGACAGGCCCTCCAGTCTGGTCTTTCCCCGGAAGAGATTGTTAAAAGCCTTGAATCAGGTCTTAAAGAATTCGAAAAACTTCGGAAGCCTTTTCTTTTATATTAAACTCAATTATAAATAAAACTAAACCGGTCATGATATTTTCCATCATCGTTAAAAAAATATGGAGTCTGAGATGATTTTATATAATCGGTTCTTGTCCCTGATTTCTTTATGGTGAAGAGGAATAAAGCAGGTTTAACTGGATTATTGGTGATTAATTCGGGATAATAAAACTTAGAAAAATAATTAAATTTAAAAGGATAGGTTATCATGGTCTTAAAAAAAGTTTTTTCTCTAAGTAATCCAGTTTCTGCTCTGCTGGATAAAGAACCCCAAGATTTTAGGAGACAGGATTTCTTGAAAATAATTGAGGAAAGAGAACTGGATAAGATTACCTTTCACTATGTTGGTCTTGATAGTAAACTCAAAGAGTTAAAAATACCGGTAACTGATGCCGTTCAAGCTGAAACCATCTTGGCTGAAGGGGAGAGAGTAGATGGCTCTTCCCTCTACAAAGGACTGGTAGATGCTGGGTTATCAGATCTGTATGTGGTTCCGGCTTTTAGTTCGGCCTTCTTAAATCCGTTTGATGACAAAAGCCTGGATTTTATCTGCCGGTTTCTGGACAACGAAGGGGTGCCAATTCGCTTTGCGGTGGATAATATTTTGATTCGGGCTCATCAAACGTTTAAAAAGCATACCGGAATGGAACTACGAGCTCTGGGTGAGCTGGAATTCTATCTATGTAGTGACCTGCCGGACATCTATCCTGCTCAGAAACAACGAGGTTATCATTCCTCATCACCTTTTTTCAAAACTGGCTATGTTTTAGATGAAATGGTCAGATTAATAGCCCAGATATGCGGAGCGGTAAAGTATGCTCATAGTGAAGTTGGTTATCTGGATAAAATTGAAAGTGAGATAGCAGAAATCAAGGGCAAGAAAGCAGAACAGATGGAGATAGAGTTCCTGCCAGAAATAGTTGAAGATTGCGGCAACCATCTGATACTGGCTAAATGGATAATAAGGAATGTTGCTTTTAGGCATGGCATGGTGGTCACCTTTACTCCTAAAATTGAAGAAGGGATTGCTGGAAACGGTCTTCATTTTCATCTGGAACTAAGGCGTAAAAATCACAACATCATGACCGGGTCGGATGGCAGCTTAAGCCGGGAAGCTCGGCAACTCATAGGCGGCCTCTGCCATTACTCTGATTCTCTTACAGCCTTTGGTAACACTGTAGCTTCCTCATATTTAAGGCTTGTCCCTAATCAAGAAGCTCCAACCAGGATATGCTGGAGTGACCTAAACCGCAGTGCCATGATCAGAGTTCCTTTGGGCTGGACTAAGGTCTGTAATCTATCAACTATAGTTAACCCGGAGGAAACAGAGCCTTTTTCCCTTCCTGAAAGTCGGCAAACTGTCGAGTTGAGAACAGCTGATGGAAACGCTCTAATTCACCTTTTCCTGGCTGGTTTGACTATGGCTGCCGATTGGGGCCTTAACCCTGAGACCGCTGATCTCTGGGGAAAAGAGGCCCTGGAACTGGCCAATAAACTATACGTTAGTGGAAATATCTTCCGAGATAAAAAATTGCTGGAAAGCCTAAGACAACTGCCGGGAAGCTGTCAGGCCTCGGCTCAAATTCTTAGGGAAAAAAGAGATCTTTATGAACGGGAGCTGGTCTTTCCATCCAGTATAATTGAGTATGTGATTAGGATGCTGGAAGCAGAGGAGGATGATAATTTGAGTCAGCAATTATCCTCATTGTCTTCTGAAGATCAAAAAGTCTTGCTTCGGAAAATAATGCACAAAGACTTACACAAGCATTAAAGACTTAAAGCCTGGGCCTAACCGGCCAGCCTCTGCCTAAAAAGATCTGTCTAGAAGTGAGTAAAGCGGCTTAATTAGCGGAATCCCTCGAATTCTGAAAAAGGCTCTGCCATAGAGAATTGAACCTGCTCTGAAGTTCCTGATAAAGATCTGAATTTTTATAATTTGGAATAATAGTTGGAGCCTCTTTCTTGACAAGTTTTTTAGTTAATTCGTCCAAACCTATTCTGGCTCTTTTCTCCTTCAGGTAACACCAGATCGCTTGAAGAGCAGCCCCATAAGCTGCTGATTCTGGTTCTTTCACGGTAACTACCGGACTGACAAAGATATCAGCCACTATCTGCAGCCAGGCCTGACTTCGAGCTCCACCACCAGTGGCCCGGAATTCTTCGGCTCTAAGGCCTAAAGATTTCATCCTGGATAAGCCGTATCCCAGATTTAAAATTGTCCCCTCGACTATGGCTCTGGCGAGGTTAGTGCGGTTAAAATTAAGGCGGTTTAAGCCAAATAAAACAGCTGAAGCTTTGGGGAGAGTTGGGACTCTCTCCCCATCTATAAAAGGCAAAAAAATTAATCCCGCTGCTCCTGGTTCAGAATCTTTTATTAGCTTTTCCAGTTCTTCATTACTCAGGTTGAGCAATTTTTTGAAAAGTTCGGTGACGTTGGTGACATTCATAGTACAAAGCAGGGGAAGCCAGCCTCCGGTGCTATCACAAAAGGCAGCAATTTCTCCCTCGGGATCAATCAAAGCCTCTGGCGAATAAAAAAAGACTGTTCCTGAAGTTCCCAGACTTACAGTTCCGATTCCTGTCACAACATTACCGGTCCCAATGGCGGCCATCATGTTGTCACCACCGCCAGCTGAGACCAGAACTCGGCCGAAGCCGAATTTTTGAGCAATCTTATCCCTTATATATCCCACTGGTTCAGCCGGATGACTTATTGGGGGTAGTTTTTCCTTTAAACTGGGGTCGATAGTTTTAAGAGCTTCTTGATGCCAGCATCGTTTTCTAATGTCCATTAGACCAGTTCCAGAAGCATCTCCATATTCCATTTGGGCTTGGCCAGTTAAATAAAGATTTAAATAATTATGAGGCAAAAGAACCAGATAGAGTCGGTTATAATTTTCCGGTTCATGCTTTTTTAACCAAAGGATTTTTGAAGCGGTATAACCCACTGCCAGATTAATCCCCAGTTTTTCTATAAAGGCCTCTTTTCCCCCCAGAGCTCTGATTATTTCTTCTGTTTCTTCAATGGTGGAGGTGTCATTCCAGAGTTTGGCTGGTCGTATTGGTTGGAACTCTTTATCTAAGGGTACAAATCCGTGCTGCTGAGCAGAAATTCCCAGGCAGACTACAGCTTCTGGCTTTATTCCAGCTGTCTTTACGGCTTCATCTATTGCCCTGTCTGCAGCTTCAATCCAGTCTCGGGGATGCTGTTCTGATTCACCCGGCTGGAGCCCGGAAATCATTTTATGAGGACTATAGCTTCTGGCTTCAACCTTTCCTGATTCTATCTCTACCACCAAGACCTTAGTTCCCTGGGTGCCAGAGTCAAGACCTAAGGCGTAAAGTTTAGCTTCCATCTTTAGTTATTTGAGGTTTTACTCGAAGCCTCTGCCCAAATTTTCTTGATTATTCTTATCAGGAAAAAGGTTGAGATGACAAAAAGGCCTGTCCAGAAAATAGCCAGAGAAATATGGCCATAGATGTAAGCTCCTGTACCGAACAGGGCTGAATAAACGAACAGGCAGCCAGTAATCCAGCCAGTAAAAGACAACGTCAGGCTATCAGGAGAGCTATCCAACCCTGATTCAGCTCGGATCTTTTTCCAGCCGGGGCCGGCCGGCTTGACTAACTTATAGAAAGAAATCAATTTTTCTTTTTTAACCGGTTTGGTCAAATAGGTAACAGCCAGCCAAATAACTGTGGTAAAGGCAATAGTCACCAATAACGAGATATGCTGGGGAACAGGATTACCCAACTTCCCTTTGATAAAGAAATATACTGCAACTGAAAAAGAACTGGCCATGGCGGCTATCTCTGACCAGGCATTTATTCGCCACCAAAACCAGCGTAGCAGATAAATCAGCCCGGTTCCAGCTCCTATGGATAGCATCAGGTCAAAACTGGCTTTAGCTGATTCCAGAATAAAAGTTAGCAAGCAAGCTAGAATCATCAGAATGACGGTCATCACTCTACCGGCAGTTACGTAATGTTTTTCATCAGCTCCCTTTTTGATGAAACGGCGGTAAAAATCATGGACCAGATAAGAACTACCCCAGTTCAGATGAGTCACCAGGGTGGAGACATAAGCTGCCAGCATCCCGGCTACCATGATTCCCAGAAAACCTGGCGGCAGAAATCTGAGCATCGCCGGATAAGCCATATCATTCCCAATTAGTTTGGGGTCAACTGCGGGAAAAGCTTTCTGAATGTCTATAAGTTCAGGGTAAATGATGAAAGAACACAGGGCGACCAAAATCCAGGGCCAGGGTCTCAGAGCATAATGAGCGAAGTTAAAAAACAGAGTCCCAGACAAAGCGTCCTTTTCACTTTTGGCGGCCAGCATCCTCTGAGCAATGTAGCTGCCTCCTCCGGGTTCAGCTCCAGGATACCAAACAGACCACCACTGGATGGCTATTGGTATGATGAATATTGATAGGGCAATCGTCCAGTTTCCAAAATCAGGCAACAGGCTTATGGACTGGGCATCGAGTTTCTGGAATAAACCTGAAAGACCGCCTATTTCTGGCTGCTTAAGAGCGAAAACGGCTGCCGAAATCGCCCCGGTCATGGCTATGCCGAACTGAATCAAATCAACTACTAAGACTCCCCAGAGCCCGGCCAGAGCGGCAAAAGTTACGTTAATGATACCGCAGAAAATCAGGGTTTTGGCCATAGGCCAGCCCAGGATGACATTGGCTATCTTGGCTGCGGCTAGATTGACTGAAGCCATAATCACACAGTTGAATAAGAGACCCAAATAAATAGCTCTAAAACCGCGGACAAATGAAGCTGGTTTACCAGAATATCTAAGCTCATAGAATTCCAGGTCAGTCAGGACCTGGGACCTTCTCCATAATCGGGCGTAAAAAAATACTGTCATCATTCCGGTCAGCAGAAAAGCCCACCAGACCCAATTGCCAGCGACCCCATCATTCCGAACAATATTGGTAACCAGGTTTGGGGTGTCGGTGCTGAAGGTGGTGGCAACCATCGAGATGCCAATCAACCACCAGGGGGCTGCTCGGCCAGAAGTAAAAAATTCTGCCGTGTTCTTGCCGGCCCGGCGGCTGAGGATAAGTGGAGGCAAAAAACAGATACCTATGGAAACTACTATTATGATCAAGTCAAGCGAGGTTAGGTTCATTTTCCAGCCCTCATTAAGATTATGATTAAATTCTTATATCACAGGCTGGAAAATTAAGTCAAAATACCAGGTTGGGATCCTGATCCTTAGTATTCTTGCCATTCTGGCTTATGGTCATAGACCCATTTATAGTAATCAAGATACTTCAGCTCAGTAGTTGCATCCTGGTCCAGCAGGACAATAGCTTGAGGGTGCAGTTGTAAAGCGGAAGCAGGAACCATGGCGGTTAAAGGACCTTCCACAGCCTGAGCCACAGCCCGGGCTTTTTTCTGGCCAAAAGCCATTAACAAACAGATTCTGGCCTCAAGAATTGTCCCGATTCCCATGGTAATGGCCTTGAAGGGAACCTCGTCTTTACTCCCAAAAAAAACTGCGTTGCTCTTCCTGGTCTGCTCAGTTAAGATCTCAATTCTTGTCCGGGAAGATAGAGATGAAGTTGGTTCGTTATAACCAATATGACCGTTAACTCCTATACCCAAAACCTGAATATCTATTCCTCCAGCCTTTTCAATTTCTTGCTCATAATCTTGGCAATGAGCTTGAAGGTCAGCAGCCAGCCCATTTGGAAAATGGACGCTCTCGGGTCGAATGTTTATTTGGCTAAATAGATTTTCCCACATAAAATGATGATAGGAGGAGGGGTGACCAGGAGATAGTCCGACATATTCATCAAGGTTGAAGGTAACAACTCGACTAAAATCCAGGCTTCCTTCTCGGTACATTTTTATTAGCAATTTATAGAGAAACAGTGGAGTATTGCCGGTAGCCAATCCGATAACTGGCCGGGGCTTTTCGAGGATAATTTTTTTTATCAGCTTGGCGGCCAACCAGCTGGCCTTCTGGCTATCAGGCTGAACTATGATTTCCATCTACTGATTTCTCCTTTCTATTATTATGATTTTTTAATCTCTGGTAAAGTAGCAGCCGCTACCGCTTGCCCCACTCGACGGCCCTTCTCATCGGTTAGATGAATTTCTATCTTTTCTTTTAATTCAGGAAATTCTTCAATCAGGACTCTTTCGGCCTCTTGTTTGATCAGTTCACCAGCCAGACCAGAGGTTACCCGGCCCAGGATCAACAGATTTCTGTAATCATAAAAAAGGGAGTAAAGCTGGATGGTATATCCCAGATAAATTCCGAGATCTTTAAAAACCCTGACAGCCCGGTCATTCCCCTTTTCAGCAAAGCCCTGGATTTTTCTAAGTCTAACCGGAAGGTTTTCTGCCCCGGAAAAGCTGAAGCCGGCTGTCGTAGCCAGTTTGTTTACAGCCTGCTGGGAAAAGTACATGGCCCCTACGCCCCGATCGCCCGACCATTCATCCACAGCGGCCGCTGGATTCAGGTCAACCGGAGCAAAAGCCAGCTCATCCAGCCAACCGGGTAAATGGCCTTTTGAATTCAAATAACCTCCGGCTTCACTTGAACCCATGGCTATCCCCAGAATGGCTGTCCGGTTGAGACTGAGATGACCGGCCAGGGCGGTGATTTCACCATCATTGATGATTTCAAAAGGAACAGCCCATTCTTTCTGCATTTCGACAAATAGATTTTTTACTTTTTTTTCAAAAATGCTTTTTGGAACTGCTCGAAAGAGAGAGGCGATTTTGACCTGATTGTTAATGTAAATTCCAGCGGCACTTCCTCCGATAGCTTGAACCTTTGGTAAATGAGTCTCGGCTTCTTTGAGTCCAGACTGAAGATGATGATAATGATAGGAAGGGTCAGGTTGTTCCTGGGGATTCCAGGGGATTTCCTGGCTGAAGACCACCTGACCTTCCTTAACTGCGGCTACCTTAAAATCGCTGGCTCCAAGGTCAAAACCCAGGCGGCAACCATCTAAGTGTCCTCCGAGGATAAGATGGCTTTCTCTATCTTCAGGAAACTGACCGGCTGAAACCATTATCACTTCAAAAGGTTTTCCGTAAACTGAACTCATTAAATCGACATCAAATCCTCTTTGACCCTGGGAAGAATACAGTTTTTTAAGGTGCTGGTAAATTAGCTCGGGGCCCTGGAAATAGATTTTCCAACCGCCTTTTTGCCAGAGTAAAAATTTTATCAATTTTTCAACATAGACCTGGGTTAGAGGCAGTGTTTCCTCTGATAAAGGAAGGATTTTATCTGTCCAGCCGGCCAGAAGGCCATTTTCTCTTTCCAGACCGATTCTAATCTTCTCCGAGTTTTCTTTGGCTAGATCCCGATACCAGACTATAAATTTGCCTAAGGGAAGGAATTGATAGTCGAATTCTGGATTTAATTTTGGCCGGATTTGCCTTTCGACTGCCTGAATTATCTTAGGATACATCTAAACTGCCTCACGGTGGTTAATTATACCAATATTTGCCCCACTCGACGATATAAATCTATCTGGATGGATTTTATAAATCAACTTACGTTTTTTATGGCAGGATTTCAGGCAGGCTTAGAATTATCATAATTTTTCCCGAAAATTCTATGATTATTTTCTAATAAAAGATGTTACCATTTTTTTCTCAACCATTAATAATAATCTCAGAGTAGGGAAAGTTTTATGAATAATCTCGGCTAATTAATGTTACCAGATAAACATTCAGTCCAATTGACCCAAAAAACGAAAGATACTCTGGATTATTTTTGAATAATTCTGGATAATAGATGTGATTTCTTGTTGAAATGAACAAAAATAACAGATATCGATCCTTTTTGTTTATCGTTTTGATTGCCAGTCTAATTATAGGCACTTCAGGCTTTATTGGTCAGGGGAAAACAGGCAGTAAACCTCTAAGGGCTGGCGAGGGCCGAGACGGGCCCTGGTGGATGAAGTCAACGGCCTTATCGGTTCAAGGTCGGATGCCCAGCCTAAAGTCAAAGAAATGGTGGAGGAAAGCCCAGAACCTCAGCCCTGGGGAGACGTTGATACTTGATGAAGGTGGCGAAGCCAGAGACAGGATGGCTGTTAGGATTGAAAGTTATGATCTTGGCGGAGGAACTAAAGCTGAAATTTTGGTCTGGACAATTGATGATGATGGAGATAACAGCCTTAAAGCCGGTGGCGATTTTCATGATGACTGTTATCTTTATGATTTGAACCGCGATGGTCAGGTAGATTTGATGGTGGATTATGCGGATGAGAACGGAGATGGTCAGGCGGATTTTATGGAGGTTCGGTATTTTGAAAGAGGATATCTGGTCAAGGGTTGGTTTGGTTATGATTTTGAGCATATCGGTGAAATCATTAAGTTTAAAAATCCACTGGACTTGATGGCTGAGAGATTTAGCCAGAATTTTTCTGGTAAAAAGCTTTATTTTAAAAATATCTACCAAGGCTCAAAAAGAAGCTGGTGGCCGGCAGAGATTTGTCCGGCAGCCAGCTTTGACCTTAATAGTGACAGTTTAACAGACCTGGTAGTTCATTTTAATCTGGAGGACGAAGCTACTGGACCAGTCATCGGAAGCCTTGATATAAGTTATGATGCTGATCGGAATAATAGCCTGGAAAACCCTTTTCATTATGACCTGGGGCTGGTTCTGGAAGGAAAACAAGAATATAACCTTGAGGAATTCCGAATCTATTCTGACAAAAGAAGGCCTCCTCAAGAAGCTCTGGCAATTCCCTATGAAATGATTTTAGATCAGATCCAAGGATACCAGGCCCAGAGGGCCGGTTTATCCTGGAAAGAATTTCCTGATGAGAAGCTGGATAGACAACCGGAGTCTAAAGGATTTGAGGGGCATGGAATAGGTTGGCTGTGGGAGCGAAGACAACTGGCTGGTTCTTCCTCCAATATCCAGAAATGGAATGTCCGGAGAGAAGTGGCCTACAACCTGGATGGTTCTGTTGAACTTTATTACAGCCAGCTTGATCAGAAAATTCATCTTTTCGGGGCAGAGGAAGGCTGGCTGCCGATAGGCAATTTTGCCGGGATGCCGGCAGTCGGAGAAATTCGTTATTTTGATACTGATGGTAATGGGTTTTTCGATCGAAGAGAGATCTATCTGGCTAGCAGCAGCAGACCAGTATTTGTTCTGTCGTCCAGAAAAGAAAAAAGCCAAAAATTGTCTTTTGATTTTGATTTACAGCGGCTTTCGGAATTTTATCTAAATGAAGCTCTACCAGCGGCTGTCTCTCAGACCGATAAACTCATTCAAGCTATGAAAGAATGCTATACTTATGAACCACCCGCTGGCTTTCTTCAAGCTCTGAGCCAGGCATCCTTAAGTGAAAGGTGTTTTTTACAAGAATATTACAGTTTAATGTATTTCATTAATTTGCGGGATCATTTTTTAACTATAGTCAACCAAATTCTTTTTCAGGAATTGCCTCAAGATGATCGGGGACGACCGGTGGGCGACCTTCACCCAAAGGTCTTCCAGGATCCGCGACAGGTATGGAAACCTCTGAAATCTGATCTGGCCTGGAAACTGGCTAAACTCTTAAGTGAGCTGGAGCAAACCTATGCTGAGGCTGAAACTGATGAATTTGTAGAAATAATCAAAAAAATAAATGAGTTAGGATTGTAAAAGGTGTCTAACAGGATAGGAGTAAGTTGTGGTCATTATTTTTAGACCCTTAAATTATTTTTTGTCATACATTTGATTTTTTAAAAAACTCTGATATCATAAATATGGCTTTGCTTTGCTGGCTGGGCAAAGTCAAAGGATACCCTCCTTCAATCATCCCCCTATTTTGAGATTTTCCCCTAACCCCAACAGCCAGCACCCTGTTTACATCAAGACAAAATTAGGATATTTTTATGTTTCTTAATCGCCTGCATTGATAACGCAGGTTAACCTGGATTATTTGGGAGTAATCTAGGATCATTAGTGTTTTTGAATATTCCTGGTTGAATCATAACAGAAATGAAACTACCTCAAAGACCATCTCTTAGCCGTCAAAACAAACTCTGGAGCCGGGATTTTATCATAGGCTTATTAGCCTATTTTTTTCTGTTCTTATCGATCAGCCTATTTTTTATTTTCCCGCTGTATTTAAGGCAGTTTGAGCCCCGTGGAAGTCAGGTAGGCTTAATAATGGGAATTCATAGCCTGACGGCCATTGCCATCAGGCCTTTTTTTGGCAGGCTGATCGATCGGCGGGGTGGCAAGAGATTTTCCCTTCTGGGAATTGGTCTTCTTATTTTAGTCGTACCTCTTTTTCATCTGGTTAAGGACGCTGGCTCTCTACCGGTTTTTCTTAGAGCCCTAACTGGCATCGGTTGGGGTATTAGTATGACGGCTACTATCACTATGTGTACTGACCTGGCTCCGGTACCAAGTATAGCCAGGTCTATTGGGATTGTCGGGGTGGCTGGGTTAGTGGCTAACGCTGTTGGTCCTACCTTGGGAGAAGAAATTATCAAGCACTGGGGATTTCCTGCTTTGTTTAACACCAGTCTGATTTTTTTAATTCTATCTTTTATCCTGGTCAACCTGACCAAGGAACTGCCAAGGGAAGAGCGGGATGAAGCTAAAACTTCAGTCCGGGGATTTAAAAGCCTGTCTTCCTGGCTGCTGCTTCTGATAATCGGGTCAATGCCGATCATCCATGGTTCCATCAGAGGGGCGATAATTTATTTTATGCCTCTGCTGGTCAAATACCTGAACCTGGGGCGAGTCGGTCCATTTTTTTTAGTTTTCTCAGCGGCAGCTATCTTATCCAGGTTTAAGCTGGGTGGTCTTTCAGACAGTTTCGGCCGAAAGAAGGTAGTATTTCTGTCAGCCCTCATCATTGGTTTGAATCTCTTGCTGATTTCCCAGATAAAATCAATGCCATTATTGCTATTCACCGGTTTTATTGGAGGACTTGGTCAGGGAATGATATTCCCGGCACTCAGTACTTATCTGATTGATTTCTTGGGCCGTGAAAACAAAGGATTAGCCATCAGCCTTTATAATTCGCTTTTTGATGCTGGAATGGGGCTGGGATCAATGTTTTTTGGCTGGATGACAGAAATTGTGAGTTTGCCATCTATGTACTTAATAGCTGGAATTATCTTGCTTTTTGCCAATGTTATTTTTAAGATAAAAGCACCGGAGCCCGGAATCGAGAGCCTTAAATAATAAAAGAAGGGAGGAGGGCCACAATGGAAGATTTCTTTACCTTGATTAAAAACAGGAGAACTATTCGGCAGTTTCAACCAGAAGAAATTCCGACTAATATCCTGCTGGAGCTGGCAGATTTAGGGCGCCTGGCACCCTCGGCTTCTAATCTTCAACCCCTGGAATTTCTTCTGGTGAACGATCAGACAGTGAGGCAAAAGGTGTTTGCTGGCCTTCGCTGGGCAGCTTATATAAATCCGGCCGGAAATCCCAAGCCCGGACAGGAGCCAACTGCCTATATCGTAATCCTGGTAAACACTGAGATCAGAAAGGAGGGCTATCAGCATGATGTTGGAGCATCAGCTGAAAATATTATCCTGGGAGCTTTCACCCAGGGCATCGGCAGCTGCTGGCTGATTTCCATAGATCGGGACAGGTTAAGAAATGCACTGGATATCCCGGAAAAATATCTGATTGATTCTGTGCTGGCTCTTGGTTATCCGGCTGAAAAACCTGTTATAGAAGATTTTAAGGGGTCAGTTAAATACTGGAAAGATGAAACAGAAGTTCTGCATGTGCCGAAGCGAAAACTGGAGGAAGTAGTCCATCTAAACCGCTACGGGCAAAGAATTAAGAATTAAAATTGCCTGGTTACATTCCAGCTACAGTCATTTCGGCTACCTTGATGGTTGGGCCACAGATGGAACTTTCAAATTGCAGATCATTACCGACCAGCTCAATACTTTTCAGAATCCGTCCGAGATTTCCAGCGATAGTAATCTCTGAAACTGGATAGGCAATTTCCCCATCTTCAAGCCAAAGGCCAAAAGCGCCGCAGGAGATATCTCCCGTTACTGGATTTAAACCATGGCCAATGATTTTGGTCAGCAGGAGACCTTTTTGAGTTGAACTTACGATTTCTTCTGGAGCTGTCGTTCCAGGCTCAATAAAAAAATTATTGGGAACAACGCTATGACCATTCCCATTACCGGTAGGAACCAACTTAAGTTTTCTGGCAGCATAGGTATTACAAAGATAGTTTTGAAGCAAGCCCTTCTCGACCACTACTGTCCTCTGGGTTGGAACGCCTTCTGAGTCAAAGGGCCTGGAACCAAGTTTCCCCGGCAGGAGTCCATCATCTATTACTGTAACTAAGCGGTTACCAATTGTCTGACCAAGCTTTCCTTCTAAGAAAGTAGTCTTCTGGTAGACAGCGGTACCTGAAACACAGGCAAACAGGAAAGCCAGCAGCCAGGAAGTCATGGTGGGTTCAAAAACAACCGGGACATTCTGGGTTCTAATCTTTCGTGGATGAAGTTGCCGAACAGTTCTTTCCACTGCCTTTTTACCTACTTCTTCAGGTGAGGCCAGATCTTTAAGATGTCTCTTGGCAGAAAACCAGTAATCTTCGACCAACTGATCACCACTTCCAGCTTGAAGGTCCAAGCTCAGACTGCAATAAGTCTGGCGATACTCTCCAGCAAAGCCATTGGAATTAACCAGCAGGCTCTTAATTTCGTTGGTCAAAAAGCTGGCTCCGAAAGAATTGGTGATCCGTTTATCCTGGAGAGCAACCTTTTCAGCAGCCCGAGCTAATTTGATTTTTTCTTTAGGCTTCATCCTGGAAATCTCGGGGTCATAGAGTCTAAGGGAGTTCTCGTTTACCTTAAAAGTGGCTGAAACAGGTAATCCGGCATATTCATCAGGCTGGGTTAGCTCAGCTCTCCTTATAGCGTTTCTGACCAAGGTCTGGAGGACTGGAAGTCTTAGGTCAGAAGAACTGGCTGAAGCAGCTTTTTTATCCTTGAAAACTCTCAGGGAACAATATCTGGAACCAGCCTCAACCAGGTTTTCAATTTTTCCCCGTCTGACATCCACATTAAATTCCAGGCCATCATAAAGGGTAACTTCTATTTCCTCGGCTCCTTGTTTTTTACCATAATGGACAATCTTTTCAGCCAGGTTTCTTAGATTATTAGTATCATCTTTAGGTTTCATTTAATTCCCCCGAGAGTCATCTTTGAGATTTTCATAGTAGGACAACCATCTGAGATAGGAACTTCCTGACCCTCCTTTGAACAGGTGCCGGTTTGCCAATCAAATTCCAGATCGGAACCAACCATTTCTACTTTCTGTAGAATATCCAGATTAGTTCCTATAAGCGTAGCCTGCTTTATAGGTCTTCCCAACTTACCATTTTCAATCAAGTATCCAGAAGAAGCTGAAAAAGTAAATTTTCCAGAATCCTCAACCTGGCCGCCCGAGAGTCGGCTGACATATAGGCCTTTTTTAACCGAGCGGATAATTTCCTCGGGTTGATATTCTCCGGGCTCAAGGTAAGTATTACTCATCCTGGGTAACGGCCAATTAGTAAAATCCTGGCGTCGTCCGTGACCTGTAGGCCGACATTTCATCAACTGGGCTGAAAGCAGGTCCTGAAGAAAACCTCTGACCTGCCCCTTTTCTATTAATAGAGTTGGCTGGGGCGGGGTGCCTTCATCATCGAAGTTGTACGAACCCCTTAGACCCGAGATGGTAGGATCGTCATATATAGTAATCTGCTCAGAGCCTACCTTTTTCCCCAGCTTATCCCAAAGTATGGATGTTTTTTTCCTGACAAAATCAGCCTCCAGTAAATGACCGACTGCCTCATGAATAAGAACGCCGCTATGTCCGGGCCCTAGAACCACAGTAAACTCACCAGCCGGGGCTTCAGCCGCCTCCAGCAATTGGATAGCTTCCCAGGCTGCTTCCCGGCCAATTTTTTCGGGAGTAAGATTGTTTGAGAAATAATCCAGACCAACTCGGCCGCCTCCGCCTGAAAATCCTGCTTCTTTGCGGCCCTTTTTTTCTGCTACAACCATGGCGACTATTTTGACCATTGGCCTATCTTCTAAAACTGACAAGCCTTCTGAATTAACCAGCCAGATTTGTTGCTTTGATTCTGTGTAGGCCACCTGGATTTTCTTAATAGCTGGGTCAAAATTCTGAGCCGCTCTGTAGGTTTTCTCAACCAGGTCAAGCTTATCCTTTAGAGGCCTGGAGGTAGGGAAGCCCTTGACTAAAGATACATCTCTTTCTGGCCTTAGAGTTTTGAACTGCTTTGAGGAGCAAAAACTCCTGGACGAATTTGCTATGGCCGCAGCGTTGGCAGCCACTTGTTTGAGCTTTTCATCTGAGAGGTCGTTGGTATATGCATAACCGGTTCGGTCTTTTTTTATGACCCTCAGTCCCAGGCCGCGGGTAAGGTTCTCCGAGGATTCTTTGATAATATCTTCTTCCATCAGGACAGAACGCGAAATCCTGTATTCCAAAAAAATGTCAGAAAATTCTCCACCCTTAGAAAGTGCCAGGTCCATGAGTTTTTTCAGCTCTGGCCACTCAAGTGGAAATAATTTTTTTCTAAAATTAACCCTAATTTTTTTATTGGTCATTTTGATTAGCCTTTGCCCTGGGAAAATTTAAAGGCAATTTTGGCACAAAATTGCCAATTTGGCAATATCTCAGCCATGATTATCTGATAGGCTCAATAAAATCAAGTTGACCTGCCCGAGTCGAATTCCTATAATCATCTATCATGGACTGGGAAAAAGTTGATCATTTAATTGACCTGGCTTTAAGTGAAGACTTACCTTCTGGCGATTTGACCACTGAAGCAATAGTTGGAGCGGCGGTTCCAGCTGAAGCTGTTTTATTAGCCAAACAGGCGGGAATTCTGGCCGGAGTTGATATCGCCGCCAGAGTTTTTGCCAGACTGGAGCCAAAAATAATATTTAAGAAAAAGATGGAAGATGGCCACGAATTTCAGGATGGCCAGATTCTGGCAGAGCTTGCGGGGCCGGCAGCTTCTATTCTTACTGCTGAAAGGACTGCCTTGAATTTTTTACAGCGACTTTCAGGAATTGCTACCTTGACTAAGTCATTTGTCGACGAAATCAAAGGTACCAGAGCCAGAATTCTGGATACCAGAAAAACTACTCCGGGCTGGCGACAGCTAGAAAAGTATGCCGTCAAAATGGGAGGAGGTCACAACCACCGCCTGAGCCTGTCTGATATGATACTGATTAAGGATAACCATATTAGAATTGCTGGAGGGTTAGAAGCGGCCCTAAGAAAAGCTAAAGAATATCTCCAGGCTACTGGGAGATCTGATCTCAAAATTGAAGTTGAGGCGGCTTCACTGGATGAGGTTAGAGAGGCCTTAAGAATCGGCACTGCTGACTGGATCATGCTGGATAATATGTCGCTTAATGAAATTAAGGCCGCAGTTGAACTGGTTGCCGGGAGAGTTCTTTTAGAAGTTTCTGGAAAAGTCAATTTACGGACTGTTAAAGCTCTAGCGCTTACCGGAGTAGATTTTATCTCAGTAGGGGCCCTGACCCATTCCTTTAAATCAGCAGACATTTCCTTAGAATTTCTTTGAGAAATCAAAATGACTAAAAAAACCATCCAGGAAGAGCTTTATTCTGACGTTCTCATTATCGGTTGTGGAATTGCTGGAGCTACTGTTGCTCTGGAAGCCGCTCGGCGTGGTCTCCAGGTAAACCTGGTAATAAAATCTTCTAACATTGAGGGTTCTAATACCTATTGGGCCCAAGGTGGAATAGTTTCTTTTGGTGACGATGACGAACCAGCCCTGCTGAAAGAAGATATTCTGAAGGCTGGTGACCGGATAAATAATCCAGAGTCAGTAGAGTTGTTGGTAGAAGAAGGGAAAAAAGCTGTCGACGAGGTTTTAATTAATGACCTTAAAGTGCCTTTTGCCAGGTCTTCACCAGAAAAGCTAGATTATGCTCTGGAAGGTGGTCATTCGAGAAGAAGAATTCTCCATGTGGCCGATGCTACTGGCAAGACTGTTGCCTCGGCCTTTTACGACAGACTCAGACAAATTCCCTCTGTTCACTTATATTTTAACCACACTGCAGTTGACTTGCTGACCGTGCCCCACCATTCTACAGATCCGCTGAGCTACTACCAGGAACCTCGCTGTGTCGGAGCCTATGTTCTTGATAACCAAACTGGTAGGGTTAAAAAGTTTCTGGCGGGGTATACTGTCCTGGCTACAGGGGGTTGCAGTGCTGTCTATCAGTTTACTTCTAACCCGCGATCAACCATCGGGTCGGGTTATGCCATGGCTCTCAGAGCTGGAGCCAGAATAGTCAATATGGAATACATTCAATTTCACCCGACTCTGCTTTTTACTAGAGAAGCTGATGGATTTCTAATTTCTGAATCGGTAAGAGGCGAAGGGGCCAGACTTAAAACTACTGATGGCCGGACTTTTATGGAAAAATACACTCCTCAGAGAGAATTGGCTCCAAGAGACGAAGTGACCAGAGCTATCTATCAGGAAATGATTAACACCAATACCAGCTTTGTTCTACTGGATCTGGCTAGCTATGCTAAGATGAATATTAAGAAAAGATTCCCTTACATCTATAAAACCTGCCTGGAGTATGGCATTGACATCACTAAGGAGCCAATTCCGGTAGTCCCAGCGGCTCATTTCTGCTGTGGGGGTGTTTTGACCGACCTTTGGGGACAGACCTCCTTAAAAGGTTTATATGCGGTAGGTGAAGTAGCCTGTACCGGAGTTCATGGAGCCAATCGGCTGGCTTCAACTTCCCTTTTAGAGGGGTTGGTCTGGGGGATCAGGACTGCTAAAAGTATTTCCACAAAATTTGAACCAGGACTGCCTTATGATCCAGGTAAGATTCATCCCTGGTACTATCCTAATGGGGAGGAAAGGATTGACCCGGCTCTGATTTATCAGGATTGGGCAACCATCAGAAGCACCATGTGGAATTATGCTGGCATCATCAGAACCAGCAAACGTCTCGAGAGAGCCAAAGCCGACCTGGAGTATTTGAAACATAGAATCGACAAGTTTTACCAGGAAGCCCCTATGAATCCGGAGATAGTCGATCTCAGGCATGGCCTACAGGTTGCCTTGATGATAACTTATGCTGCTCTGGGTAATCCTGAAAGCCATGGCTGCCACTATCGCCAGGATTAAAGCGAAAATTTGACTTTTGTCGGTTGCAGATTAGAATAACCTCTTTAATAATAAGTATTAAGTTGATTAACAGATTTCTCGAGAGTAATCTATCGGGTAAGGAAAAGAGGCAAGTTAATTAACAAAGTGGAGATTGCTTATGTCAGAACAACTTGATCTGAAAAAGACCTTAAATTTGCCCCAGACTTCATTTCCCATGAAGGCTAAGCTGGCTCAGAGGGAACCAGAAATAATCGAAAAGTGGACCAGGACTAATCTCTATGAAAGGATTATAAAAAGCCGGAAGGGGCGACCAACCTATGTGCTCCATGATGGGCCACCATATGCCAATGGGCACATCCATCTGGGAACTGCTTTGAACAAGATCCTGAAAGATTTTATTATCAAATCCAGAACGATGAAAGGCTACCTTTCCCTTTACGTTCCTGGCTGGGATTGCCATGGCCTGCCAATTGAAATCAGGGTTGATCAGCTTTTGGGTGAAAAAAAGAAAGAGCTTTCTGTAATTGAAATAAGAGAAGAATGCCGCCAATACGCTTTGAAGTTTATTGATATTCAGAAAGAAGAATTCATCCGCCTGGGTGTCTTTGGTGAATGGGAAAAGCCATATTTAACTATGAATCCTGGGTATGAAGCAGAGGTCCTGAGGTTTCTGGCGGCCTTCTTTGAATCGGGTAATATTTATAAAGGCAAAAGGCCGGTCCACTGGTGCCTGAACTGCCAGACTGCTTTAGCTGAAGCAGAAATTGAATATAAAGAAAAAACCTCGCCTTCAATCTATATAAAATTTCCCTTAATTTCTGACCTGACAGAGAGAATTCCACAGCTCCAGGGGAAAAAAATTTCAATCATAATCTGGACAACTACTCCCTGGACTCTTCCGGCCAACCTGGCTATTGCCGTTCATCCTGATTATGAGTATGTGGCTGCCGAGTCGGCAGGGGAAGTTTATATCATGGCCAGAAGGTTGTTGCCGGTAATAGCGGAAGAGTTTGGATGGGAACAATATAAGGAACTGGCCGTTTTCCCGGGTCGAGATCTGGAAGGGCTGAAAGCTCGACATCCATTCATCGATCGAGAGTCGGTTTTGGTCCTGGCAGATTATGTTACTCTGGAAGATGGAACAGGTTGTGTTCACACAGCTCCTGGCCACGGCTATGAAGATTATCTGACCGGGATAGCCTATGGTCTCGATGTTTATACTCCGGTGGATGAAGCTGGAAGATTTCTAGCCCAGGTAGAAAGATATGCCGGTCTTAATGTTTTTGAAGCCAACCCCAGAATAATTGAGGATATGGAAAAAGATGGCACTCTACTCAAGAAAGCTGAAGTCAGCCATTCTTATCCTCACTGCTGGAGATGTAAGCGCCCGGTAATATTTCGAGCAACCGAACAGTGGTTTATCTCTATGGACAAAAACCAGTTGCGACAACGGGTGCTCGAAGAAATAAAAAAGATAAGATGGATCCCTTACTGGGGAGAAGAAAGAATCACCAACATGATGCAAAGCCGCCCGGACTGGTGTATTTCCAGACAGAGGTCCTGGGGTGTGCCTATTCCGGCTTTTTACTGCCAAACCTGCGGCTATATCCTGGCTGACGGGGAGATTACCAGGCGGGTAGCTGATATTTTCGAAGAATACGGTTCCAGGGCCTGGTTTGAAAAATCTGTATCAGAGCTTCTGCCGCCCGAGCAGAAATGTCCTCAGTGTGGGGGCTCTAACTTCCAGAAAGAACATAATATCCTTGATGTTTGGTTCGAATCAGGTGCCAGCCATGGTATTCTTGGGAAGAGACCTGAATTACCCTGGCCGTCAGATATTTATGTTGAAGGCCATGATCAGTATCGGGGCTGGTTTAACAGCTCTCTGGTCATTGGGGTTGGGGCCAGAAATGGTTCACCTTACCAGACCTGCTTAACCCATGGTTTTGTCCTTGACGAGCAGGGAAGGGCTATGTCTAAATCCCTCGGTAATGTAATTGAACCTACAGAGATCATTTCTCAACATGGTGCTGAGATCCTGAGACTGTGGGTGGCCATGCTGAACTATAAGGAAGATGCTCGTTTTGGTCAAGAAATTCTTCAGAGGCTGATAGAGGCCTACCGGAAGATCCGCAACACCTGGCGATTTTTGCTGGGAAACCTTTATGATTTTAATCCAGATACAGATAGTATTAGACCAGAGGGATTACACTGGCTTGACCGCTGGATTCTGGAAAAAAGCCGCCAGGTACAGCAGCGAGTTATCAAGGCTTACGATGATTACGAATTTCACATTGTCTTTCATTCTCTTTACAATTTTTTTACGGTTGATCTGAGTTCTTTTTACTTAGATGTAATCAAGGATCGAATGTACTGTTCTGGTCCCTGCTCTACCATCCGCCGTTCTGGCCAGACAGCTATATTCAAAGTCCTGGAGACCACCATAAAGCTCATGGCACCTATTCTACCCTTCACCGCTGATGAGGTTTGGGAGAATATGCCCAGTTTCCAGGGAAAAGAAGATTCAGTTCATTTGGGTTATTTTCCAGAAGATAACCAGTTGTGGCTACCTTCAGACTTTATGAAAAAGGTCGATCGGCTGTTGGAGGTCAGGGAACTGGTTCAGAAAGAAATGGAAAAAGCCAGGGAAACCAGATTGATAGGTAATTCTTTGGAAGCCTGTCTCATGTTTAAGGCTCCAGATGAGCTTTTTGACCTGCTGGATGAATTTAGAGAAGATTTAACCACCATCTTTATTGCCTCAGAGGTCCAGGTTGAGTCGGCAGAAGGAAGCAACCTATCGGTGACTGTTACCCGAGCAGAGGGCCAGAAATGCCAGCGCTGCTGGAATTTCTCGGCCAGTGTAGGTCAGGACCCAGATAATCCGGAAGTCTGCGCCCGCTGTGGCCAGGTTCTGAAAGATGAATTACATTTAAGATGAAAGTGACCAAGAAGAATGTTTTTTATTTTGCCTTTATATTTTTCTGGCTGTTTCTGGACCAGCTGACCAAATATCTAATAGCCAGATCTTTGAGCCTTTACGAAGTAGTCCAGATCATTCCCGGATTTTTTAATCTGACCAGGGTTCATAACCGCGGAGCAATTTTTGGTTTTCTCAGCACTACCAGCAATCCTCTGGCTCTGATCTTCTTGAATGTTGGAGCCCTCCTGGCCTTTGCCATAATTACTTATTATTTCCTTAAGACACCTAAAGAAATGATTTTGACAAGAATATCTTTTGCCCTGATTATCAGCGGTGCTATGGGCAACATCGCCGATCGGCTCATCAGAGGTTATGTAATTGATTTTATTGATTTTTATGTAGGTAGTTTTCACTGGCCTTTTTTTAATATAGCCGATAGTTGCATTACTATAGGGGCTATAATTCTGATTATTTCCGTTTTTAGGAGTCAGAAAAAATGCACCCAATCCTCTTCCGAATAGGTCCGATTACAGTTCACACCTATGGTTTTTTTATGGCGGTAGGAGTAGGGGCTGCTATCTGGTTTTTATATGCCCAGGCAAAAAAACAAGGATATGAGACCGGGAAATTGCTGGATGCTGCCTTCTGGATAATTCTGGTTTCTCTTCTTGGGGCAAAATTAACTCTGTTCTTTGCTAATTTAACCTATTATCTGGAGAATCCGGGGGAGCTACTTTCCCTGATCAGGTCAGGTGGAGTTTTCCAGGGTGGCCTGACCTTCGGCTTAATTTTTGCCATAATCTATTTTCGAAAGAAAAAAATCCCTTTGTGGCCAACTGCTGACCTGGTGGGCCCAGCGATAGCTTTGGGGCATGGCTTTGGCCGTCTCGGTTGCTTTTCAGCAGGCTGCTGTTATGGCCGAGAATGTCTTCAACCCTGGGCGGTAGTTTTCCAAAATGAATATGCCCATGGCCTGACAGGTATTCCACTTAATATTCCTCTACACCCGGTACAGCTCTATGAATCTGCCCTGAATTTTCTAAATTTTTTGATTCTTGTAGCCATCTTAAAAAAAAGAAAATTCTCCGGTCAGGTTTTTTGTTTCTATGTAATTAACTATTCGATAATCCGTTTTTTCACTGAGTTTTTCCGGGGAGACCATGACCTTCAGGATTATCTTATTCGGGGGCAGACAGCCTTCAGTAGCTTGTCCTTATCTCAATTTTACTGTTTAGTTGGGCTGGCTGCAGGTCTTATTTTGTACCTGGTATTAAAAAAAAGAAAAAGTGATTGAAAAAAAATTCCTAATAGATAGGGCCGATAACGAGAGACTTGACCTATTCCTTAAATCCAGGTTACTGAGTTTTACCCGGACTCAAATCCAGAGGGCCATAGAAGAGGGTGAAATTCTGGTGAATAAACAGCTTTCAAAACCAGGATACAAGCTGAGACGGGGGGATTTAATTGAAGTTAGAATCTGGAAGCAGCCTGAAAGCCAACTAAAACCAGAGATGGTAAAATTAGAAGTTCTTTATGAAGATGCCCAGATTTTGATAATCAACAAACCAGACGGACTGGTAGTTCACCCCGGAGCTGGAATTAGAACCGGCACTCTGGTTCACGGTCTTCTGTATTATTATCCGGAAATAGCTTCGGTGGGTTCACCGGACAGGCCAGGTATTGTGCACCGCCTTGATAAAGATACTTCGGGACTGCTAATTATAGCAAGAACTCAGCCAGCCTATCAGTCACTTCGCCAGCAGTTTGAAGACCGCCGGGTAAAAAAAATCTATTTAGCTCTGGCCGTGGGAAAATTTAAAGAGAAAAAAGGGCTGATCGACTTACCTTTAGGAAGACACCTTCGCCATAGAGAAAAAATTTCAGTCAGCACCAGAAAGCCCAGGATAGCCCTTACGCACTATGAGGTATTGGAAGAATTCAAAAATAGCAGTTTTTTGGCCTTAAATCCAATAACTGGCCGAACTCATCAGCTTAGAGTCCACCTGTCGGCTACCGGTCATCCTATTGTCGGGGATAGACGCTACGGCCGCTCAAATAAAAGGCATCCGGTGGGATGTCCACGACTTTTCCTCCATGCCTGGAGATTATCCTTCCAGCACCCGGCATCTGGTCAGGAAGTGGAATTTGAAAGCCCTCTGCCAGCAGACCTGTTGGCCTGGCTTAAAAAAGAAAGGTCCCGAAAAAATTGACCGGTTATCTTGAGTAAATCAGATTTTTCTATTATTATATAAAAGCTGCCTTTTCAAGCAATTCTTTCTTGGCTTTACAAAAAGTAGTGATGGAGGAACAAAGATGTCAGATTATAGCCCAGAAAAACTCAGGAATGTGGCCTTGGTTGGTCATGGTTCATGTGGTAAAACTTCCTTAGCCGCGGCTATTCTATTTGATGCTGGAGTGACCAGTCGGCTGACCAAAGTGGATAAAGGGAATACCGTTACTGATTATTCTTTAGAAGAAATTGAAAGAAAAATATCTATTAATTCTGCTGCCTGCTTTGTTCAATGGAACGATAATAAAATCAATATCATAGATACACCAGGATACAGCAGTTTTCTCTGGGACACCAGAGCGGCACTCAGGGCAGTTGATTCAGCTCTGGTGGTTGTCTGTGGAGTGTCTGGGGTAGAAGTGGGTACGGAGAAAGTCTGGGATATGCTGGAGGAATTTAAGCTCCCGAGGATGATGGTCATCAACAAGCTTGACCGGGAAAATGCTAGTTTTAGCCGAACAGTTGAGGAAATCCAGCAATTTTTTGGACGGCAGGCTATACCAGTCCAGATTCCGATTGGAGTAGAAAAAGACTTTTCTGGTGTTGTTGATCTAATAGACAAGAAAGCTTATCTATTTGAGAAAGATGAAAGCGGAAAATTTAAGGAAACCGAGATTCCGGACAACTTAAAAGAAGAGGCCGAGAAAAGATATATCCAGCTGGTGGAAATAGTAGCTGAAAACGATGAAAAACTTATGGAAAAATATTTTGAGCAGGGTCAGCTGAATGCTGATGACCTTCTAATGGGGCTGAGAAAGAGTATTAAGGAACAGCGCTTATTTCCTATTTATGCCGCTTCAGCCCTGCTAAATATTGGCACCCAGATCATTCTGAATTCCCTGGTTAATTTTATGCCCTCGCCGGCTGAGAGAGGCCAGATAAAAGCCAAGATAAAAGGGGAGCAAAAGGATTTGCCGCTAACAGAAAATGAGCCTTTTTCTGCCTTGGTTTTCAAGACTTTCTCTGACCAGTATACTGGGCGGATTTCCTTGATGAGGATCTTCTCAGGAAAAATAAGCCCTGATGCTACTGTTAGCAACACTACTAAGGAATGTGATGAGAAGCTGGGCGGGCTCTTTTTCCTTCAGGGAAAGGAGCAGGTTCCCGCAGGAGAAGCTAAGGCTGGCGATATTGTGGCCACAGCTAAGCTAAAATCCACTTTAACCGGTGATACTCTCTGTGCCAAAGGAGCGGAAATCGAATTTGAGCCCATTAAATTCCCTGAACCATCCATCTCCTTTGCCATCGAGCCCAAGACCCGAGCAGATGAAGATAAGATTTCTCAGGCTACCCACCGGATTATAGAAGAAGACCCTACAGTCAGAATTGAAAGAGACCCGGAAACGGCTCAGCTTTTAATCTCTGGGAATGGAGAACTTCATGTCCGAATAATTACCGAGAAACTTAAAACACGTTTCAACGTTGATGTGGAACTGAAACCTCCAAAAATACCTTACAGAGAAACTATCAAGGGTAGGTCTGACGTCCAGGGCAAATATAAGAAACAAACCGGAGGTCGCGGTCAGTACGGTGATTGCAAGATCAAAATGGAACCCTTATCGAGGGGCCAGGATTTTGTCTTTGAAGATAAGATATTTGGTGGAGCTATCCCCAAGAATTTTATTCCTTCTATTGAAAAGGGAATACAGGAGGCCAGAAAAAAAGGGGTCTTAGCTGGATATCCGGTTGTTGATTTTAAGGTTATTCTATATGATGGCTCTTACCATGAAGTTGACTCTTCTGATATAGCTTTCAAGATCGCGGCCTCGATGGCTTTTAAGAAAGGAATGAAGGAAGCCAAGCCCACTCTCTTGGAACCAGTAATGAATGTAGAGATATACACTCCAGAAACTTATATGGGTGACATCATGGGAGTGCTAAACGGGCGTCGCGGCCGGGTTCAGGGTATGGAGCAGAAAGGGAATATGAGAATTCTCAAAGCCCAGGTGCCCATGGCAGAAATGCTCGATTTTGAGCCTACTCTGACTTCTATAACTGGCGGCCGAGGCTCCTTTATAATGGAATTCTCTCATTATGAAGAAGTACCTGCCCAGATCCAGCAGAAAATAATTAATGAGGCTATAAAAGAAGGCCGAGTAAAGCCTGAAGAGGAATAATCTTAGTACTTATTTCAAGAATCATATCAGCAGCTAAAAATATCTTTATTCCTTAGGGGGATGATTATAATATACGGTTCGTTCACAAAACTGAACCTGTCTCGAGATTTTCAATCAGCTTATTTTCCCCGAGAATAATCTATCAAGTTGGGAATAAAGCAGATTGATCTGGATTATTTCTGCGTAATCCAGGATAATAGCCAATGATCAAGAGAAGTTTTAAATTCAAAAAAAGGACTTAAAAATGAAACTAAAAAGGAATCATTTTCTAGTCTTCACTTTGATGGCCTTGTTTCTTTTTCTCCAGGCCTTTCAGAATGAGGCTTCAGCTTGCACCCTGATTTTGGCTTCGGGTAAAGCTACCAGCAATGGCCGGGCCCTGATGTGGAAAAACCGGGATACTTCTGCCCTTTTGAACAAACTAATGTATTTTAGAGGTCCTAAATATAACTTTATCGGCTTAATTAATTCAGCTGATGTTTCAGGTCGGGAAATTTGGGCCGGCTTGAATGACCGTGGTCTGGCGATAATGAATTCCCAGGCTGATGATCTGATAGCTAAGGAGAGAAAGGATGGCGGCTCTGATAATGGGGTTTTCATGAAGCTGGTTCTGGGTGAGTGCGCCACAGTTGATGATTTTGAAAAGTTTCTCCAGAAAGAAAAAGGAAAATGGGATCTGTCAGCTAACTTCGGGATAATAGATGCTAATGGAGAGGCCTCTTTTTTTGAGACTTCCTGTGATTATTACACCCGTTTTGATGCCAATGATAAGAAAGTGGCTCCCTTCGGTTATATTGTCAGGACAAATTTTTCCTATACTTCGCCTGACTATCTTGAAGGTGGGGGCTTTATCCGGTTTGAAAGAATGTCCCATTTAGCGGAATCAGCCCGGGCTTACAATGATCTTAATGCTAGGTTTATTTTACAACAGGCTGCCAGGGATCTGGTCCATGAAAAACTTCATTCTTATCCCTTATCCTGTAAGCTACCGGAAGACCCGGCCAGACCGCTCTATGTCAACACCAATGATACCATTAATCGTAATAGCACTGCCTCAGTTGTGGTTTTTGAGGGGGCGCCATCTTCTGACCGGCCTGACCTGGCTACCATGTGGGTAATACTTGGCCAGCCGATAAGCAGTGTGGCCATACCGGTCTGGCCTTATTCAGAGAGGGTTCCGGAGGCCGCTTCGGCTCCGGGCGAAAAGACCAGTCCTCTTAATGCCTTTTCCCGTAAACTGGTAGCTTTTCTTTATCCTGATCAAGGCGGTAGAATGAGTCAATACCTTAATGTCAACCGGCTTAGAACTTATGGTGGAAACGGTGTCCTGAACAAAATATTAGGGCTGGAAAATCAGGTTCTGGAAAAAGCACAGAATCAGCTAAGAATCTGGGAAAGGAAGAGAGAGAGCCCGGAGAAGGTAGCTGGATTTCAGGAATCCCTGGCTAATTTTGCTTTAGAGAGTCTTTTGACTGAATTTCCTGATTTAAAGTAAGATTGCCATTTCTGAATGATAAAATTTAAGAACCAGCTAAATTAACTATGTTTATTCAAACCAACTCCAGGGAGAAAGAGATGGCCAGGAAATCCAGGCAAATAACCAACCGAATTCAGAGAAAATTGCTGGGAATCATTTTTCTTACTGTATTCCTTTCTATTGTTTTAATGGCTGAAGATCAAGATAAATCCTTGACTCTTCCCCTCGGTCCACCGGCTCTTCGGGGGAAGTATCTTGAAGTGGTTGCAGGCCAGCTTTACTCGGCCCGCTCTGGAAAGGTGGTTACGTTTGAGCAGATGGTTAAGGATCTGAAGAAAGTCAGGTTGGTTTATGCGGGCGAAACTCATGATAACCAAGAGATGCATGACTGGCAGGTCAGGATTATCAAATCTCTTTATAATCAAGACCCCAACCTGGGTATAGGGCTGGAGCAGGTTACGGTGGATTTACAGCCCATCCTTGATTCCTGGGCTGCAGGTAAGCTGAGTCAAGAAGAGTTTCTTCGCCAGATCAACTGGTACCTTACCTGGAATTTTAATTTCGGCTACTACCAAAAAATTTTTAATTTGGCTAAAGAAAAGAAAATTCCGGTTTTCGCTTTGAATGTGCCCAGGGATTTGATCACTAAAATCAGGAAACAGGGCTATCAGGCTATGAGTGAAGAAGAAAAGAAGCTGATACCGCCTCTGGATCTAAACTACGAGGAGCACCGACTGCTCATCAGAACTGTTTTTGAGTCAGAAGAGATCCCACCCCAGATGAAAGGAAACAGCCTGGAAGCTATGTTTGAAAGCCTTTATCGAGCTCAGGTTGCCTGGGATGAAACCATGGGGCTGAATGTGATAAGAGCGGCTGAAACTACGGGTTGCCGAATGGTAGTTCTGGCTGGCTCGGGCCATTTGATATACAATTTAGGATTAAATTTAAGAGCTTCCCGGCTTAGCCGGCTCCCCTCGGCCACAGTTATTGGAGTGGTTGTTCCGGAAAATTCTAAATTAAAAGTCTCCCGAGGGCTGGCTGATTATATTTATGGTGTTAAAAAGAAAGACTATCCAGATTACCCAGCTCCTGGCCTTAGCCTGAAAAAGGTAGAGGGTTTGAGCAACCTGGTAGTAAATGCTGATCCTAAAGAACCATTAACTAAAGAGGCGAGATTTAAGAAAGGCGATGTTATTCTTTCGGTAGCTGACAAACATTTTGATGACCCTAACGAGCTAAAGATATTTCTGGCTGGTTTCAACTGGGGAGATGAGGTGGAATTTCAAGTTTTGAGAAATGGAGAAGTGGTGACTATTAATCTGGCTTTTGAACCAGAATTGGTTGTCAAAAAGGAAAAGATGTCAGAGAATTAAATTTAATAATAAGTTATGATTATCTACAAATATGAACATATATGGTGATATTCATCTGGTAAAAAGAAATAAATCAAGTTTACCTGGATTATTTATGACTTGTCCAGGTAAGCCAAAAGAGTTTTATACGAAAGGAAGAAGGACATGATTTTTAAGAAAAAAGCCGTTATTTTTCTGATAATTTTGGTTATGGGATTCTGGCAGGCTTCAGCCGCCAGTCAAATTAAAACTCCGGCAGAAGAAGGCCGGTATGTAAAATACAGCCAGTATGAAGAGGTGGTCAGGTTTATTTCTTTATTAGATGCTAAATCTGAGGTTTTACAGGTCAGGCTGATTGGCCGGACCAAAGAGGTTGATAACTATCCCGCCAGAGACCTTCTGCTCTGTGTTCTGACAGAGGAGGGAGTTCTTGAGCCAGAAGCTCTGAACCGGAAAAAAGCTACAGTTTTATACATCGCCTCCCAGCATGGTAATGAACAATCAGCTAAGGAAGCTGCTCTGAGGTTGCTAAGAGACCTGGCTGTTGGTGAATTGAAACCCCTGCTCAAGAAAATCAACGTTCTAATTATTCCTCAAGCCAATCCTTACGGAAATTATTATGATGTCCGACAAAACGAAATCGGTCTGGACCTCAACCGTGACCATGTCAAACTTGAGGGCGAAAGCACCAAAGCTATTCACCAGGTTTTCTCTTTATATCAACCTGAAGTCACTCTGGATATCCATGAAAAAGGAGACGATTATTATCGGGTCTCAGTAGGCTGCGTCTCTAACCTGAACATCAACCAGGCTCTTCAGGATTATTCAAGGCAGACAATACTTAGAGGAATAGAAGAGAAATTAACAAAGAAGAAGATTGCTTTCCATGAATATTTAGTCCGTGAATTACTGGGAAGTGATACTTCATCCGGAGCCAGAATTGAAGGCCAGACAGCAACTAGAGAAATGATGCTACGCTATAGCACTACTGATTTAAATGATGGCCGGAATAGCTTAGGAATTTATGAAACCCTGGCGTTCATTCAAGAAGGAGCTTCACGGCATGACCTTCAAACTCTTCAGGACAGAACTGACTGGCAGTATGAAGGCCTAAGAGCTCTGGCCGAAATTGTGGCCAGCAATGGGGATAAGATTATCAGCCTGGTCAGAGAAAAGAGGGCCAATCTCATCAAGCGGGCTGAGGAAAGAGCTGCCGATGACTCGATCCATCTAAAAATGCAGTATGCTCGAAACCCCAGAGAGCCAGAACTGGTTCTAAAAGCTTTTGAGTCTTCTTCATCTTCCATTAGAGGTATCCTCAAAGTTGATAAAAAGGCCGGAGATTATATAACCTTTGAAGATTTAGAACCCTATCGTGGTCCTTCTAATTTGAAAGTGGTAACCAGAGTAGTAAAAAACTGGTTTCCCCTGGTTGAATCCAGACTGACTGTCAGCCGACCGGCAGGCTATATCATTCCTGGGGACAGATTAGACTTGATTGAGGTTCTCTTACAGCATGGAATTCAGGTCAAGATGGTGGAAAAGGATTCCGCTCAGGAAGTTATTGCCTATAAAACGATAGAGGTAGTCCCAGCTAAGGCTGATTACTTGGCCCCTGAACGGCTTGAGGTTAAGCCTGAAACTCTGAAAATAGCAATTAAAAGGGGAGATTTTTATATTTCCTGCTCCCAACCGGCGGCTAACTTGATTCCCTGTTTGCTTGAACCTCAATCAGATTACGGACTAATTCGTTATTTTAAATTCAGACTGATACCAGAGGTAGGAGATTATTTCTCTATCTACCGGGTTGACAAAGCAATTTCTGTAGATCTAATAGATTTCAAACCCTGGAAATAACAACAGAGGAAATATATATATAAATATATATTACAGCTTTGAATTGCTGGCCAGCTTTAAGTTTGGCTTGCCTATTAACTTAATCTATCTTCAAGATAATAATGCCAACTGACCTGGATTATTTCATCTTAATCCGGGCTACTAACAGCCTTAAGCTTTCTTATCAAGAACTAATCAAATTTTATTTCCCAGTTTGCTCTAAAGCGGCTTTTTTAAGTTTTTCGTTGGCAATTATACCAATATCGACGCGGCGGTTTAATTGCCGGCCTTCAGGAGTATCATTGGAAGCAATGGGCTGGTCAGGCCCATAGCCCACCACAGTAAATCTAGATGATTGGACGTTTTGCGTGGCTAGATAGGCAGCCACAGCTTTAGCCCTGTTTTCTGACAAAGTCATGTTATAGGCATGGGAACCTGTTGAATCAGTATGGCCTTCAATTATGATGTTAGTGTCAGGGTACTTATTTAAGATGGTCGCCAACTTAATCAGGTTTTCTTTACTTTCAGGGCGAAGTTCGTATTTATCGACGTCAAATAGTAGTCCCGAATCAAAAGTAATTTTAATACCCTCGCCAATTCTGTCAATTTTGGCTCCTTCGAGGTCTCGTCTCATTTCTTCAGCCTGCTTGTCCATCTGACGGCCGATATAAGCACCTGCGGCCCCGCCAATTGCTGCTCCGGTAATGGCACCAATTAAGGTATCACCGGCAACCTTACCCACTACGGCTCCAACTACGGCCCCGCCAGCAGCCCCAGCCGTTGCTCCCTTGGCCGTTTTGCTCCAACTGGCACAATTAATACTCATAATAGCCAGGGAGAATGCCAATATGATTAGAAGAGCTTTTTTCATGATATCCTCCTTTATTTTTAATGCTACTACATCATTTAATTTTAATCCATTCGATGTATAAGTTAGCGGAAAATCTCTTTGCAGGCTTCAGACTCTTCTTTCTTTTTCTTTTTCAGCCACCCCTAAACGAGCAAAGCCATCTGGTCTTAAAATCATCTGCCTGAGCCCAAAAAAGCAACAGCCAAAAAAGTCTTGATTATCTCTCTGGCTTTATTTTTTTGCCATTATTTCTTGATAGATGATTTCAACTAAAGGGGGACGGCGGGGTGGGGGTGAGGTAAGCTGAAGGCCAAAAGCAGCCTTTATTTCCTCTAAGGTCTTGTTCTGTTGGATCATTTCTCTTACCCGAGCCTCGGTCTGCTTAAGGGTATTGAGGAGGCTAATTACTTCTTCTCGCCCCACGGGGTCAGCATGGCCTGATAAAAATAATTCAATTTCAGGCTTATAAGCCAGAAGAGATTCCAGGGTTTTTATAAGTCCATAAAAGGACCCATTTTTGTGCTGGTGGATCAATGGGTCCCGGCCGATAAATACCAGGTCTCCGACTATGGCCACTTTGCTGGTCGGGATAATGGCTATGGTATCACCACTGGTATGAGCTGGGCCAAAATTCCTGAGTTCTAGCTTGGTCCCTTCAAAATCGAGCTTTTTCCGGTCCTCGTAGGTCTCTGAAGGCAAGAATTTTTTTAGCTCAGGGCTTTTTTCAACTGCGGGGAGCATTTCTTCGAAGGCCTTCTTATGGGATATAATTTTTGTACCTTCTGGAAGACCTGGCAGACCATTAGTGTGATCGCCGTCGCTGTGGGTCAGGATAACCATTGAAAGAGGTCGGGGAGAAATTTTCTGGATTTCAGATAGCATTTCCTTCATGGAATCCGGGCTCATTTTGGCGTCGAAAAGAAGATTGGTTTTATCTCCAGCTAAGAAATAGCAGTTAGCTCCGGAGCCTCCTTTGACTAAATAGATGTTGTCTCTGACATTTTCTACGATTATCGGTGGGGGAGTTGCCTGCTGCTGCCAATTAAAAGCACTGGTACTTAGGCACAACCCTGAGAGAATTAAGATCCCAAAAATTGGGATTAGCCATATTACCACGGTCCTTAACCTGGTCATATTATTGCCTCTTTTCATTTATCCCTCCTTTTCTCCTTTTCTTTTTTTTATTTTACCATTTTATATCGAACAAGGGGAACAAATAAATCAAGCCGGGCGATTCCCAGATTTTTCTTCTTAACTGGTAGCCTTCAGCTTTCAGGAGAAAGCAAATCTGTCAGGCTTAGTTTATAAGAATAGCTTTTGTTTCCTGACCGATTCGGGCCGGATTTGAGATGATTCTTACCCCGGCCTCCTTGAGGCAATTTGTTTTATCCTGAGCGGTCCCCCGGCTTCCTTCGATTATGGCTCCGGCATGTCCGAGCCGCTTGCCCGGTGGAGCGGTTACCCCAGCCACATAAGCCAGAATTGGTTTAGGGTAAGAGATTTGTTTCAGGTAGCCAGCAGCTTCTTCTTCTGCAGTTCCACCTATTTCTCCAATCAAAATTAGGGCTTTCGTCTGGAGGTCTTCCCTAAACATCTCCAGTAATTCGGCGAATTTAAGGCCACAGATGGAATCCCCCCCGATACCTACGGCAGTTGATTGACCGACTCCCAGCTTGGTCAGTTGATGAACAGCTTCATAAGTCAGGGTGCCAGAGCGGGAAATCAGGCCAACAGGGCCTGGAATATGAATGTGTCCAGGCATTATTCCTACCTTGCTTTTGCCTGGGGAAATTATCCCAGGGGTATTTGGTCCGATAAGTTTGGAATTGGTCTTTTTTAGAAAGGCTTTTGCCCTGAGCATATCAATGACTGGAATTCCTTCAGTAATACAGACAATCAGTTTGATACCAGCGTCGGCTGCCTCCATAATAGCATCGGCCCCAGCCCGGGGCGGGACGAAAATTACCGAAACCTCAGGAGCCTCAGCGCTTCTGGCTTGCTCGACAGTGTTGAAGACTGGTAAACCCAGATGACTCTGGCCGCCTTTCCCTGGGGTTACCCCAGCCACGACTCTGGTCCCATATTCTTGCATTCTCTGAGTATGAAAAGTGGCTTCCTTTCCTGTTATCCCTTGAACCAGGATTCTAGTCTTGGCTTTAACCAAGATACTCATTTTTCTCTTCCGCTCAAAGAAACAACCAGCCTGGCTGCTTGCTCAAAATCATCAGCCAGATGAAAAGGAAGGCCTGATTCCTTTAAAATCTTCTGGCCTTCAATCACATTAGTTCCTTCCATCCTGACTACCACTGGCTTTTTAAGCCCAAGCCGTTCGGCGCAATTTACTACACCTCTGGCTACTAAATCGCAGCGGACAATTCCCCCAAATATATTTACCAGAGCTGAAGTTACCCGATCGTCCGAAATCAGAATTTCAAAAGCCTTGTTGACAGCTTCTTCAGTTACCCCACCTCCGATATCCAAAAAATTAGCTGGCTGGCCACCGAAATGGCTGATAATATCCATGGTAGCCATGGCCAGCCCGGCTCCATTTACCAGACACCCTATGTTTCCTTCCATCCTCAAATAGTTAAGCTTGAAATTTCTAGCTTCCATTTCCTCCTCTGAGTCATCGCTGAAATCGAGTAGCCCGGAGATATCTTGATGCCGCTCCAGACTGCAATCATCGAACTCCATTTTGACATCAGCAGCTACCAGGAGCCGGCTTTCAGTCAATACCAAAGGATTCACCTCTAAAAGCTTAAGGTCTTTTTCTATGAAAAATCCGGAAAGGTTTCTCAACAATGATACTAACTGTTTAATCAGATCTTCTTCCAGTTCCAAAAAATAAGCCAGTTGCCGAGCCTGAAATGGTCTCATTCCTTCATCAGGGTTGAAAGATATTATTTTGATAAGCTCAGGCTTCTGGCGGGATAATTCTTCAATTTGGATACCACCCTCACGGCTGACCAGAGCCAGAAGGGTCTCATGTTCCCGGTCAACAGCTAACCCGAGATAGCACTCTTTTTTTATGTTAAGAGCCTTTTCTACCAGAATCTTCCTAACCACTAATCCACGGTTTCCGGTTTGGGAAGTTATCAATCTTTTCCCGAACAGATTTCTGGCTAATGATTCTGCCTCCTCTGGTTCTCTGGCTAAAAGTATGCCCCCGGCCTGGCCCCGGCCACCTGAGAGAATCTGGGCTTTGAGAACTGCTGGACTACCCAGGGCCTTACATATTTTTATGATTTGCTCAGGCGATTCAGCTAAGTAGCCTTCGGGGGTCTGGATTCCCAAGGCTTTAAGAATCCTTTTGGCTTGATATTCTTGAATGAGCATTTTTATTATCTTAAATAAGCCCGGTTAGGCCCGGGGTTGAAACGGTTTTAAGATTTTCTGCAATCAAACAGTCTTGCCAACTTTATTGCCAGCTTTAATATTTGATTTATTCACATTCAAGAACTTTTTTAGTTCAACTTCATCCCTGCCAGGATGTTCCTCAAGCCTTTTTACGTTTAAAGAAAACAGAGCCGCTTAAAACGGCCCTGTTTTCTTTTATCTCTACCCGCTGGAATTTTAATTATTTTTTTGCTTGTTTAGATCTGGCACTCAGAAACGGTTTTAGTCACAGAACTGATAGTTTTTTCAAACTGAGCTTTTTCTTCATCGGTGAGTTTAATTTCAAAAATCTTTTCCATACCTTTCCCGCTGATAAGGCAGGGCACACCGATGAACAGGCCGTTAATTCCATATTCTCCTTCACAGAGGGCAGCGCAGGGTAGGACCCGACGCTTATCCTTGAGGTAGGATTCAGCAATCACAATGGCGCTCCAGGCTGGGCTGAAAAAGGCAGAACCTTTTCCAAACAATTTGACAATTTCCGTTCCGGCTTCTCTGGTTCTGGCTATCAGTTTCTCAATCTGTTCTGGAGTAGCGATTTCCGAAAGGGGGACTCCACCAATTGTGGTCAGCCGAGGGAGAGGGACCATGTCCGGGCCATGTCCTCCGAGAACAGTCCCAGCCACATCGGCCACTGACACCCCCAATTCCATGGCAATAAAAGCTCTCCAGCGGGCTGTGTCCAGGGTGCCGGCCATGCCAACAACCTGATGCTTGGGGAATCCGGTCACTTTATGGAAGACATAGACCATAGCATCAAGCGGGTTGGTTACAATGATACAGAAGGCGTTAGGGGCGTATTGCTTTACGCCTTTGGCTACCTCAGAGATGATTTTAATGTTGACATTAAGCAAGTCTTCTCTGGTCATCCCGGCTTCTCGAGGTTTTCCGGCAGTAACTATCACTACATCAGCCCCAGCAATATCCTGGTAATCAGAGGTGGCTGTAATGTTGGCATCATAATTTCCATGGGGAGCCATTTCCATCAGGTCCAGAGCTTTACCCTGGCATACCTTAGCATAATCAGGGACATCCAGAATGACGATGTCTCCAAGTTCTTTCTGAGCGGCCAGCATGGCCAGAATTTGACCGATCTGACCGCCTCCGATCAGAGCTATCTTTTTACGCATTTTATAACTCCTCCTCAAAAATTTTTATCAAATTTAATCTTATTAGTTGAGGATTAAACCCTCAATAAGCACTTTAGCGTTTGAGCTTAGAATTTAGATTTCTTACCCCTTAACATAACCCTCCCAGGTTTCCTGCAGTTTAGGATTGTTCAGCCAGTCAATCAAATAATCCGTAAAGGCTTTTCCAGTGGCTCCATTAGGACGACCGGTGATAACCAGCTTCTTTTCATACTGCCCGCAGATATCCAAGGCCATTTCTAACTTTTTGGCTTTATCAGTGTAGCCGATATGGTTTATAAGCATAGCTGCAGCCCGGATCATGCTGGCTGGGTCTGCATATATAGCCCGGTTTTCCTTTACCATTCTGGGAGCTGAGCCATGAATAGCTTCAAACATGGCGTACTGCTTGCCGATATTAGCCGCACCGGCTGTACCTACACCACCCTGGAATTCAGCGGCTTCATCAGTAAGAATATCACCATAGAGATTAGGCAGGACCATAACCTGGAATTCGCGCCGCCTCTTTTCATCGACCAACTTAGCAGTCATGATATCAATGTACCAATCATCTACCTGAAGCTCAGGATATTCCTTGGCTAAGTTGTAAAAGACTTCCAGAAATTTGCCATCAGTGGTTTTAACTACATTGGCTTTGGTTATGCAGGTGACTTTGGTCTTATTATTCTTCCGAGCATATTCCAAGGCCATCCGGCAAATACGTTCGGAGCCGGGAGAGGTTATTAGCTTAAAATCAATAGCAATATCGGGCCCGACTTCAATTCCATAAGGGCCAAGGGCATAGAGGTCTTCAGTATTTTCTCTGAAAAAAATCCAATCAATGCCCTGATTGGGTACCCTGACTGGCCTAACGTTGGCAAATAGATCGAGCTCCTTTCTCATGGCTACGTTGCAGCTTTCGATATTAGGCCAGGGATCACCTTTTCTGGGGGTAGTGGTCGGTCCTTTTAAGGTCACATGATACTTTTTAATTTCTTCAAGAACATCATCTGGGATGGCCTTGTTGTGCTTAGCCCGGTTTTCAATAGTCAAACCTTCAATTGTCTTAAGGTAAATTTTACCGCTTTTGATATCCTCATCAAGCATAAAGCGAAGAACTCTCTCAGCTTCAGCCGCGATGAATGGGCCAATTCCATCTCCTGGAAGAATCCCAATTTTGATTGGTGAAAGCTGGCTGTAATCAATCCAATCTGGAGCGGTCTTTATTTTTTCCACTCGCTCCAGCTGAGCTTCCAGCAACTTTCCAAAGTGCTCCTTTGCTTTGTCGATAGCCGCTTTGTTTTCCATGGTACCTCCTGAATTTTATTTTTTTGAGATAAAATTGTGGTTATTAATTTTATAATTTCCAGGGCATAAAATCAATTGTTTTTTCTCCTTAAGGGATATACCTCTAAATATAGAGTATTTATAAGTAATTAGGTGAATCTACATCTGGGAAAGGATGGATAAAGATATTCGAAAGAATTTTTGAGGAGAAAAGCCCGGTCAGTTTCTTTTGACAAAAAAAAGAGGAATCCATAAGATATTAAACCAGCTTGCTTTTTTATCGGATTGGAACTATATAAGATAAGAAAATCGAGACATGGTAAGATCAGAGATACGAAAGCGAAAATCGAAGCGGAAATCGGGACATGAGATGATTTTCTTAGATAGGTTTTTGTTCATGATTTCCCCAGGAATAATCTATCAGGTCCGGAATAAAGCAGGCTGGCCTGGATTATTTGTAAATAATCCAGGCTAAGATTTTTTAATAAACTTTTTAATTTAATTTTTAGGAGATTATGACATGCTGGAAAGTTATTATCAGAAAGCTAAGGAAAGAGAAACTCAGGGTATTCCCCCCGCTCCTCTGACGGTTCAAGAAACTCAAGAGTTATGTCAGCTTCTGGAAAATCCACCTTCTGGAAAGGAACAGGAGCTCTTGTATCTTTTAGAGCAGAGAGTCCCTCCCGGGGTAGACCAAGCCGCCAGAGTTAAGGCGGGTTGGCTAAGCCAAGTGGCTCTTGGTAGGAAAAAATCTCCCCTGGTCAACCCTGAAAGAGCCGTAATCCTTTTAGGCACTATGGTGGGCGGCTATAATGTGGACCCTCTTATAAATATGCTGGAGATTGATTCTTTGGCCCAGCTGGCTGCAGATGCCCTAAAGTACATAATACTTGTTTACAATGCTTATGATAAAATCGTTGCTCTCTCCAAAACCAATAAATATGCCAAGGAAGTATTGACATCATGGGCAAAAGGAGAATGGTTTCTATCCCGGCCAGAACTTCCTGAGGAATTGGTGCTTAAGGTTTATAAGGTTGACGGAGAAATAAATACTGATGACTTATCTCCGGCTAAATATGCCTGGAGCCGCCCTGATATCCCGCTTCATGCTTTGAGTATGGGTGAGACTCGATTTCCTGGTGGCTTAGAGGTGATAAGAAAATTTAGAGAAGAAGGCTACAAGGTGGCTTTTGTTGGAGATGTAATTGGCACCGGCTCCTCTAGGAAATCAGCCTGTAATTCTCTAATGTGGCATATAGGTGAAGACATTCCTTATATACCTAACAAAAGACGTGGAGGAATAGTCATTGGTGGGCTAATCGCCCCAATTTTCTTTAATACAACCGAGGACTCTGGAGGGCTGCCTATTCAAGCAGACGTCAGCCAGCTCAAGACCGGAGATGTCATAATAATAAAAACCAGACAAGGAATCATTACGGATGAAAACGGACAGGTACTAGCTAAATTTGACTGGAAACCGGCCACGATAATAGATGAATTTAGGGCAGGAGGCCGGCTGAATCTTATAATCGGCCGCCAGTTAACTGCTCGGGCTAGAAAAGAGCTCGGTTGGCCAGAGGCTGACTTTTTTCTTAAGATTCAAAATCCTGAACCTAAACCAGGTCAGGGATTTACTCTGGCTCAGAAAATATTGGGCCAAGCCTGTGGTCAGCCCGGGATATTACCTGGCACGGCCTGTGAACCAAAAATGACTACAGTTGGTTCGCAGGATACCACTGGGCCAATGACTGCTGATGAACTTAAGGAGCTTGCCTGTTTGGAGTTTCAAACAGAATTGTTCATGCAGTCTTTCTGCCATACTGCTGCCTATCCCAAGCCAACTGACGTAAAAATGCATCAGGACTTAGCTAGTTTTGTTATAGAAAGAAAAGGACTGGCCCTCAAACCCGGAGATGGCGTTATTCATTCTTGGTTGAACCGCTTGATTCTGCCTGATACTGTGGGGACAGGTGGAGATTCTCATACCAGGTTTCCAGTTGGTATTAGTTTTCCAGCTGGTTCAGGGCTGGTAGCCTTTGCTGGAGCTCTTGGTTTTATGCCTTTAGATATGCCGGAATCAGTTTTGGTTAGATTTTATGGACAGTTGAAATCCGGGATAACTTTAAGGGACGTGGTCAATGCTATTCCCTATTTTGCCATCAAGCAGAGTCTGTTGACCGTAGCTAAAAAGGGAAAGAAGAATATTTTTAACGGACGCATTCTGGAAATTGAGGGCTTGGAAGGCCTGACTGTAGAGCAGGCTTATGAACTGACAGATGCCTCGGCCGAAAGGTCAGCCGCCGCCTGTGTCATTGCTTTAGATGAAGAAAAAGTGGTGGAATATCTGAAAAGCAACGTGGCCTTAATGAAAAAAATGATAGAAGAGGGTTACCAGGATTCAGATAGCTTAGAAAAAAGAATCCAGGCTTGTGAAAGCTGGATAAAAAATCCCGTCCTTCTAAAAAGGGATACTAAGGCCGAATATGCTGCGGTTATAGATATTGACCTTGGCCAGATTAAAGAACCTATTCTGGCCTGCCCCAATGATCCGGATGACGTCAGATTGTTATCAGGGGTGGCTGGAGATAAGATTGATGAAGTTTTTATCGGTTCTTGTATGACCAATATTGGGCATTTCAGAGCCGCCGCCAAAATCTTTGAGAAATCCTGTTATCCATCTACCCGCATCTGGCTTACTCCACCTACCAAAATGGATTACAACCAGCTGAAAAGGGAAGGTTTGTTTGCGGCCTTTGCCCAGGTTGGAGCCAGGGTGGAAATACCGGGTTGCTCGTTATGCATGGGAAACCAGGCCAGGGTTAAGCCTGGAGCTACAGTGATTTCCACTTCAACCCGGAATTTTGACAATCGGATGGGTGATGGAGCCAGAGTTTATCTAAGCTCGGCTGAATTAGCAGCAGTAGCTGCAGTCAATGGTCAACTGCCTTCAGCCGACAAGTACTTTAAGGTAATGCAAGAGACTGTAATACCCCAGGCTGAACAGATTTATCGTTATCTTGAATTTCATAAAATGGGAGATTTCAACTTAAGCTATGTCTGAGAGGGATATGATGAGGCATTCTGGCGTGATGATTAAGCTAGAAGGAAAAAAGGCCTTGATAACTGGTGGTGCCAGAGGAATAGGTCGGGCCACTTCTATTCTTCTGGCAGAGGCTGGGGCCGATGTTGCTATTCATTATAAAGACAACTCCCCAGCAGCTCAGGAAGTAAAAAAAGTAGTGGAAGGATTCGGCCGCGACGGCCTCCTGTGTCAAGCTGATATTTCTAAGCGAGATCAAGTTGAGAAGATGGTCAATGAAATCGCTAACCGCTGGAACCAGCTAGATATCCTGGTCAACAATGCTGGGATTTGGACCTATGGAGCAATGGGAAATATGCCAGAAGAAGTCTGGCGGGAGACCATGGCAGTTAACCTGGATGGAGTTTATTATGTAACCAATGCCGCAGTTCAGCTGATGAAGGTAAACCAACAAGGCTGGATTGTCAACGTGGCTTCGACAGCAGCTGTCAGAGGAGAGGCTTTTCATTCTCATTATGCGGCTAGTAAAGGGGCCTTAGTTTCTCTAACCAAATCTTTGGCGGTGGAATTAGCTCCAGACAATATCAGGGTTAATTGTGTAGCTCCAGGTTGGGCAGATACAGATATGTGTACGGAAGTGTTCAGCGATTCTGCTTACAAAGAAAAGGTTAGGCAATCAATTCCTCTTAAGAGAATACCAGCGCCTGAGGATATTGCCGGACCTATCCTTTTCCTGGTATCAGACCTGGCAGTCCATATAACCGGGGAAATTCTGAATGTCAACGGAGGTTCAGTTCTCTGTGGAGGATAAAAAAAGTTTGATGAAATTCAATTTTTTTGTTATCTTGTAGAAAAATTTATAAGGAGGGTTAAAAATGGAGGAGGTTGAAGTCGGCCGGATAACTCATTATTTTTCCAGGATTCAGGTTGGAGTAGCCAAGATTACCGGTAGAGGTCTAAAAATTGGCGATATGATCCATATCAAGGGGCACAGCACAGATTTCTTTCAGAAGATTGAATCCATGCAGATAGAACACAGACCGGTGGAAGAAGCTATAGATGGTGAGGAGGTTGCTTTCAAGGTTGATATGCCTGTCAGAGAACACGATGTAATTTTTAAGGTAATTGAATAATAATAGAAATAGTCAAATTTAGGCTGGACAATAGTATAATGAGTAGAATTTGCCATGAGGCTTGACAAAAAGATCTATCCTATGCTATTAAAAAGGAAAAAAGATGGCTAAAAAATTTATATCAATTGTTATAGTTCCTAATTGGAAAACCAGCTTCCGGACAATAAATTTGCCTAAAAGAGCAGTCGGGTTGATTATCGGGACGGGAGTAGCTTTTACTATTTTCTTTATATTTTTCTTGATAGATTATTTCTCTATGACTATGACCAAGGCCGATTATCATGAACTGCAACAGGAGGTAGCTGCTCAGAAGGAAATGATTATCACCTATGAAAATACTATCGCTCAGATGAAGGAAAGAATCAGTAGCTTTGAAGAATATGCTCGAAAGATTAATATTCTGGCCGGTGTGCAATCACCAGATAATCTGAAAGGTGAACCTGGTCTTGGTGGGGGGGAGAGAATTGACCTTAGCCCCCAAAGAAGGAACCTGGAACGGGGAGCTATTCAGACTATAAAACAGAGGGCTGAAGCGGTTGAAAAGAATCTTAGTTATATGCTGCATTTTTTCGAGAATCAAAGTACAACTTTAGCTACCACCCCGACCATCTGGCCAACCATGGGTTGGGTATCATCTACCTTTGGGCCCAGGATTGATCCCTATACCGGAAGGAATGCCTTCCACTCTGGCCTGGATATAGCTACTAATCTGAATAATCCGGTCGTAGCCACAGCTAATGGGGTAGTGGTTCAAGTAGGATTTGATAAATACAAGGGCAATTTTGTTTCCATCAGCCATGGCAATGGTTTTTCTACTCATTACTGGCATCTTAATAAATATGCTGTTAAATCAGGGCAGAAGATCGAAAGAGGACAGGTTATCGGTTATGTCGGCAAGACAGGCAAAGCTCTTGGCCCTCATCTTCATTATGAAGTTCATTTGAATGGCAAAGCTATTAATCCAATTCACTATATCATTGAAGAATAGAGCCTACCTTAGATGAAATCAGCCCATTCTGGAACCCAGTTTGATTTTAGCCCCCAGTGAAAAGGAATAAGCTGACATTTCCTTCTTGGCTTCTGGCTTAACTTTTTCAATCAAATAAAAGCTTCTCTGGCCGCAGCACACATAAAGGCCTGATTTATCGATCTGGACGATTTCACCCGGGCTGGCTCCAGGAATAATTCCCTGAGTTGCCAAGCCAGAAATTATCTCAATTTTCTTTCCATTAAAAAAAGTATAAGCTCCTGGCCAGGAGAAAAAAGCTCTAACTTTCCGATCAATTATTTCAGCCGGTTCCTGCCAGTTAATCTGTCCCTGTTCTTTGGTTAATTTGGGAGCATAGGAAGCTCGGGAATGGTCCTGTTCCTTTGGTTCAATATTTTTTAGGTTTTCTATCGTTTTAACCAGAAGTTTAGCTCCGACATGTGATAACCTGATTTCCAGCTCATGGGCATTTTCTCTGGGTAATATTTCTACGATTTCCTGGCTAAGAATTGGCCCTTCATCCATCTTTTCATTCAGTTGAAAGATAGTAACTCCGGTAAATCTTTCGCCGTTTAAAATCGCCCACTGAACCGGGGCTGCCCCTCGGTACCTTGGCAGTAGAGAAAAATGGACATTAAGCGATTTATAAAGTGGTAAGTTAATAATGGGAGCAGGGATAATCTGGCCATATGCCACAACGACAATAAGCTCTGGCTTGACTTCTTTAATCTGTTCTAAGATCTGCTGGTCTTGTCTGATTTTTTCGGGCTGAAGGCAGGGTAGGTTATGATCTTGAGCAAAGGTTTTCACGGCTGGAGGAGTTAGTTTTTTCCCCCGCCCGGCGGCTTTATCGGGCTGGCAAACTACCAGCTTTATTTCATGTCCGGCTGTTAGAAGGTTGCTAAGAACGGGAAGAGCAATAGAGGGGCTGCCAAAGAAGACAATTCTCATATATTTGTTCCTTTGGCTAGCTCTTTTTTAAGGCGCTTCTTTATCATCTCCCTTTTTAACGGAGAAAGCCGGTCCACAAAAAGTTTGCCCTGGAGGTGATCAATTTCATGAGAAAGAACTCTAGCCAGAATATCCTGGGCTTCTATCAAGACCTCCTGACCATCAAGATTATAGCCCTTAACAGCCAGCCGGGCCGGTCTTAACACTTTTTCATAAATACCGGGAACTGACAGGCAGCCTTCTTCGGCCTTTTGTTCTCCTTCTTGCTCAATTATTTCAGGGTTCACCATTACAATAAGCTCATCTTTATTTTCACCAACAGATAGATCCACGGTAATCAGCCTGAGGCTGACATTAACTTGGGGAGCAGCCAGGCCAATACCTGGAGCCTGGTGCATGGTGTTAACCATGTTGCTGGCCAACTCCACTATTGTTTGATCTATGTTCACCACAGGCTTGGCTGGTACCGATAGAACAGGATGTCCTATTTTTATTATTTCGAGTACTGCCATGCATTTATTTTAATTTAAAAAGCGGCTAAAAACAACACAATGACACCTATGAAAACTCAGATATCAAGCAGCCCTGGATAATTCTTTAATACCAGCTTAACCTACTATCTTTATAACAGGATAGATTATTCTTGAGGAAAATCATAAAAAACTGTTCTGAATAATTCGGCCTAAATAACTGCTGATGGTGGCGGGGGCTCATCGGCAGCTCCGGCATTTTTTAAGGGTACCGATATCAGATAAAAGGCTATTAGGGCTAAAACTACCAGACCTGCCAGGTAACTTGGGTGCTTAAAGATTATAGGAATATCTTTACTGACGATATTTTGTAAGAAGAAGAACTTCCAGGCTGCCCGGATCAAGCCGGTTAGAGCCTCTCCGGCAATTAAACCAGCTGCTAACAGTATACCCACATTCTCCACCCTGGCTTTCTGAGCAGGATTAAGCTGTCGCCTGGTTGAAGCCCGTTCCAGCAGGCCTTTCATCATTCCACCCATGAAAATAGCAAAGGTAGTTTCCAGAGGGAGATACATGCCCACAGCCACCAGCATAGGAGAACTAACACGAACCAGAATCAGGGCAAAACCCATCAGCATTCCAACTATAACCAGTGGCCAGGCCATTTCTCCACCGACTATGCCTTGGGTAATAGCGGCCATTAGTCCAGCCTGGGGAGCTGGCAACTCCTTGCTGCCAAAGGTAAAGGCTCCATGTAGAATCATTAAAGGAAAATAGAGAAGTAACGAGGCTACCATAACCCCTAAAATATCACCTACCTGCATCTTCCAGGGGGTTCCTCCAAGGATATGACCGACTTTAAGATCTTGAAGCATCTCTCCAGCCACTGCTGAAGAAACACAGACAACCGAAGCCACCCCCAGGACAGCGATAATTCCACTGGTGCCCCTGGCGCCGATTAAAACCATCAGCAGGCCGGCAATGATCAAGGTAGATAATGTCAAGCCAGAAATTGGATTGTTGGAAGAACCTATAGTCCCAACAAGATTGCCTGAAACAGCAGCAAAAAAGAAACCGGCCAGGGCCATGACTACAGCGGCCAGAATCGCTGGTGGATAGCTCCCAGTAAAAATCCTGTAGACAAAAACCATTAGGATTACTGTAATAACCATCAGAATCAAAACCAACCTGGGATTCAGATCTTTTTCAAGTCTAGAAGTAGCTTCTGCTTGCCCAGCGGCCTTCTTAACATCACTTATGGATCTTTTAATGCCTTCTGACAGGTTTCTCCTCATCTTAAAAAGGGTATATCCGGCTCCCACTAACATCCCCCCGACGGCAATCGGCCGGATTATGAATTTCCAAACGTCGATTACCAGGTCTGACCATGGTACTTGAGACATAGCCACTGCCGGTCCATAAAATTGCTCGGCCAGATGAGGCCCGAGAAAATACATCAACAGGGGGGCAAAAAGACCCCAGGCCAGAACACCACCAGCAAAGTTCAGGGAAGCCAACCGAGGACCGATGATATAGCCAACTCCGATATAGGCCGGGAAAATTCCAGGCCCGGAGACACTAACCAGGCCACCAGTCCCAATAGCAGGAGCCTCTTTGTTGGCTCCCAATCTGACAAAGCTGGAACCGATTTTGCCCAGTTTTATTATGAATTCTTTAGAAGCCGCAAAAAGCTGAACTACACCAAGGGCATATATTAAAGCCCCTATTCCCATAGCCTGGAAAAGGAATTTGGCCCCAGCACTGCCTTTCTGGCCAGCTTTGTGTATTTCGGCTGCTGCTACTGATTCAGGAAAGGGCAGTTCCGGATCTGTAACCATAATTCTTCTGAGGAAGGTCACGAAAAGAATCCCCAGTAATCCACCGATGAACATTAAGGCTGTCGATTTCAGGTAGGCATCAATAGTGTTGAATTTAGCCCAGACTCCAGTAATAAGAAAGGCCGGGATAGTAAAAATAGCCCCGGCGGCTACCGATTCTCCGATTGAGCCAATTGTTCGGGCCATATTCTCTTCCAGGATCGAACCCCGCATTATTTTTAAAATGGCCATTCCTATGACTGCTGCCGGATAAGTGGCAGCAATGGTCATTCCAGCTCGCAATCCTAGATAGGCGTTGGCTGCTCCAAGGATAACGGTCATGATTAAGCCGAGAATAATAGCCCGGAGAGTAAATTCTTTCATATCTGTTTTCTCAGGGACATAAGGCTTGTGCTCCATTTAACTCTCCTTTCCAGTGATTCGTCTGTTAACTATGTATATTAAAAAAGTAACTGACAAGTCAAGACCAATTTTCTTGATTAAAAGGTTCATATTATTTGATAGTTGGACCTTTTTGTGCTAAATATTGTGAGTAGTTTTTATACAGAAAGATGAAAGGACAGATATGAGTCTCTGGAGCTGGATGAAAGATAGGTTGCTATCCGATTTGGCTGTAGACTTGGGAACTGCCAATACCCTGGTTTTTTTGAAGGGCAAAGGTATCGTGGTTCAAGCGCCTTCGATTGTGGTAATTAACAGACAAACAGGGAAAATTGAAGCCGTAGGTAACAGAGCCAAGGAGATGCTGGGGAAAACGCCAAATAATGTAGTGGCCCTCAAACCGATGAGAGATGGAGTAATTGCTGATTTTGAAATTGCTGAAAAAATGCTTGACTATTTCATCAGACAAGCTATGAACAATAGAGGTTTTGTTCTCCGCCCCCGAATAGTGATAGGAATCCCCACCGGGGTAACCCAGGTTGAAAGGAGGGCGGTAAAAGACGTGGCTATAAGGGCTAAGGCTTCGGAAGTCTTTATAGTTGAGCAACCAATGGCAGCCGCGGTAGGAGCTGATCTTCCCATTTCCGAGCCGACCGGAAACATGATAGTTGACATTGGGGGTGGGACCACAGATATAGCCGTAATATCATTGAACGGAGTAGTTTTTAATCATTCTATAAGAATCGCCAGCAATGAAATGGATGAATCAATCATCCAGTATCTAAAGAAAAAATATAATCTGCTGATTGGAGAAAGAACTGCCGAGCAGATTAAGATGCAGTTAGGCTCAGCCTATCCACTTGATGAAACTCTGACCCTGGAAATTAAGGGACGCGATCTGAGAGAAGGAATTCCTAAAACTATAGTGATTGATGACCAGGAAATTAGAGAAGCTATTGAAGAAGTGATCACGGCAATTATTAACGCTATCAGGATAGCTCTGGAAAGAACCCCCCCAGAGCTGTCAGCGGATATCATTGACCATGGTATTATCTTGACTGGGGGTGGTTCCTTGCTAAAAAATCTGGACAAACGAATTAGAGAAGAAACTCAACTTCCAGTGTTTATTACTGAAGACCCTTTAACATCAGTCGTGATGGGCGCGGGCAAATTATTAAACAATCTGGATCTGCTCAGAAAAATTTCTCTGGAGTGATATAAAAGACTGAATTTTAATGTCACCTTTCCAGGATTCAAAACGTCAATTTTTAATCATCGGTCTTCTGATCATATTCCACCTGCTCTTAATTTCTTATCAAGTTCCTTTAGGAAGTAAGCAAACCCTGCTGGAAAAATTTCTAATGGTGGTTTTTACTCCAGTTCAAAAAGTAGTAGTTGGAGCCTACGAGTTCGTAACTACTGGCTGGCAGGACTTGAGAAATCTCAGCCAGCTTAAGAAAAAAAGCCAAGAGTTAGAAAAGGAAGTATTCTTCCTGAGGCAAGAAAATCAGTTGCTTCAGGAAAAGCTAAGGCTGACTTTGAGTCAGCTTGAGTTAAAAAACAATCTTCAATTAATATCTGACTCAGTTATTCCGGCCAGAGTTATTAGCTTTGACAGTTCTAATTATTATCGTTCAGCTATCATTAACCGTGGATCAGCCGATGGATTGGTCAAGAATCTCCCGATTTGCGATAGATTTGGTAATCTGGTTGGACGGACGGCAGATCCCATAACTCCACATGAAGCCAGAGTAGTGCTAATTACTTCTGAAGAAAGCGGACTGGCGGTGGTTACCAGTATTGATAAATTGCCCGGGATACTTTCTGGGAATGGACAGGGCAGATGTTTAGTTAAATATGTCATGGCTTCTTCTCCAGCAGGAACAGTGGGCGAAGAAATCCTAACCTCGGGGGTTGATAGAGTTTTTCCTCCTGGAATTAGAATAGGGCGAATTGTTGAAATTTCATTCGATGAGGGAATATTTAAGAAAATTGTGGTCCAGCCATATTTTAATATAGCCGAACTAAAGCTGGTGGCTGTCTTAAAAAACACCAATTTGATTTTGAGGTAAAACTTGGTCAGAAAAGGTTATGTTCTGGGTCTCGGAATAATCGTGGCAGTTGTTTTATATGCCTTACTGGGGCAGCTGGAACCTACTCTCATTATTCTAATAAATACTTTTTCTATTCTGGTTTTATTTGCGGCAGTAGCTTACGGAGAGCTCGAAGGAGCCATTATGGGTACCTGTGCTGGCTTGATTCAGGATGCCATGTCTTATGGAGTTTTCGGCTTGGCCGGCTTGAGTCAGACTCTGGCCGGCTTTTTGGCCGGCTGGCTAAGTCATAAGCTTGATATCAATAATTTTTATAGAAGGTCGGTCTTTTTGTTTTTCTTAAGCTTGCTTCAGTTGGTCATATGGGTGTTTTTCTATTCTATAGTTTTCAAAAAAAGCTTGCTTTATAGCCATCCAGCTTTTTATCTTCAACCAGTCTTTACGGCTATTCTGACCAGTTCTCTAATAAGTCTTTTTAAGAAGATGAGCCCGGCTGCCAGAATAAAATAAGATGTCCAGAATATACGAAGATTTAACTGTCTTAATCAAAAGGTCAAAGATAATCTTATATATTCTGGGGGCAATTTTTCTTCTTGTTTTGGCTTCTTACTGGAAAATTCAGGTTCTGGACCATCAAAAATACTGGAAGATGGCTGAAGCTAACCGGACCAGGGAACTGCCTCTGGTAGCGCCTCGAGGCTTGATCCTGGACCGCCAGCAAGTAATTCTGGCCGACAATATCCCCAGTTTTAAGCTTTCTTTAGTGCCAGAAGCTATCGATAACTATGAGAAAACTATTGACAATCTGAGCCTTTTATTAGAACTGGGTGAGGAAGAGCTGAGGAAAAGAATTGAGCGCTATAAATTTGTTTCACTCTACCAGCCGGTGGTTATCAAGGACAATCTGAAACTGGAAGAAGTTTCTCTAATCGAGGCCCGCAAAGAAGAATTCCCTGAGCTTAAACTGGAAGTCGAACCAAAAAGAAATTATCCCTTAGGTTCAACTGCGGCTCATCTTTTAGGATATCTTCAGGAAGCCTCTGCAGATGAAATTAAAGCCAACCCTGACAAACAGTGGCGGCTTGGAGAGATGGTCGGGAAGTCCGGGCTAGAAAAACAATATAACGATTATCTAACTGGCATAGAAGGTAAGTTGGTGGAAATGGTTGATAGCCGCGGGCGCCCGATAGCAGAAATAAGCCGGACTGAGCCTCTCCCGGGTAAAAGTCTGGTTCTGTCTATTGATATTGACCTGCAGAAAAAAGCTGAAGAATTATTGCAGGGAAGAGAAGGGGCGATCGTAATCCTTGAGCCGAGGACCGGCGAGTGTTTAGCCCTGGTTAGTTCCCCATCTTTTGATCCGAATCGTTTTATTACCAGGTTTTCCACGGAAGAATGGTTATCTATAGTGAACGATCCGGGCAAGCCTTTAGAAAACCGGGCTATCAGAGGGATGTATTCTCCAGGTTCAATTTTTAAGATTATTATGGCTCTGGCCGGGCTTGATCAGGGATTGATTACTGAAAACTCAACTTTCTTCTGCAGCGGAGCTCTTAAGCTTTATGGAAATGTATTTTCTTGCTGGTATCAAGCAGGTCATGGTAGGCGCAACCTGGCCGAGGCAATTAAGGATTCCTGCAATGTCTATTTCTATCAACTTGGATACCAGATGGACATAGATGTTATCGCCAACTATGCCCGTAAGATGGGGTTAGGGCAGAAAACAAACCTGGATATTCCTGGAGAAAAAGATGGTTTGGTCCCATCTTCAGAGTGGAAAAGAAAAACTATGGGAGAACCCTGGTATCCGGGAGAAACCATCTCGGTATCTATAGGGCAGGGACCCTTGTTAGTGACCCCCATTCAGATTGCCTGTGTTACTGCCTCTCTTGCTAACCGAGGTCTAAGTGTTAGGCCAACTCTGATTAAAGAAAACCGGGGAGAACTGATAGGATCAAGGATTCAACTTCCAAGAGAAACTTTTGAAAAGGTTATTGAAGGAATGTGGCAGTCGGTTAATAATCATGGAACCGGCCAGGGTGCTTTTCAGGCTGGCTTGGACATCTGCGGCAAAACTGGCTCCACTCAGCTTATTAGCCGGAAAACAGCTGAGAAAATAGCCGGGGAGGAAGGCCAGGTGGCCAAAACCCATTCCTGGTTTACCGGTTTTGCTCCCAGGGAAAACCCCGAAATAGTAGTTACAGTTTTAGTAGAATACGGAGGTCTCGGCGGACAAACAGCCGCTCCTATTGCTGGCCAGATTTTTAAAGCCTATAGAGATAAATATGTTAGACCGGAAAATATTAAAGGAAATTGATGTTACCACCATCTTGTTAATGGTGGCGATTTCCATCACAGGAATTATTTTTGTCTACAGCGCTATCTATTATCAGGGCAGCCAGTATGTCTGGAAACAAATTACCTGGTTGTTATTATGCCTGGTAGTTTTGCTTATTTCGCTGATGATTGATTACAAATTATATCTTTCTATTTCTCTTCCCTTATACATTTTTATGAACCTGTTATTGTTGGGACTTCTAATTTTTGGTAAAAAGATAGCCAATACCAGGAGCTGGATAGTTTTAGGTCCATTCCAGGTTCAGCCATCGGAACTTACTAAGCTGGTGGTTATCCTGGTTCTGGCCAGGATATTTTCTGAATATAAAGAAGACTTAATGTCGCTAAAAGCTTTTCTCTTGAGCACTTTGGTAGTAGCTCTTCCAGCGACTCTGACTGCTCTGCAACCAGATCTGGGGACTGCCCTGACTTATCTGCCAATACTTGTGAGTACTTACATCCTGGCTGGTATCAAGAAAAAGCATCTAGCCGTTATTTTGATTGCCATGCTGGTTATCGGCTTGGTGGGCTGGAATTACGGACTGAAGGATTATCAGAAACAAAGAATCGAAACTCTTCTGACCCCGGATCAGGACCCGCGAGGAGCCGGCTATCAACTGCGTCAATCCAAGATTGCTATAGGCTCTGGTGGGCTGACCGGAAAAGGTTATCGGAAAGGAACTCAGAGTCAGCTTCGTTTCCTGCCAGCCAGGCATACTGATTTTATCATGGCAGTTATGGCCGAGGAGGTTGGGTTTCTCGGTTTGATAATAGTGTTCAGCCTGTATTTTTTACTTCTATACCGATTATTTTCTTCAGCCTGGGTTTCAGCTGATCGAGCCGGAGTTTACCTGGCCTTTCTGGCCGCTATGTTAATAGGCTGCCAATTTTTAATTAACGTTATGATGTTGGTTGGTTTGTTTCCAATCACCGGGATTCCTGTGCCCCTGATAAGTTATGGGGGCTCATCCTTGCTGACCAGTTTTCTGGCTTGTAGTCTGGCAATAAATGTTAGAATGCGGCGGTTTTCTTTCATTTGAAGATATTGGCAACAAGATATAAAGGTTTATATGAATAAGATCCAGAGAATAGAATTTGAGGATTTAGAATTTCTCCTCAGGCAAGTTCAGAAACCAGGACGTTATACTGGTGGCGAATGGAATCAAATCAAGAAAGATCCAGAAGCAGTTAAGCTAAGGATTGCCCTGGCCTTTCCAGAAGCCTATGAAATAGGCATGTCCTACTTAGGCCAGAAAATTCTTTACAACCTGCTAAACCAAAGGTCTGAAGTGCTGGCAGAAAGAGTTTATGCCCCCTGGCCAGATTTTGAAGAGCAACTACGGAAATCAGAAACCCCTTTATTTTCCCTGGAAAACAGAATTCCACTTTTTCAATTTGATATCGTCGGTATTTCTTTACTTTATGAATTAAATAACACTAATCTATTGAACATTTTAGAACTGGGCAAGATTCCACTTTTGAGTCAAGATAGAACTCTAAACCATCCCTTAGTGGTAGCTGGTGGACCGGCGGCCCTGAACCCTGAACCCCTGGCGGAGTTTATAGATCTGTTTGCCTTTGGAGATGGTGAGGAAGTCTTCTTTGAAATAATAGATCGGTATCTTGAAGCTAAGCCAGCTGCTAATAGCCGGGAAGAACTGCTCAGAAGTTTTTCTAATATCCCCGGATTATATATCCCTTACTTCTATCGGACCGAGCCTGGGAAAAAAAGTTTTCTTTTAGTGCCCAGAGCCGAAACTGGATTCCCTAAGGCTATAGAAAAAAGAATAATCTTTCCGATGTCTAAACAACAGCCTCCAGAAAAGTTCATCGTCCCTGGTGTTCAAACTGTTTTTGACCGGCTCCAGGTGGAGGTAGCCCGAGGTTGCCCTCAGAATTGCCGTTTCTGCCAGGCAGTAAATCTTTATTTCCCTTACCGTTACCGGCCATTAGATCAAACAGTCCAGACGGTCCTGAATGGACTTAAAACTACCGGTTATGACGACCTGTCTTTCAATGCTCTGTCGGCAGGAGATTATCCCTTTCTTGAAGAGTCGATTGATCTGTTGATGCCCTATTTGGATCGGATGAAAATCGCCGTCTCACTACCTTCGCTAAGACCGAATAAGCTGTCAAAAAAGATAGTAGAGAATATCCACAGCCTCAGAAAGACGGGTTTTACCCTGGTACCAGAAGCCGGCACTGAACGGTTGAGGAAAGTCATTAACAAAAAAATATCTGATGACGAAATATTGAAAGCGGCCAGTTATGCTTTTGAACATGGTTGGCGACTGATTAAGCTTTATTTCATGATTGGTCTTCTCACCGAAACTGCTGAAGACCTTGAAGGTATCATCAGTTTGATCGGTCGGGTGGTAAACCTTGGTAAGAATATCAGCGGGGTTCAACCGGCGGTTAACTTGAGTGTTTCACCATTTATTCCTAAACCTCATACTCCATTTCAGTGGTTGCCCATGGAAGAGGAACAGGTTCTTATTGAAAAACAGCATTATATAAAAAACAAGGTCAGGCGCTGGAAAAAGGTAGAGCTTAAGGAGCATTCGATAAAAACTTCTATTCTGGAGGCGGTTTTTTCTCGGGGAGATCGTAGGCTGGGCCGGGTTCTTAAAGAAGCCTACTCCGGTGGAGCCAGATTTGATGGCTGGCGGGATCTATTCAGATTTGACCTCTGGGAGAAGGCCTTTGAAAAAGAAAATCTTGATTATAAAAATTACCTTAAAACTATTGATCCCGAAGCGGAGTTACCTTGGGATATAGTCAAGATCGGCTTAAAAAAATCATATTTAAGAGAAGAACTCAAAGCAGCCGAAGAGGCCCGATACACTGCTTCTTGCGGTGAAAAAAATTGTGCCTCTTGTCAGTCGTGTTTCTGGCCGGAATATAAGATAGGTCAGGCCAAGCCGGTAGTAATCCAGAGACCCGAAAGTCTTGAATTAAGAACTGAGGGATTGGGAAAACCTGTCCGGTATCGAGCAGCCTATCAGAAAACTGGTTTGGCCAGATTCCTCTCCCATAATGACCTTTTAAATCAACTGGAAAAAGCTTTCCGGCGTTCTGGACTTAAACTGGCTTTTTCTTCAGGATTTCATCCTAAAATGTTGATAAGTTATGGGCCGGCTCTGCCCTTAGGAATGGCTGCCAGAGCTGAGGTTATGGAATTCAAAGCCTTAGAAGTAATTTCTGCGGAGTCTTTTATTGAAAAAATGAACTTTAGCTTGCCAGAAGGGCTAAAATTTTTAGATCTTAAACCCTGTGATGGCCTTTGTCCTTCACTTTTCCAGGATATTATTAACCTGGCCTATTCGTTAGACCTATCTGACCCTGCAATAAAAAAAATAGATAGATTTGTGGAGAAGCTGGATAAAGAAAAACTGTTAGAATTAGCCCAAGATTATCAAAATAAGGTTAAGATTCAACTGGAACCGGCTACTCAGAAACTGTGGTTTATCCTGGATTTCGAGCCGCAAAAACCTCTCAGGATTCAGGATGTAGTAGAAGAGCTGCTGGGCCTTAAAAATTCAGTTTATATCTTGACCAGAGAATACCTGATATTTAGAAACGGCCAGGATTCTAGAAATCTTTAAAAATCTTCTCAAGCTTCCTGGTAGCTTATTTATTTTTTATTAGGCGGTTATTAACTTTGAACTTTTTTCTATTACTCTGATTCCTTCGGGCCCACAGCAAAGCCAGAGGTCGAGAGCCGATAAATTTCCCAAGAAATTTCCCCAGAACTGAGGGTAGGGGTTTTGATGATATTTCAAAAAAACAACCTTGAGACCCGCTTTTGAGAAGGTGGCTATATTAAGATGACGGTCCGCCAGATAGGGAAGTAATACTTCTCGGGCTCCTACACCTAAAGCCAGGTTAACCAAAAGGTCTGTACCTTGCAGCTCCATTTCTGCTTCTGGTTGAAATTTAACGGGGGTCTTAAGACCAAAAATTTTAGCCAGTAAATCAATGCTTCCCTCAGCTAGTTTCAGGAAATCATCGCCTGCCTCTGTAAAGAGCGAGACCAGCTTGTTATAAGCCGGTTTAAGATAAAGAGAATTGCTATAATAATGCCTGAGTATAGCTAAAAATCTCCTAGCCAGTATTTCAGATTGATGAATTTGGAGCTGGTTTATCTTCTGGAGTCCTAGCCCTTTCTTTTTTATGGGCACAGTGACCCAAATTTCTCCCAGAGGACCTTTCAACCGATTACGGTTAACAAAGGTAAAGCCCCGGGCAAACTGGGTTTTATCAAGAAGAATCATCAGGTCTGAATTAAGCAGCCGGCCAAAAAAGCCTCCCCACGGAATGAAGGCTGGCTGGTTAAAACTGACTCTCATTTTTTAAAATTTCCCCCACTTCGTATCTTTCTCTCCTTCCCCGATGAATTTTCATCAACTAATTTGGAGAAGAGCTATATTATTTTACCAGCTGCCGTTTGTCATATCAACGATAGTTGAAAATCCTAAGACATGTTTCATCTCATAAATAATGTCGATTAGTAAAAGGGAGAAAAGAAAAAAAGATTGACAGCCTCATTGGGCTTACTGATAATGGAAATCGTTATTTTATTATTTTAAAACCAAGGAGCTTGAGCATGTTCTTCAACCTCTGGAGGAAAAAATCGTTTTATGGCTTTGTTTTTTTGGCAGTAATGCTGTTCTGGCTACCTGCCAGCCAATCCCAAACCAGGACTTCGGCTAAGCTGGACCTGGAGGAGTTTTCTGGTTGTACCAGTATTATGGTGGGCCGCTTGGCTTCAACTGATGGTTCGGTTATAACTTCTCACACCTGTGATGGAAATTACCGACAGTGGGTGAACATAGTTCCCCACCGTAAAAATAGCCCTGGAAGTACCAATAAAATATATGAGAGGAAAATGCATACGGCCACCCCGGCTGACATAAGAGGGCTCATCCTAAAAGGAGAAATTCCTGAAGTTCCAGAGACCTTTGCTTTTTTAAACACGGCTTACCCTGCCCTAAATGAACAGGGGTTGGCTATCGGCGAGACTACCATAGGTGGCAGGCAAGAACTTTACAATCCAGAAGGCATCTTCATGATAGAAGAGTTGGAAAGATTGATGCTTGAAAGATGTAAAACTGCCCGAGAAGCCATCAAGCTGGCCGGACAGCTGGTTAAGGAATATGGCTACGGCGATTATGGCGAATGTTTAACCATAGCTGACAGCCAAGAGGTTTGGCACTTTGAAATCTTTGGGGCCGGACCCTTAGAAAAAGGAGCCGTCTGGGCAGCTGTCAGAATACCGGACGATCAGGTTGGCATCTCTGCCAATATTCCCAGGATTTCTGAAATCAACCTAAAAGATCCAGATCACTATCTGGCTTCAGAAAACGTCTATGAGTTAGCTGAAGAGATGGGCTGGTGGGATCCTGAAAAAGGAGAACCATTCAAATTCTGGAAAGCTTACAGCGGCCGGAAACCATTCTCGATAAGAGAATATTTTGTTTTTAGTCAGCTGGCTCCTTCTCTGAAATTAGATATAAATGCGGAAGAACTACCATTCTCGATAAAACCGGATAAAAAAGTTTCAGTCCAGGATGTTCTTAGGCTCTATCGGGAAACCTATGAAGGAACTGAGTTTGATATGAGTAAAGATTTGCTGGTCAAAAAAAGAAATTCCGAGGAACTCGTTAAAAGCCCGGTGGTCAGTAACTGGATGTCCAGAGACTGGATGAATATGATTAATACCCTTAAGCCTGGTACCGTCAGCTCACAGAGGACCATTGCCATCAATGCCTGTGCCTATGCTACTGTAATTCAGCTCAAGAGCTGGCTGCCACCAGCGGTTGGAGCCGTCTGCTGGTTTTCTTTAGACAACCCGGCTTTAAGTGCTCGCATCCCAATTTTTGCCGGGGTTACTGAGCTGCCACCAGGTTTTGAAATCTGTGGTCAGCACGGCTACCGAGAAGATTCTGCTGCCTGGATCTTCAGAAGAGCCAACCGGTTGGCCATCCTTCGCTGGGGTGATAATCGTGAAATAATGGAAGAGACCATAAGAGTTTTTGAAGAGAAAGCCTTGACGGAGTTACCCCTGGTGGAAAAGAAAGTGCTGGAAATAATGAAAAGTAAAGACCTGGCTAACGAACCATTTACTGTCACCGAATATCTTAATAATTATACCGGTGATTTCGCCAGAGCAGCTCTCCAGAAATACCGAGAGCTTTATCAGTATTTCTGGACCAAATACTCCAGAGGTTTTTAAAAAAAACTAGACCGTTGAGTTGGGAATAATTGCGAGCGGCCACTGAAAAGATGGCCGATGATAGGACCGAGAAAAATATATTAAACCAAAAAGCTATAGAGCCCAGGAGGCTAAGGTCTGGCCCAACCATGCTGCTGATCCCTTCTGCGGTTAGGTCTCCGATAGATTGACTATGAGGACCAAAAGGATTATTCAAAAATGGTGACAAATTCTCTTGACTAAGGTAGGCCAAATAATTTTTGTAAGATTCTACTGGATTTTAAAATAAGGTGACCTCATGATAAAAAGAAGAGATTTTATAAGAATCGGGGGAACAGTGGCTCTGGCCGCTGCCGGAGTAGCCAAGCCTCAGGCTTCGGAAAAATTGCCTTTGACTGGGATTAATGAAGACAAAATCCAACAACTCTTAAAAAATGTCATACCCTTTGGGCGACAAGATTATGAACGTAGACTACAGACAGCTCATCAATTGATGTCAGAAAACCAGATCGGGGCTTTTTTCTCTGAGCCTGGCCCGACCATGCAGTATTTTACCGGGGTTAACTGGTGGAAGAGTGAAAGGACCTTTGGTTTTTTATTATTTCCTGATGAGAAAAAACCGGTCTGGATATGTTCAGCTTTTGAACTGGATAGAGCCAGGGAACTTATCCCGGCCAGTGAGGAAATTAGAACCTGGGAAGAGAATGAAAGCCCTTTTGTCTTGATAGGTAAGACCATAAGTGATTATGGGCAGAACACTAAGCTCGGTCTGGAGCCTTCAACCAGAGCTTTTATAATATATGGTTTAGCCCAGGAGACAGCTGGTGGCCTCGAGCTGGCTGATGGCAGTTGTATCTCAGAAGGCTGCCGGGCGGTAAAATCAGAACAGGAAATTGCTTGTTTAGAAGCAGCTAATAGAATTACAAAATTGGCCTATAAGGAAGCTTTCCGTAAAATTAAAAGTGGAATGACTGAACAAGAATTAGCTGGTTATATCCGGGAGGCTCATGCCAGGTTCGGAGTAACTGGCAGCGGTGGGCCTTCCTTTGGCCCAGCTTCTTCCTATCCCCACGGATCCAGGAAGAAAAAAAGCCTGGAAGCCGGCGATGTAATTTTGGTTGATGGTGGTTGTCGAGTTGAGGGTTACAGCTCTGACGTTACCAGAAGCCTGGTCTTTGGCCAGGCCTCAGATAAACAGAAAAGGGTCTGGGACATTGTCCGAAAGGCCCAGATAGCCGGCCTTAAAGCCTGTCGGCCCGGGATTAGTTGTGAAGAGGTGGACAGAGCTGCCCGAAAAGTCATAGAAGATGCTGGGTTTGGGCCAGGATATAAATATTTCAGCCATCGCCTGGGCCATGGAGTTGGCCTCGAAGGTCATGAGTATCCTTACCTGGTTCAGGGAAACAAGTTGAAAATTCAGCCAGGCATGACCTTCTCTAATGAACCTGGTATTTACCTGACTAGTGAATTTGGCATCAGGATTGAAGATTGTATGGTAGTTACAGAAGATGGAGCCAGAATCATGGGTGGTTTAGAAGCAGTTTCACTAGAAGAACCCTTTGGTCAGGAATAGATAAATCATACTGCAGTCATATCTAAGTTTAGTCCTTTAAGCTGGAATTAGCCGGCAACGGTTGTTGTTTGTCCTCATTTATTTGAAGGCTTTATTTGGGATATTAATTGACAAGTTTTAATTTCGTGTTATATTATCTCAACACAGGAAGATGAAAATAAAGTTTGGCAGCAGTTGGGTTAGTTTTTTAGATCTTCTTTTTTTGCTGCCAGAAATTAGCCGCCTTATAAACCTGAATAATTACAGCAATAATGTCCCCTTATAAGGGGACAACTATACCTGCTTGATTAAACCACCAGATTTTTTTTAACCCCTATTTATCTTCTGTAAAATTCTACTAACAGGAGTAAGACAATGATAGAGATTGATAAGTATATAGATTATCTGGAATCACCTGAACTCCGGCTGGCCATTAAGGTTCAAACAAAATTGATTTCTCTTATCCGCCAGTTTCTGATTGAGGTGGGCTTCCAGGAAATATTGCCGGTGATTATCTCTCCAGTTACAGATCCTCTTACAGATTACCGGGTCAGGGGAGAGGTGGAATGTTATGGGTTCAAGTATCAGATCACCAAGAGCATGATCTTTCATAAACAACTGGCTTTACGAACCTTTCCCAAAATATTTTGCTTTTCTCCCAATGTCAGAATAGAAACCATAGAAAGGCAGAACAGCGGCAAGCATTTGATTGAATTTGTCCAGGTGGATCTGGAAGTAAGAGAGGCCACAAGGGAGGAAATCATTGAACTGGGGGAGAAGCTTTTTGCCTGGGTAATCGAAAAAATAAAAAAGCAGGCTTTAGAAGAGCTTCAATTGCTAAAGAGAAATTTGCCTGAATTTAAGCCTCCTTTTAAGAGAGTTAGTTACCAGCAAGCCTTAGACAGCTTTGGACCTGACTTTGAAGCGAAACTTTCCTCAGAGCTTCAGGGGCCCGCTTGGCTAATAGATTTTCCCATAGAAGAAAGAGAATTTTATGACCGTCAGAATGATAATCAGTCTGGTTTTCTGGTAGATATGGATTTAATATATCCTGAGGGATTTGGGGAGGCTCTATCAGGTGGTGAAAGAGAATATAATTCAGAAAGAATTAAAGAAAGGATGCTGAGAAAAGGGATAGACCTTAAAGCCTATGATCTTTACCTGACATTCGTTAGCCAGGGGCTTTTTCAATCAGCGGGCTTTGGCTTTGGGCTGGAAAGGTTGACCAAGTTCGTCTGTGGCCTAAATGATATTACCAAAACCAGGCTGTTTGCCAAAAAACCTGGAATTTATAGTCTGTAATTAGATGATCATGGAGCAAGAGGTTAATCCGAGCAAGCGCTAAGTTATTAACAGAAGTTCTCGTTGGGGATGGCTGAGAAATTCGGCTCCAGTTTCGGTAACCAGGACCATCTCCTCTATAGTGATTACTCCCCGGTTTTCCACGGTTAGCCTGGGCTCTATAGTAAAGACCATTCCGGGTTCTAAAAGCCGATAGGGCTTATCAGCATATTTTTCCCAGGCCGGACCCAGCAGAGCAGTCCCGTCATGAGCAAAACGGCCAACTTGATGACCAAGGGCGTGGGGAAATTCCTGATAGCCAGCTTCTGTAACAATTTTCCGGGCTATTGAATCTATCTCCATCCCCTTAATTCCAGGTTTCATCGCCTGCCTGGCTTCTTCAACGGCCCGGGTAATAGTCTGGAATCCTTTTAACACTTTTTCCGGGGGGTGGTTTTCATTTTCCTGCAAGAGGTAAAAGGTTCTTTGCAGATCAGAGCAGTAGCCCTCTACTCGAACTCCAAAATCCATATTCAGAATGTGGCCCCGTTCTGCCTGCCTGTCGGTGGGAGAATAGTGAGCCTGAGCAGTATCAGGTCCGGTAAAAACTGCCGGACAGGTACTCTGCCCCCAGGCGGTACTCAAGCCACGTTTTTTAACCTGATCCAGCATGAATTGAGCCATCTGTTTTTCAGTCTTTCCAGGGGCGATAAATTTCTGGACCTGCTCAAATATTTCTTCGGTTATTTCTATGGCTTTCTTTATAGCCTGAATCTCAACAGGAGATTTTCTTTCTCTTAGGGCTGAAACGATTTCTTCAGCTGAAATTAGGTGATTTTCCAGATTAATTTCTTTAAGCATTTCATATAAGGTCAAATACATCCCGTGGGTCAGGCCGTCGCAAATTTCGCTAGTTTTTGAATAATTGATAGCTATTTTCTCTGGTTGGAGTTCTTGCAGGTAGGTCTGTAGTGGCTCCTTTATCCCGGTAACATATCCCTCCACCTGGTCATAAGCAGCCAAATCTTCAAGGCCTTTCTTATCATAGAGGCCAACGATGGCTTTTTTTCTACCGTTGCGACTGATAATAAAAGCTGAGTGCCAAGTTAGATGACCCGGAGCCAAGAAAACCAAATTTGGGTCTCCACAGATTTCAGTTTCTCTGGTAAAAGTTATCCAGCAATCAATCCCTGTTTCTTGAAGTATTTTAACTGCCTGATTAGTTTTTTCTCTAATTAAAATATCTGTTATGGCCATATCTATTCTCCTTTTAGCCGGTTATTTCCCAGATTAAACAATCTCAACCCGCATACTGCTCCAGCTTTTTTATGCTAAGGCTGACCAGAACTGTAGCCAGACCAAGCAGAGCTGCCAGAATTAAAAAGTACTGATGGTGGGGAAATTTACTGTAAAATTTTCCTAGCAAGCCACTGCCATAGCTGCCAAAAGCTATAGCCAGATACCAACCACCCATCATTAGACCACTAATTTTAGCCGGGGCCACTTTAGAAACATAGGACAAACCCATGGGGGAGATTAAAATTTCGGCAATTGTGACCACAAAATAGGTCCCAATAAGCCAGAATGGAGACATGATGTTCCGGTCCTGGTTGCCACCCCTCAAACAGGCAATTATCATTATGAACATGGCTGCAGTCATAAACAACATCCCCAGAAAAATTTTTCTGGGGGTACTCGGCTCTTTTCCTTTCTGGCGAAGTTTATCCAGGATGAGCAAAAGCAGGGGGGTTAGAACCAGGATAAAGAAGGGTTCAAAAAATTGGTAGGTCTCAGGCCGCAACCAGTTTAGGGAAATAGTTGAGCGGGCTGCAAACAGGGTTAGGGCAAAGCCATTCTGGTAAAAAGCTACCCAGAATAGAATTACTATGGCAAAAAGAATAATAAGAGCCAGGATTCTATCCTTGAAATCACTATTGGAGGACTCAGAAGCAAAATCAGAGGGCTGTCCAGGTTCAGCTTTAATTGGTTTTTCAGGCCGATTTTTATCGTCGGGATTGGTTGTATCGATGTTTACTAAATCGTCGGCTTTATTCAAATGGAGGCGGCCTGCTTGAAAAATCACTAAGGCCACAACCAGGCCCGCTGCTGCTACCCAGAATGACAGATGGTAGCTATTAAAAACGACACTGTTAAAAGTGGCGATAAGGGGAGCGACCATAGCCCCCAGGTTTACACCCATATAGTAAATGTTAAAACCAGCATCCTTTAATTCTGGCTTTTCTTTATAAATATTTCCAACCAGAACTGACATATTGACCTTAAAAATTCCTGTTCCGATAGCAATTAACACCAGGCCCAGAATAAAGGTAGTGATTTGAGAAGCTGAGGATAAAGCTAAACCGACATAACCAACAGCCATCATAGCCGCTCCGGCTCGAACAGTTTTTAAACGGCCAAATACCCGATCGCCCAGCCAGCCTCCTACCAGAGGGAAGAAATAACATAAAGCAAGAAAGAGTCCGTACCAGTCACCTTTTCGAGCATCTGACCAGCCGAGGATCTGGTCCATATAGAGTACCAGAATCGCCATCAGGGTATAGAAGCCAACCCTTTCCCACATTTCGGTAAAAAAGATATAACTGAGGGCTCGAGGATGTTTCTTGAGCATAGCTTTAACTTTCTTGTCCTGTATTTATAGCCGCATTAAAGAAGCCATTGCTTATTACCAGTTATAAGGCATGAGTTATTTATGAATAATTCAGGTTAATCAGGAGATTTCATAGCTGAAAATTTTAAGTCCCGGCAATGCTTCAGCCTTTCCCAGATAGACATTCCAGTAATAATCCTTGATCTCTTTAAGCTTCTGATACATAGGGTGAGTTTTATTTGGTAGATGGTTGCCTATAATTTTCAAGTCGCCATTTACCAAGACTAATTTATGGCAGCGGTTGAGAATTCCGGCTGTCCCCACACTGGCCACAGCCACCAATTCGTTTTTTCTAACCCTTTCGAGTAGTTCTCCATAAAGCAAGGGCCGCTCCTCGACCTTTAGACCCATAGACTTGAGAATAATGGCCATACCCTTTATGGTGACGGAGGGAAGGATGAGATTGCTTTCGGGTATTTTAATAACTGTGCCATCAGACATAGCAAACAGGCAGCAAGAAGAGTCCCATTCAGTAATTTCTCTTTGCTCAATTGGAAGATATGGGCGGTCATCGAGAAAAAGAGCCGAAGCCGCTTCGGGCACCAAGGCTTTAGCTTCGTCTATAGCTTTAATGCTTATTAAGTAATTAATTCCAAGTTTCATACATCCAGTGCCATTAATCCCTATAGCTCTCACCAGATGAGGAATAACTACCCCAACAAAAGGTTCACCCAGATATTGGTCGTACATACAGGTCACAGCCCTGATGGCAGGAAAAGCTGGGAAGGTAACTCCCATAGAGTGTTCTTCATCCAAGGTAAAAGGGCGAAGATAGCCCTGAACTCCTTTGGCGGCCATTTCTTCTAAGTATGGCTTCATCACCGGGTGAGAGAAGTATTTCTGGATAAACAGGTCTTCCAGCTCTTCCTTAGAAGGAACAATGTTCTGCTGTTCCCGGCTCAAATTAAAGGCCATACTTCGTCTGAACCGTTCCAGGTTCTGATCCCAGTTAACAAAAATCAGCTCCAGGTTTCCCTTAGCATTTCTTCGACAGAAATATCTGATACCTTCGAAACAAAGGAAACTGGCATAATAGGCTGACCTGGTGGCTGCATAGGTCTTGGCCTCTGGTTCAAACATTTCAAAGCTTTTTTGATACAAAAAATAACGCATTTGCCCAGGGGCCCATTTTACATTTTCAAATTTTGCCATTTTATACTCCTTATGATGACTTTTTATTTTAACCTGGGTTATTCGCAAATAATCCAGGTTAACCTGCCTTAGTCTGGACCTGTTAAATATTTCTTAGGGATAAGGTGGGATACCAACCGATTTAAGAAAATCTCATCGGCTCCCATCTTTCTCTTAGGTCTTCCTGATTTTAACTTGTCTCGATTTTTTTAATGTTAATTGAAAATCTCGAGACATGTTCAGTTTCATGAATAATGCCTATTAAAAAAAATAATTTTCTCCAGAGATTCGAAAAACAGGTCAATAGATTCCGGAGAGTCATAATGGGCCAGGCTAACCCGATTAAGAGCCTGCTTTTTTAAATGCCTGACTACTGCTGCTGAGTAATGATTACCATCGGCAATGACTATCCGTCCTGTTTCCCAGAAAAGTTTCTTGAGCTCAGTCGGGTTCAGCCCAGAAATTTCTATGGCAAATGTCGGAGTCCGAGAGACTACCTTGGAAGAATTATTGATACCATAAAGCCTGAGCCGGGAAGAGTTAAGTTTTTTCAGCCGCTCTAGGAAATAAAGGCTAAGACTCTGTTCGTATTTTTTTATAGCTTCCATAGCTCGCCGAAAAACCTTTGGCGGGGTTGCAGATGGATCTTTCTTAACAACAATCTGACCCAGTTCAAAAAGGTAGTCTAAGGCTCCCTTAAGCCCGGCCAGGTTAATATTTGGCAGCATGCCCTGCTCCCAGAAATATGGAGGGCTATTTCGGTTGGTCTCCACCCGATAGGGAGTCACCTGGCTTAGGACCTCTTTCCGGCTAAAAAGAATTCCCACCATCGGGCCGAATATCTTGTATCCCGAAAATGCCAGGAAATCACAACCAATTTCCCTGACATCGATAGGAGAATGGGGAGCTAAATGTACGGCGTCTACTACAACTAAAGCTCTGGATTTTTCCTTTATTTCAGAAATTAGGTCGGTTAAGGGTAAGATTGTTCCCAGAGCATTGCTGGCGGCCGTTACAGCCACCATGACCGTGTTAGCATCGAGTTTGTCAAGTAAATCAAGCCGGTTAAGAGTGAGATCAGGGTTTAGTCTGACAGTTCGGATCTCTGCCCCCAAAGAGGCAGCTACAGTTTCCCAGGGACTGATATTAGCAAAATGATCCAAATCAGTTACCAAGCAGTTTTGGCCCGGTTTAAAAACTGAGCCCAGAGAGAAGGCCAGATTAAACAGGGCGTTGGTAGTCGAAAAATGAAAAGAAATTTCTTCAAGACTGCTAGCTCCAATGAATTCAGCTACCATCTTCCGGACTTGATTATGAAATTGAAAGGTCTGTTTTTCGACGGGAGTTACTTCTCCGGGCATCGGGTTTAGTGAGGAAGCGGCTGAGTTGATAGCCTGAAGGGCGCTATCAACCATGAGGCTACCTGCCCCGCTATTTAAGTATAGATATTTTTCTCCGACCGAGCTCCCATTTAAAGCGGGAAACCTTCTGCGGGTTCTAGTGAACAGATTTAGGATAGTATCTGGTTCAGACATGATATATATAAGAGATACTTAATACAAAATTCCTGGAAAAAATTCAATTAAAATTTAAAATATTTGGTAAATCAACCGAGGCAATAGCTGATCATTTCGCAGCTATTTTTTTAGGGGACTAGCCTTGCCTGAAATATGAACATAGGCTTGGCCTGTTATCATCAGGCCTATTTGCCTTTTCGCCAACAGGCGGTAAAGTCCAGGCTGTGGCGGTTGAATATATTCAGTTTGATCTTTGGCCAGATAATCGTGACTGGCCGATCGAATAAGGCAGTGATTCATTTCCGCCGGCCATCATTTAAGGGACTGAAAAAAATTGATGATATCATTTTTGAATTTGAGTAGATCTTAAATCATATCTGAAAGAAGCAAAAAGCTTTAAAGTTTCTAGTGATTAAGTAAAATATCAGAATAATGGCCGAAACAAAGAATAACTTCAATAAAGAAGCCGAGGTTTTTAAAACTCTGGATAAGCTAAGAATTAAATATAGAAGGTTTGAACACCCTCCAGTTTCAACTCTGGAGGAAGCAAGTCGCTACTGGGAAAAAGGGGGAGGAGCTCATTGTAAAAATCTTTTTGTCCGAAACAACCGAGGTAACCATCATTATCTGATTATTGTCCATGGTGGGAAAAAAGTTGATCTTAAGTGGCTAGCTTCCTGGCTTGGCGAAGACTGCTTAAGCTTAGCTTCCCCAGAACGATTGAAGTGTCTCCTTGGTTTGACGCCTGGAGCGGTCTCGCCGTTCGGCCTTATTCATGATCATAACAAAGAAGTCCGAGTGGTGGTAGATAAAGACCTGCTAACAGAGGTAGAGCTTAATTTTCATCCCAATGTCAATACGGCTACTCTGGCAATTTCCAAAGAGGATTTTTTAAGATTTTTGGAATGGTCTGGACAAAAAATTATTTATTTAGAAATGAAAAAAACACATCAAAGTACTTAAATTAAGGAGAATAGAGTATGAAGAAAAAATGGCTATTTTTGATTCTAAGCCTTTGGCTGGTAGTCCTGTTAATAGTCCCCCTTTTCTCCTCTCTCCAAAGGGTAGAGGAGCCGGCTATTAACCCTGCCTTACGCTATTATATGTGTCATCGTCCTGCCGAACCCATTATTATAGACGGCAGACTTGATGAGCCCTCCTGGAAAAAAGTCTACTGGTCTGAAGATTTTGTCAATATTGATGGAAAACGCCGACCAAAGCCGAGGTTTAAGACCAGGGCTAAGATGCTTTGGGACGACCAATATTTTTATTTTGGTGCCGAGCTAGAAGAACCCCATGTCTGGGCTACTTTAACAGCTAGAGATTCTATAATATATCAAGATAATGATTTTGAAATCTTTATTGATCCTGACGGCGATTCTCATAATTATTACGAACTGGAAATAAATGCCCTGAATACAGTCTGGGATTTATTTTTAGTGAAACCTTACCGCGACGGTGGACCGGCTATCCATGGCTGGGACATCAAAGGCTTAAAAACTGCTGTTTATGTGGATGGAACCTTAAACAACCCGGCTGACCAGGACAAAGGCTGGTCAGTGGAAATTGCCATACCCTGGGAAGCTTTGATTGAAGCTGCTCCCTATAAGAAAAAGCCAGGGCCAGGTGACCAATGGCGGGTTAATTTTTCCAGAGTAGAGTACCAAACTGTAGTAGAAAACGGAGTCTATGCCAAGATGAAAGACAAAAGAACCGGCCGGCCTCTTCCGGAGTATAACTGGACCTGGGCTCCTCAGGGACTGATTAACATTCATTATCCTGAAATGTGGGGCTATGTTCAGTTTAGCTCTACTGTGGCTGGCCAGGCGAAAGAATATTGTGATGAAGACCCGGCCGCGGATGTCAAATGGGCCCTCCGCCTTATTTACTATCGGCAAAGAGATTTTTTCACTCAAACTGGGCGGTTCGCCTTAAATCTCGAGGAACTGGATCTGAATAAAGAGAAAAAATTAAAAGTTAAGAATTGGGATTATCCTCCTATGATTCAGGCTACCTCTAACTTATTTGAAGTTATTTATACCAACAAAAAGGCTGAAAGATGGCATATCCGTCAGGATGGTCTCATCTGGAAGACCGAAGCTAATTAGAGGAGAGGAAGATGACAAGGAAAACTTTCAGACTGGTCGGGCTGCTTTTATTTTTGATGTCCTGGCAGACACTCCTGGCTGGCGGAAAGCTACCTTTAAGACGTCCAGAAGAGGTCGGGATGGATTCTAAAAGGTTGGCTGAGGTAGATAAAGTCATAAACCAGGCTATTGAAGACCAGGATTTTCCTGGAGCTGTTCTTTTGGTGTCCCGGCACGGGAAGATCGTCTGGCGAAAAGCCTATGGTTACAGCCAGGTGGTACCTAAAAAGTCTTTAATGAAAGCCGATATGATCTTTGACTTGGCTTCAATAACCAAACCGATAGCTACGGCCACCTCTATAATAATTCTGGCTGAACGGGGGCAAATCAGGCTCTGGGATAAAGTTAAGACCTATATTCCAGAATTTGTTCCTTACCTTGAGGAAAAAGGAATCCCTGGTGAAGAGGCCAGGTTGTTTCATCTACTTACACACACCTCCGGACTTCCTCCTTATGTTGAGCCAGAAGAGGTAGTCAAAAAATACGGAACCCCTTGTACTACTGAACTTTTGGTCAGGCACATTGCCGAAATGACTAAAGACTCCAGGCCGGGAGAAAAATTTGTTTATAGCTGTCTTAATTACATAGTGCTGGCTCAAATAGTAAAAATTGTTTCTGGAGAAGATCTGGGAGAATTTTCTCAAAAGAACATTTTTCAGCCGCTTGGTTTAGACTCCACTTTCTTCAATCCGCCTGAAGCCTTAAGGTCGCGCTGTGTCCCAACTGAAGTTATAGGTGGCCAGCCTCTAAGAGGAGTAGTCCATGATCCCTTAGCCAGGCTTCAAGGTGGAGTATCAGGGAATGCCGGTCTATTTTCAACTGCTGACGACCTGGCTATCTTTGCCCAGATGATGCTAAACCGGGGTGAATTTGACGGGATTAGAATTTTGAGCCCGTTAGCTGTAGACAGGATGACAGAAATCTTTCCCCGTTTGAAATCTGCCGGTCGAGGTTTCGGTTGGGATCTCGAATCTGATTACGCTACAGTAAGAGGTGACTTTTTTGGCTATAGGTCATACGGGCATTCTGGCTATACCGGAACTTCTATCTGGATTGACCCAGAAACTGAAACTACCGTTATCTTTTTGACCAATCGGGTTCATCCTAATGATAGGGGTGAGATAGTTTCCATACGGAGTAAGGTGGCCAACGTGGTAGCGGCGTCTATCGTCAAAAAATAGAAGTTTTTGAATATTTCTTAAAATATTGTTATGCTGAAGCCAATCTGACCTCAGGATGGAGGGATAAATGATGAGGATGGATTTTAATTTTGAGGTCAAAGTTAAGTCTGCTTATGAAGCTCTTTCCCAGGCAGTTGATTTGTTCAAGATATATCTTGAAGAAAACACCCCAGCTACCAGCTCAGAATATTATCGAGCCAAAAGCCTTTTAAAAGAAGGGAAGTTGTTTTTTCAAGAGGTCATGACAGAGGCCAGGAAACTTCTCGGGCCTGTTCCTCCTTATTCTACCCCGGAATACGCGCAGTGGAGGGATGAGGCTGCCCGCGATATAAAGCTGGCTCTGGGTGATGAGGCGGATTATGAAGAGGTAAAAAAGCTTCTCCTGACTGATTCCTACCTGCCGCGGCTTTTTTCAACTGAGGAGTTGGAGGATTATCTGAAGAAATATTTTGAAGACCAGAAAAAAGGCCAACGAAAGATGGAAAATCTGAAGTGCCGGGTGGCTATTGCCCGGCTTGATGACCTTATCCAGAAAGGAGAAAAACTCTTAAAAGAAGCTCAACAGAAGCTTCAGAAGTCTCTGGTATAAAATCGAAGCCTAGTAACTGCTTTTATGGCTCTTGTCCGAAAACCTGTTTGATCAAATCGACAACATCCAGAGCGTAATCAACCTCAGACATAGGAATGTTCTTCTCCCTAGCAATTTTGCTAAACCGGCCGTCCTTATTACCATCTTTGGTGACTATCAAATAATCAGCCATAGGAGCAACAGTGTCAATCATTCTTTCATTATCGCTTCCCGGAGCACCGCGTTTTGATTCACCTCCAAGATGAACTGCGATAATAAAAATATCATTAGAGCGGCAGTAATCTATAACTTTTCTCAACCTAGCCTCTTCTGCTTCCACAGTCAGGCCAGAAGCCCCCATTCCTTTAAGGCTGGCGCCGATGGCCATAATCACAGTTTTGTATGGAGTTCCCTTCTTAAATTGATTGAGGTCAGTATGAACTTCAACGTGGAAGCCAGTTCCTGATTCTCTACCTCCCAGACCAACTCCTTCGGCCAGGATTTCCGGGGTGGGAACATCGCAGTAATCATAGCCAATTCCGGCTTCTTCCAGAATTATGTTTACCGTGGTCACATCGGAGCTTTGACCGGCTGAGGTGGTCAAAACGGGCAAACTGGCTTTGGGGATGGTCTGACTTAATAGCCAAACCCCAGAACCCAAAGCTAACAGCCCGATTAATAAACTCAAATAAGTCTTCTTGCTCATGTTTAACCCTCGCCTTATTATTTTCCTTCCGACTCTATTAGTATATCAAAAGCTTTAACCGCTTTCTGCCAGGTATCAGGATAAGTGGGAAACCGTCTCTGATAGGTTCGTTTTTCGACGTCATAATAGTAAAGGTGATTATATTTTACCAGAAGCTGGTCACCAAGGTTCCACCAGGCTTTTACCACATTTTGGGCGTTATTCAGACAGAAACCGGTCAGGAATTTAATGGCTTCTTTCTGGTTTTTGCCATATAACTCAGCAGCTTTTTTGTCAATCTCCGGTATTTGGTCAATAATAGGTTTTTCATATTTCAACAAGGCCTGCTGGACATCCTTGATAGCTTCAGAATAAATTACCTGGACATGAAAATCAACGTAGTCAAAAGCCCAACGAGCTGATTCCCGGTTCAAAACCCAGTGGTCACCGATGGAAAAGGATTTCGGTAGTTCAGTAACCCCAGCGTAAAAAGGCATATAGCAAGAGGTATCCTGAGCACCAAAAGAAATCCAGACAATTCCCCCAATCGGGTCGGGCAACCAATCTCGGCATTGGGTGACCGTAGAGTATTCAGCCCGGCTATCAGATATGGTTCTGGTTTGACGATAATAATTTGGATTCTTAAATGGTCCGCCGCGGATACCACTGGTAGGATCAAATTGGGTTCCATAGCTTCTATCGCGAGTTAGATTGATCACATCTTCAACTGAGATTTTTCGGTCGGGTTTAACTGAGAAGGGGAGATCCATGTTCGGAGTGCTGGGCGATAGTTTGAGCGATGGGGCTACCAGGTCAAAGAATCTCCAAAGCCTCTGATATCGTCCGTTGGAGCTAACAGCACTTTCGTTTATAGGTGAATAAGCTTTCTTCCAGTTGAATGGTTTTCCGCTATTTTGGTCGTAAAGACCGTTGTCAATAGCGCAAGAAATAACATTAGAAGAAGCCATAAAATAATCTGGATTATTCAGGTCTATTTCGCCAATTCTAGATTCATTGGGACAGACACTGACGTGGTCGTCAGGCACTCTCTGAGCACACCAGACGGCTCCGGGTTTTCCACTCTCTGGAGTCCAGAGAGGACCAACGGGGATAATCTCAAAAATCCAGACTTCCTGAGGATCGGCCACGGCTAGCATTTCCCCATTATCGTGAAAACCATAGCCATATTTTTCAGCCAGCTCGCCCATGATTTTTATGGCTTCCCGAGCAGTGCTAGCTCTTTCCATAGCGATAATTGTTAACATGGTTATATCAAAAGCTGGAGTCGGAGTCGGATTGTCCAGCTTGCGGACATTGCCGATGGTTGATTCCCCAATAGCCACCTGCTTTTCATTCAGGTAGCCGAACATTCCGTGGTGATAAGCATAGGTATAGGGGACTTCAGGAATCTCCAGACCGGTAAAATCTCTTTTTATTAAATCCCATTTAAGGCCTTCTTCCGGAGGCCAGGTCTTAAATTGGGAAATATGATAGATTTTTCTCGTTTCTCCGGGCTGGTGTTTAGCTCCTGGAACATGGCGCCAGGTCCAATCGCACAGTCCACAGTCACAGGTGTGGGTAGTCATGGTTGAACCATCCGTAGAAGCCAGTTTTCCAACCAAAATTGAAGTACAATTATCTGAAGGTCGGCTAATCTCCAGGTTGGGATCAGGTGGAATCGGGGAGCCGGTGATAAGAAATACAGCCAGAATAGCTATGACCGCAGTCAAGGCTGGAAAAAAGAACCTGACAAATTTGGTTCTTCTCAAGTCTTTTGTCATTTTTCCTCCCTATATTAATCAGTAATTTAAAAAGTTTTAGCGTCTTCATAGATTATGTCTATAAATTTAACGGCTTTTTTCCAATTTTCAGGAAAATCCATCTTCTTTCTTTCGATAGCACGCCTTTCAACATTGTAATAGTTAAGATGATTAAACTTAACTAGCAATTCATCCCCAAGCTGCCACCAAGCTTTAACTACCTGGTCAGCATTGTTAAGGCAGAAAGCGGTTAAAAAATCTGAAGCTTTTTTCTTATTCCTTTTATAAAACTCTGTCGCCTGCCGATCTATTTCTGGGATCTGCTTGATGGCCCCGTCCTCCCAGGTTTCTTGAGCTTTTCTGATATCTTCTATAGCAACCGAGTAAGCCACCTGAGTGTGAAAGTCGACATAATCAAAGGCCCAGCGTGCTGATTGACGATTCAGAACCCAATGGTCTCCCTGGCTAAAAGAAGAGGGGAAAGCCTTAATCCCTGCGTAGAAAGGCATAAAGCAAGAGGTGTCTTGTGTTCCCCAGGCTAACCAGACCAGACCACCGATTTCAGAGGGTAGCCAGCTCCGGCCTTGAGTAACGGTGGTGTATTCTACCGTTCTTGAACTGATCAAACGGGCTGAATCATCATAGTTGGGATTCTTAAATGGACCACCTCTGAGGCCACGAACCGGGTCAAAGAAAGTTCCGTAGCCTTTATCTCTGGTAAGATTCATAACATCTTTAACCGAGAGAAGTTTATCTGGCTTAACTGAGAAGGGAAAATCCATATTGGGAAGAGAGGCTGGGAAGCCGGCAGAAGGACAGACCAGATCAAAAAAGCGCCACATCCTGCTTCTCCGGGGCTGTTTATCAGCACTGCCTTCAACCGGACTGTAGGCCTTTTTCCAGCTAAAAGGCTGGCCACCCTGAGGGTTCCAGAATTTGTTTTCAACTGCATAGGAGATCACATTGGATGAAGCCATAAAATAATCAGGGTTATCCAGGTCAATCTGGCCTATCCTCGATTCGTTGGGACAGACACTGACCTGGTCATCGGGAACTCTCTGAGCACACCAGACAGCTCCGGGCTGGCCGCTATCTGGGGTCCATAGAGGTCCAACTGGCATTATCTCAAAGACCCAGACTTCCTCAGGATCAGCTACGGCTAGCATCTCTCCACCATCTTCTCCGCCATACCCATATTTTTCAGCTAAGGAACCCATTAGAGTAATAGCTTCCCTAGCCGTCCGGCATCTCTCCATAGCCAGCAAGCTTAACATAGTTATGTTAAAAGCTGGGGTTTGAGTGTGGTTGGACATCTTAGATCTGTTGCCGATGGTTGATTCCCCGATAGCCAATTGTTGATCATTTATATAACCGAAAACCCCATGCAAATAACCAAAAGTATGGGGCACTTCAGGAATTTCCAGTCCAGTAAAATCCCTTTTTATTAAATCCCATTTAAGACCTTCTTCCGGAGGCCAGGTTCTGACCTGAGAAATTCTATAGATCTTCCTGGTCTCACCGGGTCGGTGATCAGCTGCTGGAACATAGCGCCAAGTCCAGTCACACATCCCGCAATCGGCCGTATGGGTGGTCATAGTTGAGCCATCAACTGAGGCCTTTTTCCCGACCATTATGACAGTGCAATTTTCATGGATTAAAACCCGGTCTTCTGCCACTGGCTTAGTTCTTTGGTTTAGAATTAAGACTAAGCCTAAGACAAATAAAATCAGGGTACCAACAGCGTAAATAATTCTTTTCATTTATTGATCACTCCCAAGGTTATCTGGAGATCTTTTCTGGAGGCAAAACTTTGTTAAGCCAGTCAAATTATCCTCGGCGGTTCATAATTTTATTACCTTGTTTTCTTCAGCCTCTGATGGATCCTTAAAAAAATATCCAGCTCCATTTTTAAGGAGATCGGCATGACGGGGAACATTTTTAACCACTATTTCTTTATCAGCGTTTTTTTTAGAATACTGTCTGAGAATTTCAAGACTGACCGAAAGATGCTGCCCAACTCTCCTGTCAAAAGACCAGCCTGATTCATCATAGGGAACAAACAGTTTTTTCTTTTTTGCCAGATTCAAAAGGAAGTCATCGCGTCCATCAAGAAGCAATTTTTCAGTTTTCGGTCCAGTGGGCTGGTCAAGAAAAGGAATAGGTGCTTCCAATAGGAAGGGAAGAGTATCGGAATAATCTCCGATTTCTCGGTGAGAGAGCCCCCGGAAAGAAGAAGGAGAAGGTTCAACATGATTTTCAAAGCCTTCCATAGATTTTACTGTCAGTGAGGCTAAGGTGGCTATCCGCATGGCCTTTTCTGGAGCCACAATACAGTTGGTAACAGGATACATGGTTTCGGCCCCATGAAGGTCGATAGCCAGGTCTACTTTTTTATGTTTCAGGAGTTCCATAGCTGCCCAGGTGACCTGCTCCATCGGCAGCCCATTTTTCCTCCCTGGCCAGGTGCGGTTAGTGTTCCTGATGTCAAGATAGGAAAGCATCTGCTTTTCCGGGTAATGGATATAAACGTCAGGGTCAGGCCACTGGTCAAGGGGAGAAGCATCCCTGTTGCCCATCGGAAATTTTTTCATTCCCCAAGGTGTAGTTATGGAAAAATATAGGGGGTAACCTTCTCCGGGCCTGGTATTTAATCTGGCACTTCGGTTGAAGAAAGGAATTATATAAAGAGTCCCTTTTTCCACCACCGCATTCTCAATGATGATTAAAGTAGAGATCATACCTTCAGGTTCATTAGCGTGGGTGTTGGCCATGATCAGGACTTGTCCTCCTGGCTGCTGGCCCTCCAGGATAAAGACAGGGGTATCAGCCTCTGTTCCTTTTAAGGATTGGCAGAAATCACTCAATTTCTTGATTTCTGTTACTCCCGGGCCACAGACTATTTCCACCTTAAAATTGCGGTGGTTCAAAAGAGGCTGGCCTCCAGCTATTAAAATAAAGGCCAAGATCAGAGAAGCTATTATTTTGAAACCGGCGGTTGGTTTTTTCATGGTTTTATTCTCACTTTATCCTGAGAAGTCTTAAGATAAATGGAATCAGAGTGACTAAATAAAGGATAACATTATTCCGGCTGTTCTTTTCTTGAATGAGATTTCTCACAGTGATAAAAACGAACAATAAACAGATCCCATAATATAAAATCATAATGATTTTAGGCATCATTTTTACCTATCCTTACAAACCATTTGAATCATCCGATTACTAAAAACCTGAGTTTGGCGCTGAAAATAATCATCAGCATTCCTGTAACGGTGATTATCAGCCAGGGAATCCAGGTTTGTTTAAGGAAGCGCCAGTAGCTGTCCTGGTAACCTGAGACCATAATACTTAGCCTTCCAATTAAAGCGGTTGGTGGCAAACCATCTCCTAAAGGCCAGAGCAAGCTGAGCCCGGCTATTACTATTGTTGCATGATAGCCGAGAGAATTTAGATACCAGACCAGAGGAATTCCGATTATGGCTGCTCCTCCATAGGTTAATATTCCTTCTGAGATTGGTATTATCGCTGGGAGAAGCAAGAATAAAAGCCAGAGTGGAATTATCAGGGTGCCATAAGATATAAGCCCTTTAACTCCAGTAGCGGCCATTACTTGCTGCAGCATTCCCACTATAACCATGATGGCTAATAATGGAAGGAGCTTGCTGACTGTGTTAGAAGCCACCCGGATTAGATTTATCCGGACTGGACTTAGAGCCAGGGCTACCAAAGAAGCAATCAGGAATTCTAAAGGCAGTCCAAGAATAGGAAAGTTGAAAGGAAACCAGCGATAAGCCACAATCAGGCTAAAGAAAACTACAAAGGGGGTAAGGAGCCGGATCCAGTTCATTTTCGGGTGGCAGTCAATCGTTTCCAGAAAGGTTTGGAGGTTGCCAGACTCTGGCTGGCGTCTCCCAAGAATGATGACAGTCAGCATTCCCAGTATCAGAACAGGGATACCTAAGGGGAGCTCAAAACCCACGTAGGGGATAGCGGTTCCAGCGCATAAGATCATAGCCCAGATATTGACTGGGGGAGCGGCCGCAGCCAACCCGGCTAGGATAAACAGAATGGCCGGTATTTTTGTTTCAGAAACTCCCAATCCCTTTAAGGCCAAAGCTACTGGGGCCCCAACTACAAGCAGAGAGACGCTGCCAGCTCCAGTTAAAGCTCCCGGAATCAGGACTATTATCATTAAAAAGAATAACGATAAGAACCTGAAATTGGCGAAATGGACTACAGCCGATCGAACTGCGAAGTTAACCCCGCCTGATTCTTGGATTATCGTGATGAAGAGAGTAGCGGTAAAGAAAACCAAAATTACATCCAGGTAGGTGAAAGATCCCTCAACTAAATGACGGGGGATTTCCCAAAAGGGAGGAGTTTTAAAAGCTGAGCCAGCTATAACTCCACCCAGAGTAGCCACCAGCAAGCTTAACTCAACTGACAGCTTTTTCCACTTGGCCAGAACATAGCCTAATATGATTACTGCTGAGATTATTAAAGTTTGCAGGAGCATGATAGAGAAAATCTTACTTAATCAGCAGAAACAAAGCAAACTTTATTTTTACTGTATTATTCATATATTGTTCCTGAAATTGGATATTTCTCAACCAATCTTTTATTCAATAATCCAGGTTTTTTATCCTAAAAAATTAGTTCATAATTGATATTTTGTTTTTCAAGTTCTCCAACCAGAACTTGTTTGACCTGCTCAAAAAATTCTTCTCTGGCAAAGGCTTCTAAATTATGCTGCTGATAAAAATTAGTAAACTGGTTTGAGTAATTCAAACGGTCAATAAAGACCTTGTCGGCCAGACCCTTGATCATAGATATTAATTTACCTGGCTTCTGGGGAAGGATAGGTCCAACAAAAACAAAAGTCTTAAGGTTGCGGCTTTTGATTTTTTCCAGGGCCTTTAGTCTTCTGGTGATAGATGGTGCTCCTGGTTCAAAAATACGGGCTATTCTGTCGCTATCTGTGGCTAAAGAAAAGCCTATTTCTATATCCCGGATTCCGGTAAGAATATCTAAATCTCTGACTACCAGGTCTGATTTGGTCTGAACAAAAACTGGAAACTGGTATCGGCTGATTTCTTGAAGACATTTTCTAGTCAGCTGGTAGCTGGCTTCTACGGGCTGATAAGGGTCGCAGACTGAAGCTATCCAGATGGTCCCTTTTCTGGCTCGGGGCAGTTGTTTTCTCAGAAGTTCAGGAGCATTGACCTTGATGTCAATAAATTGCCCCCAGGGCTCGGCATGACCTGAATATTTTCTCATAAAAAGAGAGGCGTAGCAGTATTTGCACCCATGGAGGCAACCGGTATATGGATTAAGACAGTACTCAAATATCTTAGATTTGTTCAGAATGCCCTTGGCTTGGATTTCAGCTATCCTAACCATAACTTATTATTATCGCAAATTATCCAGTAGGAAAAAAGCCGGGCAAAAAATAAGCCAACAATTGAATCCTTTTTTTTAAAAATTAGTTTATAATATAAGGGTAAAAGAGAAAGATCCTGGAAACGGGAGGAGGAGACTATGATTTTCTTGAAGCAAAAACCGGCCTATTTGGTTATTTCCTTGTTGACTATTATTATTCTCTTTTTGTCTCTTCCAATTCAGGCCCAGTATTTCGGGCAGAACAAAGTGCAGTATAAAAATTTTAATTTCAAGATCATGAAAACCAAGCATTTTGACATTTATTATTATCAGGAGGATATAGAAGTAGTTCGCCAGGCAGCCATGATGGCTGAGAGATGGTATTCCAGATACAGCCGGATTTTTAACCATGAATTGAAGGGCCGACAGCCGCTTGTTCTTTACTCCAGCGGACCGGAATTCCAACAAACTACCGTCATCCCAAGCATTTTAGGTGAGGGAACCGGAGGTGTTACCGAGTCTTTCAAACGACGCATTGTTCTCCCTTATGGCGTTTCTATGGATGAAACCGACCATGTCATCGGCCACGAGCTTGTCCATGCTTTTCAGTATGATATTGCCGGTCAAGGGCACTCCGACCAAGCCAGATATACTGGAGCTGACCTCCGATTACCACTGTTTTTAATAGAAGGTTTGGCTGAATACCTATCAATTGGTTCGGTTCACCCGGAAACCTCTATGTGGATGCGCGACAGTTGGGAGAGAAAAGACCTGCCGCAAATCAGGAAGTTAGAAGATTATTATAAATATTTCCCGTACCGCTATGGCCATGCCCTTTGGGCATATATCGGCGGCCGTTGGGGTGATGAGATGATTGGTAAAATCTTCAGGATGCTGGCCAGAAGCGGTGACTACGAGTCGGTGCTGCAAGGAGTATTGGGCATACCTCTAAAACAGCTATCAGAGGATTGGCACAAGTCGATGGAAGAGGCTTATTCACCGCTTGTCCCGTTGACTGAGAAGCCAGAAGCTTTTTCTCGTTTGCTACTTAAAGGAACTGAAGACAATCCCTACAATGTTTCTCCTGTACTCAGTCCTGACGGAAAACATCTTATTTTCTTTTCTTCCAGAGACCTGTTTTCAATTGATCTATATCTGGCAGATTCAACTACTGGAAAAATTAAGAAAAAACTGACTTCCACGGCTATTGACCCACACTTTGAGAGCATTCAATTTATCAGGTCGGCTGGTTCTTGGTCACCAGATGGACAGCGTTTTGTCCTGGGTACTGTGAGTAAGGGTAAACCTTACCTAACTATTATGAATCCGATGAATGGACGGATTGAAAAAGAGATTCCTTTCCCTGAACTGGGAGAAATTCTGAATCCCAGTTGGTCGCCTGATGGCAGACAGATAGTATTCTCAGCTCTGGCTGGTGGAGTAACTGACATTTTTATCTATAACCTTGCGGATGACACTATAAAACAGATGACCAGAGATAGCTTTGGAGATTTGCATCCGGTTTGGTCGCCTGACGGTCAGAAGATTGCCTTTGTTACTGAGAGATTCAGTGCCAATCTCGAGTGGCTGGACTCAGGTCATTATGAACTGTCACTGTTAGATGTGGCTAGCGGTGAAATCAGCCGTATTCTGGGATTCCCGTCGGGGAAAAACATCAATCCTCAGTGGTCAGAAGACGGTCAGAGCTTGTATTTTCTGGCTGACTATCTCGGGAAAACTGACCTTTATCGGATTAATTTGATCGACGGTAAGATTTATCAGATAACCAACCTTTTTACAGGTATTGGAGGTATTACTGAGCTTAGCCCTTCAATTTCATATTCGCCAGAAAATGGAAGGCTGGCCATGTCAGTTTACGAAGGAGGAAATTATTCTATTTATATTATCGATTCAAGAGAAAAACTCACCGGTCAGATAGCCCTGTCTCAACTAGGAGAAAGGCCTTTGGGCCTTCTGCCACCTAGAACTCAACCTGAAGGCTCTTTGCTTGGCCTGTTGCGTAATCCTCTTTTTGGTTTGCCCAAGGACACTGATTTTCCGATAACTGATTACAAGCCGAAACTTTCTCTTGATTATATTTCTCAGCCTACAGTGGCTGTAGGTGTTGACAGGTATGGAACATACATGGGAGGAGGATTGGCCGCTTTTTGGAGTGACATGCTTGGTTACCATACGCTGGTAACCATGGCTCAGACTAATTATGAGCTGGTAGACAGCTATTTTCTGGTTGGCTATATGAATACCAGAAAGAGGATAAACTGGGGAGCAGTTGCTCAGCGGGTTCCTTATATTTATGGTTCTTATGGGGCTTATTATGATGAAATCAGCGGCTATCCAGTATATATCGAAGAAGAATATTTAACCCGTCAGATAAATTATCAAATCAACGGTTTTGCCTATTATCCATTTAATACCTTCAGAAGGTTAGAAATGGCTGCAGGCTTTAACTTGATTGACTTTAACCAAAAACTTTATCGTTGGACTTATGATCTATATACCTATCAGCTTATCGATTACTATCAATTAAATCTGCCAGCAGGAAAATCAATCAAGTACGGATATGTTTCAGCGGCTCTGGTTTATGACAGTTCTATGTTTGGGGCCTGCAGTCCCATTCTTGGTCAAAGCTATGTTCTCCAGGTTCAACCCACCTTTGGCAACCTGAATTTCATCAGCCTGATGGCTGATTACCGTCGCTATCTGGTTCCTGTGCGGCCTTTTACCTTTGCCTTCAGGGTGCTTCATTATGGCCGATATGGCAAAGGTTCAGATGACTCTCGTCTCTGGCCCATGTATCTTGGATATGAAAATCTGGTTAGAGGGTATGATTACTATACATTTGATTATGCCGAATTCGATGAGACCAACCCCGAGGCCTTTGACTTTGACCGTCTTTTCGGAAGCCGGATGATAGTGGCTAATGTTGAATTGAGATTTCCGGTCTTTGGAGTTCTGGGAATTGGGCGCGGTTATTATGGAGTCTGGCCACTGGAATTTTTGGCTTTTTATGATATTGGGACAGCCTGGTACTCAGGAGAAAAACCTGACTGGTTTGGAGGTGATAAAAAGGCCGTTTCCAGTGCTGGTGTTGGTCTGAGAACTAACCTGTTTGGGGTTATTGTCTTAGGGTTTGATTATGTCTATCCATTTGATCGCCCAATCAAAGGCTGGCACTGGCAGTTTACTATTTCGCCTGGATTCTAAGCAATTTCAAGGCTGGAGCTCTTTGACATAGATATTCCTGAAATATACAGGCGACAGGCTGTCATGATTCTGAAGTCCCAAATAGCCCTCTCTGGCAAAGTCGCTGACTTTGCCCCTTGGCTCCACCTTCCAGTCTATAGCTTTTTTCCCATTTAGTTCGACTTGGAGTTGGTCTTCTATAAAGGTAATTCTTAAATGATTCCATTCTCCCGTTGGCTTGAAAGCCTTAGCTGAGGGAGCCTGGGCATCATAAATTGCCCCAGTCTGGTAAGCACCATCACCAGCATCGTAGATCTGAATTTCGAAGGAATGGTAAATATAATCATCGCTGGTAGGAATCTCTGGAACCCTTAAAAATACACCTGAATTGGTGTTTTTCTGAGAACATTTAAACTCCAATTCCACCACAAAATCTCTAAATTTTTTTCGGCTGTACCAGAGAAGCCCCATTCCTCCCTGAGATTTCAAGACCCCTGTCTCCGGATCAAGTTCAAAATGGCCGGGCCCATAGTGGTTCCAGCCATGCTTTTCATAAAGACCGCGATAGCAGCTGAGCAGCTGCTCATAATCATAATAATAAGTGACCTCTTTTATAAATTCCAGACCTTTTCTTATGGCTGGTTCAGGGGTCATAACTTCTTTTTCGTTTTCATATTCTATGGTTAGATAGCCATCATAATCCTGCAGGGTCAGCTCAGCCAGAACCTTTTTGAGGTCAGCCTGGCCAGTTCCAAAAGCTACGTCCTCGGCTTTTCTGATCCCGAAGTTGCTTCTGTCCTTAAGGTGAACATCTACTATTCTTCCCTGAAGAAGCCTTAGGCATTCTATAGGTTTAAGGTTAGCCCTCATCCAGTGACCGGTGTCAGCACAAACTCCAATTCTTTTGTCCAAATTTTTTAGGTAATTTAAAGCGGTAGCTGGATGGGCATATTTACTGGGCTCTGGATGGTTATGAATGGCTACCCGGAGGTTATATTCTTTGACCAATTTATTTAGCATCGGGTAATCTTCATCCTGCGGCTCGGTGACTATGATCCAGATGCCTAACTTTCGGGCAAAGTCAAAAACCTTTCGCATCTCCTCTTCAGTTCGACCGGTATCAACCACCCCGTAAGCCACGACAGTCATCTTAAGCTCATTGAGTTTATTCTTTACCAATTCAATATGTTCATCGCCAAGATGGTGATTAAACAGAACCTCGGCCGGCAGATCTACAGATAGCCTCTGTCCAGGAAAGGCTTGAACATAATCAATACCCAGGGCTTTGGTTTTGGTTAAGGACTCAAAAAAAGTATAGCCCCGATAGGTCCAGCATTGCATAGCCACGGGGAATTTTTTAATCCTGATTGAATTGAAATCTGTTTGCTTGACCTGTCTTTTTATTTCATCTGGAATAATTTTTTCCTGGGTAGCTTCAGACCGGCTTAATAAACTTCCTCCCAGTATTACTAGACAGATTCCTATAATGAGAGCTAATCTTGCTTGTTTTCTCTTCATCATGGCCTCCTTAGAAGCTATTATCCATTTATAACCAATGACGGTTTTCTTTTATTAATAGCACAAATTATAGGCTCAAGATATCTATATTAATTTGAATTATTCACAAATAATCAAAATCAATCTACTTTATTCCCTACCCGATAAAGTATTCTCAGTGAAAATTAGGGGCCTGAACTAATTTAATAAGCTCTATTATTTAATATCACGATGTTCTCATTTCTGAAAATTGTTCTTTAAAAATGTATTCCCATTTAGCAAAAAAGCCCATTAATTTTCCCTCCGCCAGAAGAAAGTCCTGGGCTTTAGCCCATAGAGGCATCACTTTTTCTTTCTGGGATTCCATTGACCCTTAGCCACTGCCGGTACGAACTTATCCAGACCAGGAGGAGGGAAGGGCATGGTCTTGTCTTTTTCAAGGCTGAGGTAAGCAGTCATCAGGAGTTCAGTAACGTTAAGGCCATCGTCGAAATTTTCAAGGGGTCTTTGGCCATCCAGAAAAGATTCAACCATATGTCTATCCTCGGCAGTATATCCGTACTCATGTTCTTCGTTGGAAACAACAGGCATCAGTCCAACTTCAGCATTCTGTTTTTCTACCAGGTCTTCGCCAGCTTTACCTTTGACCCGACGGCTGAAGAAAACCTTAAGGCTTGTATCCAGAGTATTTACCTGCAAGGAATACTCTGGGCCGAGAAGCTCCATACTAAGTCGAAGTCCGGCCCCGACATAGCACCAGGAAGTAGTGGTTTCCACCACCAGGATATGGCCCTGCTGGTCCCGGTATTCAATAACGGCCCGGGCAAAGTCTTCAGATGGGCGATTCTGGTAATCAAGCTTGCCGCCACTGATTTTCTTTAGATGGTCTATATATTCAGATATTTGCCATTTCAGACAAGAAGCATAAGCAGTTACTTTAACCGGGGTGAGTACCTCACGGCTAGCTCCAGGAGGGGTCAGCATGAAGCGGGCTTCTTCCACTGAATGACACATCATATCGTTAAGAACACCTCCTCCTTGAAGCTCGCCCTCCCAGAACCAGGGCATATGAGGCCCACTGTGTTCCTCGGCTGCTCTGGCTAAATAAGGCGGGCCACAGAGCTTGGCTCCACGATTCCAGATAATTTCCTTACCTCGAACTACCGCCGGGGCGAACACTTGATTTTCCAGATAACCGTCCAGAAGCCTGGCTTTTTTAACTAGTTGGAGCATCTTACGGGCCTCTCTGACGTTTCGGCCAAGAGGCTTTTCGCAGGTAACCCCGATAAGTTGGCCCTTACCTTTAAGAACTGCTTCAGTAATCTCTTCCATGACTTCAACTCTGGTATAGTTAGGTGAACAAATCCAAATGGCATCTATAGCCGGGTCGGCTACCATGTCAGTAATTGATTTGAAAACCCGTGTCTCACCAACTTTAAGCTTACGGGCTAAAGCCACGGTCTGTTCTGCCCTTTTAATATCTGGGTCATAAATTCCCAGAATATCCGCCTTCCGGACACCTACCCAGGCTCTGATATGAAAACGGGTGATAAAACCCGCCCCAATAAACCCGACACCTAAAAAATTCTTTTTTGTCTTCATTAGCCTACTCCTTTCATCAAGGCAATCTAACTATTATTTATTCCTATTTTATTCCATACCAAGCCGTTCCAGGGCCTGGTAAATAAATATTTCTTAGGTAAGATCCTGAAAACGAATGGGGCAATAGCCGAGTAAAATTACAGGAGATAAACCTTTTAGGAAGAACCATATCAAATCTTCGATTTTCTCTACCTCTCATTTTCCCCTGTCTCGATTATCATATCTATGATATCCATGGCAAAAAACCTGGGAGCAGCTTCAGTTTTATAAATAAAACCGGCCCAAAATAGCCGTCGGTTCATCCCATTAAAAACTAAGTCAGGCTCGCCTGGGTCGCTGCCTTTTTCTGGCTTTCTCTGAAGAAGACCATAAAAATAATAAGGCACAGGAAAGTTAGGACTGTAGGAACCATGAAAGTTCCAGTCCAGTTAACTACGTTGTCCTTGGTAAAAATATCCTGAATCCAGCCGCAGAAAAGACTACCGGCGAAATTTCCCAATCCCAGGATTATAGTAGCAATCAGGCTCTGGGCCGAATTACGGATATCCTTGGGGGCTATGTTATCAACGTAAATGTAGGCAGCAGTGAAAAAGAAGACATAGCAAAAGCCATGCAGAGCCAGCGAAGCGATCACCAGCCAAGAAGGCTTCCCAATAACAAAAATAATGTAGCGGATGGGCCAGGCCAGGATACCCAAAGTCAAGGTCATCCGCATGCCAAATTTCCGCAGAGCCCAGCTCAGCATGAAAGCCATCACAAAAATTTCTGCAAATTGGGCTATGGTCATGACAAATGAGACAGATTCCTGCTTAACCCCGACACTTTGGGTAAGAAAAGGAGAGGTTAAGACATAGTAGAACTGCAGTTCGGTGGCTACAACAAAAGATATTATGGCGAAGATCAAAAAATTTTTGTCCTTGAGCATTTTTAAAGCTTCCAGAAAAGCCCAAGGCCTGGCAGCTTCTTTCTGGGGAGGAGTATGAGGCAGGCTGAAGGAATAAATACCCATTATCAGGGAGAAAATGCCGGCCAAAATAAGAGTATCTCCCCTCATAGCAATACCCTCCGGTGACTTGGCCAGCACCCGCCAGGCAGCTAATGCCCAACCAGCTGCAATCCAGCCTATAGTTCCCCAAACCCTGATACCCCCAAATTCCTTTTCTGAATCTTTGAGGTTGATAAAGGCGATGGAGTTGGTCAAGGCCAGAGTTGGAGCATAAACTAAACTATAAAGTAGCATCAGCCACATCATCGTGTTGAAAGAGGTAACACCGGCAATGAGTAAAAGAAGGACCCCGCCAACCAACTGTAGCACTGCAATTACTTTCTCACTGGGAAAATAACGGTCGGCTAACTGTCCTCCCAGGAAAGGAGAAATTATGGTAGCCAGGGGTAGCAAGCTGAATATTATTCCGAGCTGACTGCCGCTAAAACCTAAGTTGTTCTGAAGATAGGCGGATAGAACCGGGGCCCAGGCTCCCCAGATAGCGTATTGGAGAAACATCATGACGCTTAATCTTAACCTGACATTCATTTAGCCTCTCCTTTCCTACAATCATTTTTATAGAAAGCAGAATATTTTTTTCCTGTTTTTTTGTCAAATTCTTTTCTGATTATGATTTTATATATATATATAGAACTTAGCTTCTCTCGATTTTTTCAACGATTATTATTAAGGATAGCGGATGGCATCAACCAAGTTAAAAGAAGCAGAGTCTGTCAGCCTCTGACGAGGATAAGTTAGATTAACTTGAATTATGTGTAAATAATCCATAAATAAGCGCGAGGCATATAAGCCAATAGTAGCTGGCTGCAGCCAAATCAATATTTGGGGTGCTTAATATGATTCGGCCCAGCGGCCAAAATTCTTGTTGCTATTATCTTTAGGGTATGTTAGCCTAAATTAACAATAAGCAATTTAGGCTTAGAAAAAAAGAAGGCCAAGGAGGCAGGCAATTAAAGAGGCAATGGAAAAAAGAAGAGAAAAGAGACTCGGCGAAGAGAACAAGGTAGTCCTTAAGGTAATCACCCCAAATGAACAAGCTGAGGAGTCTTTCTACTCAATTTCCAGAGATATTTCGGTTGGTGGTTTACGAGTCATGACCGATTCACCTTTACCAGTTAAAACCAGAGTCAAGCTGGAAATTGCTTTGTCTGATTCCAAAAAGCTTATTTCCGGGATAGCTGAGGTTAAGTGGGTCAAAAACCTCTTTGAAGATGAAGTGTTTGAGATGGGTCTGGAATTTATCGAGCTTGACCCTCAGAGCCGGGTATATCTGCTGGAGCATGTCTACCGAAAAGTTCTTTCGACCTGAATCTCTTCCGTCTTCGGCGGGCCAGGGCTGAGCGTGGGTGTTTGTCTATTTATGGGCCGAATAAGTTTTTCGGTTCGTTTCTATCTAACTAACAGGTGGTCTAATTTTAATAGAGACCAAAAAAGGTGAGGGCTGATTTCAGCCAATTGGTTCTTATACCAGGTTAATAGCGACTAAGTCAGCGAAGAGAAAGGAGCAAAGATGGAAGAAAAAGAAAAAAAGACCAGGTTTGAGGAATTTAAGGTCACAGGTTCAGAAATTCTCGAGAAAATCAAAGAGATTATCAAAGAAGGAAATGCCCGACGGATAATTTTCAAAACTGAAGACGGCAAAACTTTCATGGAAATACCTCTAACCGTAGGGATAGTTGGAACGCTGATCGCTCCGGTTTGGGCAGCCATTGGAGCGGTAGCGGCCCTGGCTTCCAAACTGACCATTGTGGTAGAAAAGGAAGAGCCTGATAAATAGGCTGCTTTATTAACTGATGATTCTAGTTAACCTGCCTTATCTCCACGGTAAGAACAGTAAGATTATAAGTGGAGGAAATCAAGGACCTGAGGGGAAATCAGGGGTATGAAGGGCTTTTCTTAAATCCATTCTTGTCTCTGATTTTTCATAATAATCATTATTGAAAAGTTTAAAACGTTGTTTGGTTTAATGGAAGATGTAGGAGAGCAGAATAATAAGCCTGATAAATTAGAGTTATTTGCTTGACACAAAAACCAGATTTTATAACTATAGATATTATCCTGAGATAAAAAGTGTTTTTTGTTTTAGATTTAAGTTTTTTATAAAGGAGTGCTTATGAAAAGTAAAAATCATCTTGTTGCTTTTCTGGGCTTTTTTCTGATTTTTAGTTTCGGCTTTTTAGTACTTTCAAATTTTTCTTTGGCCCAAAAAAAACCGTCCAGAATTCAGAATACCCATCCCGAGGTAAGGTGGAAAGGCTTTGAGCTGCATAAAAAGATGCAGACTAGCTCGACATTTGCTAACCTGAACTGGCAGTTTCTTGGTCCGACTAATGTCAGCGGGCGCTGCACTGATATGGCTGTTGTTACTCCCAAAGGAAAAAATTATACCATTTACGTGGCTACCGCTTCCGGAGGAATCTGGAAAACAGAAAATGAAGGTACTATCTGGGAACCAATTTTCGATCAGGAAATGTCCACTTCGATAGGGGATATAGCTATTGCTCCTTCTGACCATAATATAATCTGGGTTGGAACCGGCGAGGCTAATATTTTCAGAAGTTCTCACCCCGGCTGTGGAATTTACAAATCGATTGACGGTGGTAAAACCTGGGAGCATCTGGGCTTAACTGATACCAACACCATTGCCAGGATTATCATCCATCCCAAAAATCCTGAGGTGGTCTATGTAGCAGCTTCAGGACATGAGTGGACTTTTAATCAGGAAAGAGGTGTCTTCAAGACCACTGATGGTGGTAATAGCTGGTCAAAAATTCTTTATGTAAATGAGCAAACTGGAGCCATAGATTTGGTCATGGATCCGAGAGATCCAGAAACTCTTTATGCAGCTACCTGGCAGAGAATAAGAAAAAAATGGAACGATCCCAGAAATGAGCCTGATTATACCGGAAGCGGTATTTGGAAAACCACCGACGGGGGAAAAAATTGGAAACCGGCCAATAACGGATTACCAGAAGCTAGATTCCGTGGCCGGATAGGCCTTGACCTCTGTCTAAAGAAGCCGGAGGTTTTATATGCTCTGGTTGATAACTACGAAGTTTCCAGAGAACCAACTGAAGAAGAAAGAATGGATGCCTACGGTTTACCAGCAACTGGAATCATTAAAGGGGCTACGGTTTACCGGTCTGATGATGGGGGCGAAAGCTGGAAACTCACCGCTCCAACTACTGAAGCCATGAAAAAATATTTAGAAAATCATTCTGGGACTTATGGTTGGGTTTTTGGACAGATTAAAGTTGATCCCAGCGACCCCGAGACTGTTTATATATTAGGAGTGCCAATGAGTGTTTCCAGAGACGGGGGGAAGACCTTTAATCGGGTTCCGAACCTTTACCATGTTGACCATCATGGCCTGTGGATTGATCCGGACAATTCAAACTATCTGGTCAATGTCAACGACGGCGGTCTGGAAATTTCCTATGATGGCGGGCAGCACTGGAAAAACACCCGGGAAACTTTGCCAGTCTGCCAGTTTTTTAATATAAATTACGATCTGGATACACCTTTTCATGTATATGGCTCGATGCAGGATCATGGAAGCTACAGAGCAGTAGTCGACCTTAGCCGGGGACGCAACCAGATTCGACCAGTTGAATTCGACAGAGCCCCAGGAGGAGAGGGATCCCATCATGCTATTGACCCAACCAATCCTAATATTGTTTATTCCTGTGGATTTTATGGCAATCTCACCAGGACAGATTTAAGTAAAAGCGGTCCTGACCGCAGCAAACTGATTGTTCCCAGAGTCTATCCTGAAGAGCCAAAATTACGAGGCCAGTGGCTGGCCCATTTTATAATCTCTCCTCACAATCCAAATATCATTTACCATGGCATGCAGTATGTTTTCAGATCACTAGACAGGGGAGATACCTGGGAAAGAATCAGTCCTGATTTGACCTATTTTAATCCGGCTGAAACTGGCGATATCCCATATCATACCATCACTTCAATTTCAGAGTCGCCGCTTAAATACGGGTTAATTTATGTAGGAACTGATTGTGGACGAGCTTCAGTTACCAGGGACGGTGGTAAAAACTGGAAGGAGATAACAGAAGGATTGCCTTATCAGAAATGGGTTTCAAGACTAGTAGCCAGTCAGCATGAATTAGGGACCGTTTATTTGACTCAGCAGGGAAGGTTTGACGATGATTTTGTTCCATATGTTTGGATGTCTCGGGACTATGGTAAAACCTGGATTGACATATCTAAAGGTATTCCACTGGGTCCCGTAAATGTTATAAGAGAAGATCCAATTGACAAGAACATTCTTTACCTTGGAACTGACCTTGGAGTTTATGTCTCTAAGGACAGGGGAAAAACCTGGAATGTCCTTGGTGGAAATCTTCCTTCGACTTATGTCCATGACCTAATAATCCATCCCCGAGATAACATGATTGTTATAGCCACTCACGGCCGGGGAATGTGGGTTCTGGATGCTGACCCGGTCAATGAGAAACCAAAAAAGGCCCGCCGCCGTTATTTCGATGATTAGAAAATAAACAGTTGAAGAGCCTGATAACCTAAATTTTCCCCGTTGAAAATTATCTGGAAAGAAGTTTAAAGTTTTATTAATATACTGGGCAGAGCTAATAAAAATGGGAGGGCAGATATGAAGAGAAAAAATATGAGCGCCGTTGACCGGACGATCAGAACTTTACTAGCCGTTATCATGGCCGTTCTGGTTTTTACTGGAGCAGTTAAGGGAGCACTGGCGTATATTTTTGTCATTCTAACGGTTATCTTTTTTATAACCAGTCTTTTAGGCTTCTGTCCGCTTTATGTTATTTTTGGAATTTCCACCTTGAAAAAGCCTAAAGACTGATCGGCTGGCGGACTGGACCAACTTAAACTAATTTTGCTCTTTAAGAAGGAGTGATTTAATTAAGGATTTGACTGATTGGTAAAGCTTGGTTTCCTTCCTGATTATCTGTTTCTGCCCGCTTCTTAAATTCTTGGTAAAACGGTGAAGCTCGGGAGTTCGGCTGACCTGTTAGTACAGTAGAATTTTGATAAGTCCCTAATTTTTTGATTGTAGACCCAGTATTAAATGAGTAAAATAAGACAGCTTTAAACAAGATGTCCTACGAAAAAGAATCTGTCACAGTTACTGTCATAAGAAATAAAATCATAAAGCAGCTAAGAACTCGATCTGATAGAAGAACTGCTGAATCTGCTCAGAGGTTTTTCCGAGAAGAAATTGATTGTTATGGTATTAAGGCAGCAGATCTAATGGTTATAGCCCGGAAGATAGGAAATGAAGTGAAGCCTCACTGGTCTATCGTGGAAGTTCTAGAACTTACAGAGAGTCTTCTTCAAGAAAAAGAACAGGAAGCCAGATCTTGTGGCCTGTTAATACTGGCCTTATTTAACCGCCAGTTAACTACAGCGGACTTAGGTCTTTTTTTATCCTGGCTGAGAAAAGGCTATCTTAATAACTGGGCCTTGATTGACACCTTCTCTCTGAAGGTTGTTTCTCCGGTGATCCTCCGAGAATCTCAAGGTATTAGACTATTGGAAAAATGGCTAGCTGAGGATAATATCTTCGTGAAGAGAGTCTGTCTGGTTTCACTCATCGAGCTGGCTAAGAAAGGGCAACAAACTCAACTTATTTACAAAATGGTACTCGAAGCATCTTCTGCCTATCCGGTTAATGATCTGGTAGCCAAGGCTGCAGGCTGGCTGCTTCGAGAAGCTGGCAAAGCCGATCAGCATCTTTTGGAAAAATTCCTGGAAGAACATGGCTGGCGACTGCCACGAGTTTCTGTTAGGTATGCGATAGAAAGATTTCCTAAAAGTAAAAGAAAATACTTTTTAGATATAACTAAAAAACAATAAAAAAGGAGAAATTATGTTTAGCAATCTAAAGAGAATTATCAGGAAGAAATGCTGTCTTCTGGTTTTTCTAATTATTGTTCTTTTCCCGGTTCTGAATCTGAATGCTGCTCGGCAGGAAGAGGCCAAGAAGCCAGCATTTTTCTCTGAAAAAATTCCTATAACGGCCAAGGATTTAGAATTGTTTACCTGGCGCCATATTGGGCCCTGGCCTTTTTCTGGTAGGATAACCAATTTTGCTGTTCCTCCGGGACAAAGCCAGACTTATTATGTCCTGACAGCTTCTGGGGGGCTATGGAAGACTGTTGATGGCGGGATTCACTTTGATCCTGTATTTGAGAAATATGGTAATCAGAGCATGGGTTACTTAGCTATTGCCCCTTCTGATGCCAACATTCTTTATTTAGGAACCGGAGAGCCTATTCACAGCCGAGCTGCCTATCATGGCAATGGAGTCTGGAAATCCACCGATAGCGGAAAAACCTGGAATCATCTGGGCCTGGAAAAAAGTTATTTCATAAATAAAATCGAGGTCGACCCCAAGAATCCCGATATAGTCTACGTGGCTGCTGAAGGCAAACTTTATGATGATACTGACCAGGATTGCCAGCGTGGCCTTTACAAATCGATTGATGGGGGTAAAACCTGGCAGAATGTCCTTGACCTTAAAGACCGAGTCGTTGGGGATTTTGTTATGGATCCCAACAACTCTGATGTTATCATCGCCGCTGCCTATAAAATTTATCGAAGAACCTGGACCTTTCTGGACAGGCAGGAAGGTAATTATCTCTGGAAAACTACTGATGGTGGGAAAACCTGGACGAAGCTAACCTCCGGGCTCCCCGACTTGGGAAAGATGAAAACCGGCCGGAACGGACTGGCTATTTTTCCTAAGAATCCAGCAATAGTCTATATTCGCCTTGATGAAGAGGTCAATCTTGGCCTGAGCGAAAGAGAAGGGGCTGCGCTTTATAATCAAAGAGCACTTTTCCGGGATGGCTTTTACCTGAATAGGTTTAAGAGTTATAAAATCCGGCCGGAATTCTTAAAACAGTTGAAGCTTGAACCTCTTAAAGCGGAAAATACAGAAGATCTAGTCCGCCAACTCAATGACCTGGTCAGAGACCCGGACTTTCAAAAGAGGGTGGGGGTTGATTGGGAAAACCTGTTAGCTACAGCCAGAAGGCTCTATGGCCGAGACGAGGTGGCTTTATCTGCAGTTGAAGAGACTGAAAAGATAGTTAAAAAGGCTCAGCAAGGTCAGCAGGACCAGATTCGCCTTAATCAACTAGTCCTGGCCGCCTTTTTAGCGGATTCACCTGGATTTGATCTGACTAACTTAAAAATAACAGATAGAAAACAGGTCTCTATTAAAGAAGAGTTTAAGGATAAACTGAAATATGATGAAAAATATGTTAGAGACGAAGCTTATCTTCTGGATCATTTTAAAGAGCTGACAGATGACCCAGCTTTGATGGTCAAGCTAAATATCGACCCAGAGGCTGTTTTTAGTGAGGTTAAAAAGGTTTATAAGGACAAGCAAGAATTTATTGATTTATTTAAGGAGGGTGAAAGCCTGGCCAAAGAATACAACCAGGTAAAAGGAAGGTATCAGACTTTGAATCGTTGCCTTCTGGATCTTATCTATGCCGAAGCTCTTCAGACGATGCAGCCAGTTAAAAAATCAGGGGTAATCTACCGCTCCGATGACCAGGGTGAAACCTGGAAACGAATGACCGAATATAAAATGACCGGTGGAAGCGATATAGTTAATCAGGTTGAAGCTGGCTACTATGGAAGACTGGTGGTTGATCCAAATGATGATAAAGTTTTAATTGCTCCAGAAACCAGAACAATTATTTCCAAGGATTCTGGCAAAACTTTTAAATTTGCCAGATGGGAGGCAAACAAAAAGTGCCATGTTGATTCTCGAGCAGTCTGGATTGACCCCTTAAACTCCCAGCATATCTTAAATGGAAATGACGGAGGAGTGAGCGAATCCTGGGACGGAGGTCTGCACTGGTCTCAAAAAGAAACCATCCCGGCTCAGCAGTTCTACGATATTTCAGTTGATAATGAACTTCCTTATAACGTAATGGGTGGAACCCAGGATAATGGCTGCTGGTTTGGTCCCTCAATGAACCGCAACCCGAACGGAGTTTATCCTGCGGACTGGCTTTATCTGCCCTCAGGCGATGGCTTTTATGTAGTTCGGGACTGGTGGAATCCAGAATACATTTACTGGGAAAGTCAGTTTGGTGCTTCTAGGAGAATGAATTTTAAGACTGGAGAGATGACTTCTTTAGCCCGGCGTAATACTCCCGAAGAAGAAGCTTCGGGAGCCCCGGCTCAGAGGTACCAGTGGGATTCGCCGATTTATCTTTCGCCCCATAACCCCGGCCTAGTTTTTGTTTGTTCGCAGTTTGTGCACCGGTCTCTGCAACATGGTGACCCAGGAACTTGGGAAACTATCTCTCCAGATCTTAGCAAACAAGATCAGGACAGGATTGCTCTTTCCAAAAAAACCAATCTTCAATACGCTACCGTCTATACCTTTGCTGAGTCACCTAAAAAGCCTGGTATTTACTGGGCTGGAACCGACGACGGCAATCTGCAATTGAGCACAGATTATGGACTGACCTGGACCAATATCACTTCTAATTTTTACGATTCCAAAGGCCGGCCGAAACCGGGAATCAAAGGAGATTTAATTCCCTATGACCGATGGGTGATGCGGGTTCAACCCAGCCTCCATGATGCCAATACTTGTTATGCTCTTTATTCTGGTTACCGCACTCATAATGAGGACAAAACCTACGTTTATGTCACCAGAGACCTGGGCAAAACCTGGGAAGATATCTCAGGAGGAATGAATAATCCGGTCAATGATATTGAAGAAGACCCTGATAATCCAGATATTCTTTATCTGGCTACTGATTATGGGCTATTCGTGACTTTAGATAGAGGAAAGAACTGGATGAGAATGGCTGGAGCTGAAGTGCCCGATGTGATTATAAATGACCTGGTGGTGCAGAAAAGGGAGCGGGATCTGGTAATTGCCACCTACGGACGTGGTATATATATTGCTGATATTTATCCATTTAAAGAACTAAAAGAAGAAAACCTTAAAAAAGAGGCCTATCTTTTTGAAATTCCGGAGGGCATTCTCTGGAATAGGCTTGACCGTCGCGGTCAGTCTTATGGAGAATTTGCTAACGCTCCTAATCCACCTGTTGGTGTTAATATCTATTACCATCTAAAAAACCAAGCTTCTAAGGTTTCTATAGTCATCAAGGATTTTGAGGATCAAATAGTTCAGGAAATAAATGGTTCGGTTTCTGCAGGTCTTAAAAAGGTTTTCTGGGGGCTTAACCGTCGTCTGGCCGATACTCCAGGACAGCAGTTTGCTTTTAGAAGAATGCCCTCGAGGCAGGTAGAACCCGGGCTTTACAAAGTCACTTTAATGGTTAACGACCAGGAAATATCCAGCCAGACAATTAGAGTCGTCTCCGATCCTATGTATAAATAGAATAATATTTATTAAATCAGGCTCTGATCAGGCTTTGATCAGGCCGCAGTAGACAGACAAAAAGTTTTTCGCTTGGAGTAGGTAAGCATTATTATTATGCCTTATTCATAAAACTGAATATACCTCCAGATTTTCAATTATCATTGATAAGAAAATCGCGATATAGGAAAATCAGGGACATTAGCCTGGTTTAAGTGGAGCTTCTATAGGCTGAAGTCCGTAATCTCCTGATGTGGTAGATGGCGGGATAGGGCAAACCTCTTGTTGCCATAAGAGAAGAAAGAGTTTTTAACAATTCCGTAAAAGATGCTATGATTTTTGGTTTTAGATGGGGGCAGCTTCCTATCTTGAGATATATCCTGTTTTGTGAATAATGAAAGGCAAGGAGGCCGAGATGACTGCTAATAGCTTTAAAAAATATAAAATATTCATTTCGGTTCTATTAACAGGCTTTATTTGTCTTTTTCTGATAGCAGCCGGGAGCCTTCAGGCTGAATCACCATCTGGGACGACCGAACAGATTTCAAATCTTCCACCTATGATGCCGGTCCCAGCTAAGATAGAGCCAGTAGAAGGCAGCTTCAGACTTGATGAAAAGTTTTCTGTTGGGGGTCAGGCCAAACCCACCAGCAGGGCTTTTAAGGCTGTCGGCAGATTTATGTCCAGGCTGGCCGGTCACGCTGGGATTTTTCTGGAACAGGATTTCTTAGCTGACCAGAGTCTTAAGACCTCAACTAAGTTTATTTACAAATTTGAAAGAGTCGGCCAACTGGAGCCCGACGAGGATGAATCTTACCATTTAGAAATTACCCCCGAAAAGGTCAAGCTTCAGTCAAAGACAGACCTGGGTCTACTGAGAGGTTTGGAAACCCTTCTTCAATTACTATCCGTTGATAGCCAAGGCTATTATTTCCCCTGCTTGATTATCCAGGACCAGCCCAGGTTTACCTGGAGAGGATTGCTGATAGATTCCTGCCGTCATTTTATGCCGCTGGAAGTTATCAAAAGAAACCTTCTGGCTATGGCTTCAGTCAAACTCAATGTTCTCCACTGGCATCTTTCAGAAGACCAGGGTTTTAGAGTGGAAAGCAAGACTTTCCCCCGGCTTCATCAACTTGGTTCAGACGGGATGTATTACTCCCAGGAGCAAATTAAAGAGATCATTCAATTCGCTTCCGACCTGGGCATTAGAGTTATGCCAGAGTTTGATATCCCTGGTCATTCTACCAGCTGGTTGGTAGGCTATCCTGAATATGCCAGCGCTCCCGGTCCCTACCGTATTGAAAGAAAATTCGGGGTTTTCCATCCTGCTTTTAACCCGGCTAATCCAAAAGTCTATGATTTCTTTGACAAGTTTTTCAGGGAGATGGCTTCTCTTTTTCCAGACCCCTATTTACACATTGGAGGAGATGAAGTAGAAGCAGTTCACTGGAAAGAAAATCCCCAGGTTCAAGCTTTTATGAAAAAGCACCACCTGTCAGATTACCAGGCTCTCCAGGCTTATTTTAACCAGGAGATTTTGAAAATTCTTACCAGATACAGAAAGAAAATGGTCGGCTGGGATGAGATCTACCAACCAGGTTTACCAAAAGACATAGTGATTCACTCCTGGCGTGGACCCCAGGCCCTGGTGGACGGAGCCAGAAAGGGCTATCAGGGTATTCTATCTAATGGTTATTATATAGACCTCTGCGAGACGGCTGAAAGGCATTACCTGAACGACCCGATCCCTCCCGGGTCTCTGCTGACTCCTGAAGAAAAAAAATTAATTTTGGGGGGAGAAGCTACCATGTGGGCTGAGTTGGTATCTCCCGAGACAGTGGATTCTAGAATCTGGCCCAGGACAGCAGCCATCGCCGAGAGACTCTGGTCACCTCAAGAAGTCAGGGATGTTGACGATATGTATGAAAGGCTTAAGGTTATAAGTGTCCAGCTTGAAGAAACCGGGGTTCAACATCTTAAAAATCAGCAGATGCTGCTGCGGCGATTGATCAGTCCAGCTGGAAGCGACCTTCTAAAAATCGGGACTCTGAAGGCTCCCTTCACCATTGACAAACTCGAAGCCCTTCAGAGGCTGGCCGCAATTTGCGAGCCGGTAAAAGGTTATGCCCGGCATAATCAGGGGAGGACTTACACCTCTCTGGCTCCTCTTACCAGATTTGTTGATGCTTGTTTCCCTGAATCACTGGAAGCCAGAGAGTTCAGGAAGATAGTTAAAAACTATATTGAGGCAAGACAGCCCGAGACGGCCAGAAAAATCATAAACTATTTAGCCGGTCTTTATATCATTGTTCCCCGGATAGAAACTGTTTCAGAACAAATCCCATCGCTAAAAGAAATCAGACCCCTGGCTGATGATTTAATCCACTTATCCTTTATCGCCCTTTATACTCTCCAGCTGGCTGAGGGAGGAGAAAAAATTTCCAATTCCTGGATAGAAACCCAGAAAGTCATGATCCAGGAAATAAAAAAGCCGAAAGCTGAATGCCTGCTGGCAATTACCCCGGCTGTAGAATTGCTGTTAGAATCTCTGTCCAGTCCAGGCGGGAAGTAATCTGCCGGCAAATTGAGATAAGTAAATAGGGGAAATGTCGTAGTCACTATGGGCAGTTATCTCTTAACCTAAATGAGTTATTCCTTTGACGGGAGGCTAAAAAGGTTAAGATTTTCCGGAGAGGAGAATGATACAGGTTATGTTGGGTTGAAGCCTGAGCCTTCGATAAAACAGGAATAGGAATTTAGTTTTCAATTGAGCTAGCTGACGACTTATGTTTATCCCCATTTACCCATCCAACCATCGTAAGAAAATATAAATCATGGGAAAAAAGATGTCAAGGGCAAGCAGAAACTATCTCTGGCAGCTCAAGAAGCTACTAAGACGCTCGACGGCGCCGAAAATCACAGAAACTTCTCCTGCTGGGGAAGAAGAGAATCATGAAAAATATTCAACAGGAGCCTCGGCAGCTACCAGATGCTCCTGATAGGTGATATGGGGCGGAGGAGGTCTTTTGGCGACAAAGGTCAGGTTGAGGTGGTTGATGATGCGGTCGACCACGGCCTAGTCTGTGAGGAAAGCGATGATGCGCATCTTTCCGCCGCAACGAGGGCAGAGCATCGGGCGAACCTCATAAACCTTAAAGATCATCTCGGCCCAGCCCTTAGAGAGAATGAGCTGGAGCTCCTTCTCCACCATCTGGAGAGGGAAAGCTTGATGGGTTGTCTTCTTGACCTTTCCTCGGTGGGCATTGGCGTAGAGACCGTGATACCGCACCATGACCTGCCCCTTATCCGGGATATGGGAAGTCGCCCGGGCAATGAATTCCAGGTAGTCCATCAACTCGCCCCACTCCTTCAGCCGCCTGGCGTGGCAGGAGGGGCAAAACCCGCGGCTTGGACAGGAGAACATGACGAGGTGCTCCTCCCCACAGTTGGGACACCTGATGCTGGCAAATCCGCAACAGGGATTGCCGCAGTCAAGATAGCGCTCGACGACCTCCCTGTAAAACCTAACTGCGACTATTTTAATTTTTCTTCGCTGATGAAGCTTCTATAAGGAGACAGGTAGGATAAAATTTCTTCATCATCAGGCCCAGGATTTCTTGAAATTAGTCTGGTCAAAAGCTCAGCTACCCCTGGCCCAAGCATAAAACCCTGCCCGCACATCCCGACTGCCAGCAGAAATCCCTCTACTTCCCTGGACCAGCCGACAATAGGGAAACCGTCAGGGGTCATGGGGTAAAGACCCCGCCAGGTCCGGCGAACTCGGATATTTTTAAGCCTCGGCATCAAGCCAATCATTCTTCTGGAGACCATAGGCAAAAAGTCACTGGTTTCCCGGTCATCAAAACCCCAAATGCTGGGATTAGGAGTAATACAAAAAATGACCTGTCCGGTAGCATGCTGGTAGAAATAATAATTGGCTGAGCCCTGGACCGGTCTGAGGTCCACGATCATCGGGTCAAAAAACCGCTGGACAGGCTCGGTAACTGCAGCTTCGTGAGAATCAGGCTTAACTGGAATTTCCATTCCGGCTAACCTGGCGATGTCTGCCGCCCAGGCTCCGGCCGCATTGACTACGACTCCGGCCCCATGAGTCCCTTTATCGGTGACTACTCCTGCTACCTTTCCATTTTCTATTACCAGCTTTTCAACCTTTGAACTGAATTTGAATTCGGCCCCAGCTCTTTTGGCCTGTCTATAAAAAGCTTCCACTGCCAGAAGGGGAGAGGCGTGACCGTCCTCTGGAGATAAAGTTCCGCCTAATAAGCCTTTTGGATTGAGGTCAGGCAGAAGTTTTCGCAGCTCATCCGAATCAAGCCAGTCTATTTTAAGACCGTATCTTTTCTGGAGAGGCAAGACTTCTCTCAGAGTTTTTTCTTCCTCTTCTCGGTAAGCTACAAAACAATAGCCCCCTTGATACCATTCAATATCATCACCGTAGGTCTCCTGCCAGGTAGAAAAAATCTTCAAACTTCTGAGGCAGAGTTTGATCTTAGCCGGGTCAGAATGAGTCGCTCTAAGCCCGCCAATGGCTCTTTTGTTGGAACTCTGACCTGGACTAGGATTGCGGTCTAAAACCAGCACCTTAAAGCCCTGTTGGGCCAGGAAAAGAGCCGTTGGGGTACCAACACTACCGGCTCCTATTATGATTACATCATAATCATTTCTGCTCATCCTCGAGCTCCTTTCTGTGATCCAGACCAGCAAAAATACCAAAGGGAACTTCTATAAACAGAGGCCTTTTGGGCTGGTCCACAATTTGGCTTTCTGGAACACCTTCTTCCCTGAAAAGTTTGTGAACTAATGGGGTACAGGTTTTAGCTCCGCATGGCCCCATTCCAGCCCTGGTTATGGTTTTGATTTCGTTAATGTCCCGGAGCCCTTCTTTGATCAGCTTTCTGATTTCTCCAGCCGTAACTCTTTCACAACGACAGATGATGGCTTCATCAGGCATTCTTTCTACGTATTTTTCTTCAATTTCAGAAATTTCTGGCTGAACCCTCAGGCCACTGACCTTTTTAGCTATTTCGGCTGGCACCTCGACCTTTATCAAAACAGTCCGGTCGTTTCCCTTGATAGATTTAACAGAAGTAACCTTAGTCCTGGCCAGGACCTGTCCTTCAATATCAACTACAGAAACTTCATCTCCTGGATTAATTATTTCTTTCGGAAATTCAAAGGGGATAGTAACCTGAGGAAATTCAGAATTCTTTCTAAAATCGACTAAGGTGATAGCAAGGCCTGGGCAAAAGACCACGCATCTCTCGCATCCTGTGCAAGCTTTGCCATCTTTTTCTTCAAAATAGACTGGTAGCTTACGGACATCACCTGGGTCCACTTCAATCAGCTTTCTGGGGCAAACTGCTGAGCAGGGGTTACAGGGAATTTCTTGAAGACAATGGATAACCGGGAATACCCCTTTTTCTTTTTCAAGAAAATATTCAGGATATGTCTGCCCCGGCCGTGATTTTAGTATTTCCGAGGTTTCATACCAATCAGCCGGCACCTGGCCGGTATATACCCCAAGGTCACGAGCTATTTCTAAACCGCGGATTTTACCTGAGAAAATAGCTGCTGAAGCCTCGGCAATCTCTTCAGCGTCCCCGGCAGCATAAGCTAAAAGGCCAAATTCTTTAGCTTTTAGATAGAATTCATTAACCGGGTCCAAACCAACAGCAATCAAGACCGTATCACAGGCAAAGGTTTTTTCTGTTCCTTTGACTGGCTGGAAATGTTCATCAACCCGGGCAATGGTAACCGATTCTACGGAATTCTGGCCATTAGCGCTTAGGACAGTATGAGAAGTCATTATTGGGACACCAAGCCGGGCTAATTTGTCCTTGTGAACTTTATAACCGCCAACCTCAGGCATAACCTCTACCAGTCCGACGACCTTAATTCCTGCCTGAAGGGCATGATAACCAGCAATTAACCCGACGTTGCCCCCACCGACAATAAATAATTTTTCTGTAGGTTTTACCAGGTCGCGGTTGACCAGAGTCTGAAAGGCTCCGGCTCCATAGACCCCAGGTAAATCATTACCCGGGAATACTAAGGATTTTTCTCGGGCTCCTGAGGCTACCAGCAGCACTTTAGGTTTGACCAGGGCGTATTTTTGGCCACCTTTTAAGATTCCAACCCTTTGGTCGCTGAAAACAGCCAGAGCGGTGCTCTGAAGCCAGATCTGAACCTTAGGGAATTTTCTAAGTTCATTTTCCAGCTTGGTAGCAATGTCAATCCCTCTGGTTCCCGCGTAAACTGCTTCGACCGAGCCAAAAAACCGGTGGGTTTGAAGAACCAGTTTACCACCCAGACGATGCTTATCATCAACCAGAAGGCAATCGACCTCATGGTTAGCCAGCTCTATGGCTGCCGACAAGCCGGCTGGGCCGCCACCGATTATTAGAACTGAGACTTCAATCTCTTCTATTGATTCGAAGCTAAAACTGTCTTCGGGATTTACTTCAGGTAGTTTCGGCAAACCTGTAATAGGTTCTATTTTCATTCCTGCTTTAATCAGCTCCATACATGATTTAACCGGAAAACCGTCCGCTAGGACCAGACACTGAGCGCACTGCCCGTTAGCACAAAAGATTCCCTGGGGAGCTCCGTCCTTGTGGTGATAACTGAAGATTCTAATACCATTGGCGAAAAGCGCTGAGGCAATAGTCTCGCCCTCTCTGGCCTTAAGCTCCTGGTCTTGAAAATAAAAGTTAAACTGCGGTTTGTCCTCTACGGGTAAAATTGGATGTTTATAAAGGCGGTTGTCAGTCAAATGAAACTCCTTTACTTCGGAATAGATAAAAACCAAGCCTGATGATTAAAAATTAAGAAATGAATTATAACACAATGAATTTTTATAAAAAATATTTTAGACGAAATTTCAATTGACCTATCAGGATTTTTTTATATTGATTCAGCTAAAGGTGAAAATTTAATATAATGTCTCTAAAAAATCTTGGTTTGACCATGGAGGAGTTTATGGGCCCAAAAAACAAAGTATTTAAATTGATAATTAGTCTATTAGTAGTTTTGTTTTTAGCTGGTTTTAACAGCTGGTCCATCGCTGGTCAGGAAAAAAACGATCAGCTTTTGACTACCGAAACCTTTTTTGAATTTGAAAGCTTGAGGAATCCAGCTATTTCTCCTGATGGAAAAAGTATTGTTTTTACTCGAAATTGGATAGATAAGGTTAATGATCTAACCAGATCCAATATCTGGATGGTCGAAACCGATGGCAGTCGGCTTAGACAATTAACCTCCGGGAATTGGCGTGACTCCAGCCCGGTTTGGTCACCAGATGGTAAAAAGCTGGCCTTTATTTCGGATAGAGGAGGGAGTGACCAGATCTATATTATGTTTATTGATACCAAAGAAGTAGCTTGCCTTACCAATCTGGAAAGAACGCCTCAGAACATAGTCTGGTCGCCTGATGGAGAAAGGATTGCTTTTAGTCTTTTTGTTGCCGACGATAAACCTATCCTGCCGGTTAAAATGCTAAAAAAGCCTGAAAAAGCTAAATGGGCTGCTCCCGCTATCGTCATAGACAGGTTATCCTGGAGACTTGATGGGCGGGGCCCACTGCCTAAGGGCAACAGCCATGTTTATACGGTGGATGCCGTAGTAGGCGGGACTGCTGTTCAGGTAACCTCAGGCGATTATTCTCATAATGAGCCAGTCTGGTCAGTTGACAGCCAGAAAATTTATGTTTCGGCCATTAGAAAACCGGAGCCTGAATACCAGTTCGGTGACACTGAGATTTATGAAATAGACTTAAATACTAATAGAATAAGAGCTCTAACAGACCGAAAAGGACTGGATCGAAATCCTCTCCCTTCGCCAGATGGAAACTGGATTGCTTATACTGGATATGATGAGCAGAATTTCACCAGTCACCTTTCCAGTATCTATTTAATGGATACCGATGGAGCTAAGAAAAAACTGTTGGCCGGAAATCTGCCGTCATCACCCCGAGGTCTATCCTGGGCTGCTGATAGTAGTTGTCTTTATTACCAGATGGAAGAAAAAGGAGAGGCTAATTTATATTCAGTTTCTCTGAACGGTCAAATAAAGAAAATTACTTCAGGTGGCTATTTTCTCAGTAGTTACTCTATTTCCAAAAATCAGATGGTGGCTGCTCTGGCCTCCAATTTTTACCGGCCAGCCTTTCTGGTTGTTTTTAATTTAAAACAACCGTCAAGATGGAAAGAACTGGTCGATGTCAACGCCGATATTTTAGACGGGGTTAAACTTGGTCAAGCAGAAGAGATCTGGTATAAATCTCCTGACGGACTGGATATTCAGGGTTGGTTGATTAAGCCGGCTGAATTTGAACAGGGTAGAAAATACCCGCTTTTGCTTTGGATTCATGGTGGTCCCTGGTCTATGTATTCAATTTCCTTTAACTGGGCCTGGCAGAATTTTGCTGCATCAGGTTATGCTGTTCTCTATACCAATCCCCGAGGCAGTACCGGATACGGACAGGACTTTGTTAATGGCATCCAATATAGTTACCCCGGGAAAGATTATGATGATTTAATGGCCGGAGTCGAAGCCGCGGTAGCAAAAGGCTTCATTGACGAGGACAATCTGTTTGTTTGCGGTGGTAGCGGAGGGGGAGTTTTGACTGCCTGGATAGTCGGATATACCGACCGTTTTCGAGCTGCAGTTTCTATGAGACCGGTAATCAACTGGCATTCTTTTGTCGGGACAACTGACATGCCAACCTGGTACCGACAATTTAAGAAATATCCCTGGGAAGATCCTTTAGAATATGCTGAAAGGTCGCCACTGCACTATGTAGCTAAGGTTAAAACTCCGACTATGGTCATGACCGGAGAGGCTGACCTGCGTACTCCAATTAGTCAAAGCGAAGAATTCTATCGGGCCTTAAAGATGTTGAAGAAAGAAACTCTGCTGGTTAGAATGCCGGAGGAATATCATGGCTGGCGACGACCCTCTCATCAGCTCTTACAACAGCTTTACCTCCAGGCCTGGTTTGAAAAATACCGGATAAAAAAATAGAACCGCCAAATATGGCAGGCTTAACTGAAATCTCTATTGAACCTTTTAGAGGGGACCTGGAAGCTCTGGAAAAAATGGCTCATCAGGCCTGGAGAGAAGAATATGGACAGGCCTCTTTTCCCAATCTCTACCGCCCTGATTTTGTCCGTTATCTTATGAGAATTGCCGCTGACCCCAAGCATTTCGTGGCTGCTTACAAGGGGAAGGCAATAGTAGCTTTCCTGGCCAACCTCCCCAGGAGTTTTTACTATCAGGGGAAGTTTTATCGGGCGATTCTGAGCTGTTTATTGGTCAGTAAGAGGGAATATGCTAGGCAAGGTTTAGCTCAAGCCATCATCAGAGAAGCTTTGAGGATAAATCAAGAGATAACCCATTATGATTTTGCCCTACTATACCTGGAACAGGGGCACCGATCCTTTCAGCTTGTAGAAAAATTAAAAAAAGAAGGGAATCATCTGGTATTTCTCAAGAAGATGCATGTCTTGGGCCGGATTCTAAATCTCGACAAAGTAGCCTATTCGGAGGGCTTAAAAATTTGGGAAAAAGCAGTTATAAAATTATGGGGCAGTCATAAAGTCCCGTCTGTTAGGTTAGGCGGTGAATTCTATTTAGAAACCTTAAACCCGGCTGAGATAAACCAAGCTATGAATTTGCTAAATAGCTATAGTGAGAAAATAGACTTAGCTCGATTTTGGGTTAACCAGTCAGAAGTCGATAAAGAATTAAACTATCCTGGAGTTTCCAATACTCTGTCTGTAAAAAGGGATGGTCAGCTTGTCGGAATATTGAATTATTTGGAGCATGAGCACCTCGGTCGGACATCTGAACGCTGGGCCTGGCTAAATCACCTCTATCTTGATTCTCTAAAAGTCAAAGAAAAAGCCAGAATCATCAATGGTTTTTTGAAATATCTTTCTGAGCAGGGAATCATTGGAGTTATCGAGTGGAATAAGGGATATTATCCACAGAGTTGTCTTTACCGAAGTCGCTTTTTCCCTTATTTCCGTTATGTTAATCTCTATGCCTGGGTCTTTAATCCAGAATTGTTTTTTAGCCGAATTAAAAGTATTTATGAGGTTCAGATTTGACTTTTAGAATTCTCCAGAGATTATCTTGAAAGATTTTCAATTTGATGGTAAAAACGACCTAAACTTTATTGCTCATAGTATGGGACAATTAATAAAGCGAAAATGACAATTTAAGGAAAAAAAAGAATGAGCTTATATGAAACAAAAAAACGCCGAAGCCTGACAGGAGTAAAATAATACTAATTTTCATAGTGCTTACATTTCGCTCAGGTTCAATTGGTTTTTTTGCTAAAAAATTTGGGTATTCAGGGACCCGATAGCAGACTGGTATCAAAGGTAAAGCTTTATGATGATAGCTTTAATGACAGGTTGTGAAATTTCCAGATAGAGGACAGAGATGAAAAAAAGAAAGTTCTGGTTTTTCTGCTTGCTGATTATAGCGGTTTCTTTAATCGTCTTGGGTTTATTTGATGGTGAGTTTAAGACCGTCTGGCAAAAGGCCAGTACCATCTGCCTGGAATGTATAGGTATAGGGTGACTGGGTGCCATGAAAGCAGACATGAGGAAAACCGAAAGAAAAAGAAGGCTTTTCCAAATACTGGCGGCTTTTGGATTTAATCTGGATTTTCCTTCTCTGGCCAGAGGTGAGATCAGTCAAGCCAAGTCAAAAGGAATATGTGTTCCAGTTCTTAATTGTTATTCCTGTCCGGCGGCTATCGGAGCCTGTCCAATTGGGGCCCTCCAGAATGCCTTGAGCTCTCTGAGATTTAATCTGGAGGCGGGTCAGAAAAAGCTTGGATTTTACGTTATTGGCAGTCTTGGTTTAATAGGATTAGCTGCAGGAAGGCTGCCCTGCAGCTGGTTATGCCCTTTTGGTTTACTGCAAGAGCTAATTTACAAAATTCCTCTTCCCAAAATTCAAATTCCGCAAAAAGCCACCTATCTCAGATATCTGGTTCTCCTTTCTCTGGTTATACTACTTCCATTATTGCTGGTTGATGCTCTGGGATTTGGAGCTCCATGGTTTTGTAAATGGTTGTGTCCGGCAGGCACCCTGGAAGCCGGAGTTCTACTGGCCTTGCTAAATCCTGGGATCAGATCCCAACTGGGCTTTCTGTTTGCCTGGAAGCTATCTATTTTAATCATTTTTTTGCTGTGGATGGCAGTTTCGGAAAGACCTTTTTGTCGAACAATTTGTCCTTTAGGAACTATATTGGGATTTTTTAATCGGGTTAGTGTTTTCAGAATGACAGTCAATCTTAATAACTGCATTCTCTGTGATGCCTGCCAGAGAACCTGTCCAGTCAATATTAAAATCTATAAAAATCCTGATAGTTCTCAGTGTATAAGATGTCTAAAATGTGAAACGGTTTGTCCTACTTCCTGCGTGGCTCATGGTTGGTGGATTAAAGAAAGAGAATCAGATCAGCCTGAGACTATCTAAGCTTAAGAACTTATCAAAATCTCGCTTAGCATGAATGCTAAATTCTGATAGTCTTTCGCTATGGGGTTCTGCCTTTTGCCATAAAGAAAAGTTGGGAGAACAGGTTATAAGAATTAACAGATATGCATATTTTTTTGTGACCTAATTTTTCGGCGGGATCCATCTATTTGGTAGAATAAAAAGCCAACCTAAAGAAAAAGTCCGGATAAGTTAGCTTAAAAAGCCTCACCAGCACTGAGATAAATGCCGTGGGTTCCAGAGCCGAAGGCAAAATCCACTCTGACGTTAACATTTTCTCTGGGTATAACTTTGAACCTGAAGCCAAAGCCGGCCGCAAATTTAAGGTTATCCCAGGTAAGGCTGTTGAAATTTTCGGCCAGATTTCCAAGGCCTCCAAAGACTACTGCTCCCAGTCTTTTCCAGAGAGAAAAACGATATTCAGTTTGAAAGGCTAATAGTTTTTTGTCCCGAAAGCGGCCACCATAAA
>JAQULR010000015.1:38093-40294 GCA_028749205.1 Acidobacteriota bacterium | reverse complement strand
CAGTTTTAATTTGTCAAGTAATTTTTTTAATTTTTTGAAAGCCTGGTCTTAGGTAAGAAAACCGTCTTTTTCTAATTGGTTAATCAGGTCCAGGTGGAGGACAACTTGCTTCTTATTTAAAAGGGCCACCTCAGTGGCTATGGCGTTTAGAAGTACTACCACCGCAGCGATTGAATTGGTAAACATAATATTTTTGGTATTGGCGGTTAAAGTGCTATGAGAATATTTAGCGAGCGGAGCTCCCGGCTTATCAGTGATGGCCAGGCAGGTTATACGCCGCTCGTAGCAAAATTTAGCGGCCGAAATAGTCTCTTTGGAATAGGGAGGGAATGAAAAAGCCAGAATAGCTTCCCCTTTATTCAGGTTAATCAATTTTTCCAAAAAATAGTGTTCTTCTTTCTGTAAGAAATGGGTCTTAAGCCCGGCCTGGTTTAGGAGATAGGCCGCCAGACGAGCCAGAATTGAACTGATGCCAATCCCCAGGGTATTTATATAACTGCTTTTCCTGAGTTTTTCTATAAATTCCTTGAAAAGCCGGGGGCTGATATTATCAATTGTAACATTGATGTTTTTGACTTCGTTTTCGGCAACTTTGATGACTGTTTTTACCGCGTTACCATCGGGAACAAAAAGCTTGAAACGTTCCTCTGGGTTGATCTCCTCTTTAACTTCTTCAAACATTCGGGTCCTTAATTCCTGAAAACCAGAAAAACCCAGGTTCTGGGAAAAACGGACCACTGTGGCTGAACTGACATCAGACTTTTCTGCCAGGCTGTTTATCGGCAAGGAGAAAGCCAGGTGCAGATTCTGGAGGATATAATCAGCCACTTTTTTCTCCTTGCTGGAAAGAAATGAATAACGGCTGAGAATTAATTCTTTTAAGGAGGTTTTTGCGTTTTTGCTCATCTGCCTGCGACTTTCCGCTTCTAATATTGCCTTTTTATTTTTCCGAAGTCAAGAAAAGTTATGAGACCGCTAAGGAGAAAATCGTTAATCCTGACCTTGTAATCTTATTTATAAGGATTTGGATAAAGATGAGAAAATTTATAAGATATTAGTTGCAAGCTCTTAATAACAGAAGGATGAAAGGAAGGATATGGTGTCCCAGGGTGGCTTTAACCTTGAACTGGAAAGATACCGTCCCAAGCCTTTCCCTAATGAATTCAAAGGGCCCGGAGTGATGAATTATTAGTGGGATTAATAGTTGGTGGGGTAATTAATTCAATCCTGGCTAAAAAGCCTAAGGTTGATGAGCATGGCCTTGAATAATAAAAATAGCAAAGTAGATAGCTTAAAGGCTCAAATGAAGATCAGGCCAGAAGAGCTGGCTCCCACTTTAGAAAATTTTATCTGGCACTATATGGAAAAACTCGAAAGAGAGGGAGTCATCCTGGGGTTAAGCGGGGGGATTGACTCGGCGGTGGTCGCTGCCTTATGTAAAAGAGCAGTCGGGGCGGAGAAGACGCTGGCCCTTATCATGCCGGAGAAGGATTCTAAAAAGGAGCAGGCAGAAGATGCTTTGAATCTGGCTAACGAACTTGGGATCAATCACCGACTGATAGATATCACGCCCCATCTTAAAAAGCTTGGGGTTTATAAACTGTTTCCGCTGAATAAGCCACTCCTGCCAAAAATATTAAAGGAGACCTTGACCAGAAGGGCTTATAATTATTATCAAAGAAAAACCGGTGAAACCCCTTTCTCAGCCAGTCTGGCCGGCTTGAAGGATAAAGAATTTAGCCCTTACCTTAAAAAAAGCAATGCTTATTACCGGTCAAAGCACCGACTGCGCCTGCTATTGCTCTATCTTTACGGTGAGCTGGAAAATAGGTTAGTAGTTGGGGCAACTAATAAGAGCGAATACCAGATTGGTTTCTTTGTAAAATATGGATGTGATATGGCGGCTGATATCATGCCGCTTTTAAATCTCTATAAAAGCCAGGTTAGAGAACTGGCTCAATTTTTGAGTATTCCCCACGGGATTATAGATAAGCCCCCATCGCCCGATATTATCCCGGGTCTTACCGATGAAAAGGCAATAACCATCTCCTACGAAAAATTAGATTTGATATTGGTGGCTTTAGAAAACGGCTGGGAAATTTTTAAAATAGCCAAAGTTCTGGGAATAAAAGAGAGACAGATTATCGGAGTACAAAAATTAGTTCAAAAATCACAACATATGCGAAAAATCTATTGGCCTG
>JAQULR010000015.1:0-37993 GCA_028749205.1 Acidobacteriota bacterium | reverse complement strand
ATAAGTCGAAGGGAGTATCTAAGATGAAAAAGAAAAAAGGGCGAAAGTTTATGGCTGTTCCGGTGGTATTATTAATTTTGGCTGCGGGAATGACAACTTTTACCCCACAATTGGCTGCTCAGAAGGTTGAAATTGTAAACGGAGTCAGGGTAGTTCACAATCAGGGGAAGGGACTCTGGGGCAAAAATCCGGAAGTCAAGCTTCAACCGGTGCTTAAGCTCGGCGATATTGACTCTCCTGATGAACAGACGGCTTTTTATATGCCAATCGCCGTGGCGGTTGATACAGCAGGCCATATCTATATCCTTGATTCCGGCAATCACCGCATCCAGAAATTCTCGCCTGGCGGGAAATACTTGGCCTCTTTCGGGCGTTTTGGCCAGGGACCTGGGGAATTCAATTATCCCTCCTGGCTGGACATCGATGCCTCGGGCAATCTCTATGTTACTGATCCTTTTAATGATCGTATCCAGGTGCTGGGCCCGGACGGTAAGGAAATTAAGACTATAAAATTTACTGAAGGGAAAATCGGTAACGCTTTTGTCCTTTCTGATGGAAATTTAATTATGACGGATCCGGTGGCTGGAGTTAGATTAAATCTGGCTGAGCACAAAAAGCCAGCCAGTCTGCCTAAGCTTATCAGAGTTATAAACCCGGAAGGGAAGATAATCCGGGAGATTGGCGACAGACTTGATATGAAGGATGAACTTCTCACTAACACAATAAATGCTGTTCATATGACTGTTGACAGCCGAGACAATCTTTATCTGGCTTTTCCTTTCCAGAATCGAATCGAAAAATATTCTCCCGAAGGCCAGCTTATTTGGCGGGCAGACCGAAAGCTCCCTTATAGCCTTGAGGTCCAGGACAAGGGCAGTATCGAGCGCCAGGGTGGCGGCATAAGCATCCGCACACCGAGAATAAACCGTTCGTCTGAAAGCATTGCTGTTGACGGACAGGGCCGGGTTTGGGTGCTGACTCTGGCCCGGCAGCTTAAAAAGGAAGAGCAGGCCTCGGTGGGAATCAGCCTGACTATGGCTGGTGGTAAACAACAAGTTGGCTACAGGGTCCAGGGAGATAGTGAGCTTCGCCACACTGATGCTTATAAACTTGAGATCTTTGACCAGGAAGGAGTTCTTCTCGGAGAGATTCCACTTGAGATGTTTGTTGACCATATTTTTATCTACGGGGATAAACTCTTTTTGGTAGACAAACTGCGTGGGGGGACTGTCCATGTCTTTCAGATTACGGGTGAAAGCTCAGAAGTTTCCTTTTAGTGTCTGGGCCAATAGTTCAATTTAGAACTGATTTTATTCAATGCTTTTTCGTAGTAAGTTCTGCCAGTTCGGCTTCTGAAGGCCTATTGGGGATGACTGCTATGGTCTTACCCTGGTATTCAAAGACTTCTTTGTCGTCGTTGGTAATTTCGGCAAAGACCTCAGCCGAAACTCCTTTAGACCTGATTACACTCAGGACCTCGGCCACATCTGGCTCCTCAACCTGAACGGCCATCCGGCCTTGAGTCTCGCAGATCATGATTTCTTCCGGTGTCAGATTTTCAATTTTTACCGGGACTTTTGATAAGTCTACCCGGGCTCCGAAGCCCCCATATCTGGCTGATTCACAGATAGCGGCTCCAATTCCAGCGGCCCCCAGGTCTGAGCAAGCTTTTATCTTTCCGGTACGGAAGGCAGCTAAGGTAGCCTCCATAACCTTTCTTTCTTCCTCAAAAAGAGCCACGGCTGGCCTCATTTCACTCGCCAGGCCGGCCCGGTAGAGGGTGTCGTTTCCATCATTTCCTGTTTGGCCAATGATAATGACTTGATCACCGGCCGATTTGGCTGGCTTGGTAAGAGGTTTATCTGAGACCATTTTACCGATAACTGCTACCACTACTGCTGGTACAATGTCAGAAAAAGAGGTGGAAAAACCTCCCCCGATGATGAAAACATCCATGGCCTGGCACATATCTTTAAGGCCTTTGACCATCAGATTAAGCCTTTCTTGGCTGGTCATTTCCAGGCATCTTCCGCAAGTGCATTTACCTTCAAATCCGCAAGGCCCAACAATGACTTTTTCGTGGAGGGGGCGAGTGCCGATAAAATCTAATAGAAAAATGGGTCGGGCTCCCATGGCCACTACATCGCGCATGGCTCCACCGGCACCAGTGGCAGTGGCATCATAGGGTCTGGGCACACAGGGCGAGCAATGGCTTTCCATTTTGGCCACAAACATACAGTCGGTATCAGGAAACTTGACCACTGCGGCATCGTCTCCCGGTCCAACCACCATGGCTCCAGGGAACAATCTTCCAACCTGCAGGTTAAGAGCCTCAATTGCCTTGAAGTCTATGGCTTTATCTATATTGTGGTGAAGATGGATAAAAAGGGCGTGCATCAAAGCCTTTTCTATGGTATTCATTTATTAAACTCCTTTCGGTTTAATTATATGTGGTTGCTTTTAAGAATAGAAAAATCGCGACTAATTAGCAAATATTTTTTAAAAAATAACTTATTTTTTTGATGGGAGGAGATAACTATGAAAACTATTGGTTTGATGGGAGGAATGAGCTGGGAATCATCACTGGAATATTACCGGATCATTAATAAAGAAGTACAAAAGAGACTGGGTGGTGTTCATTCGGCTAAATGCCTGATGTATTCGGTAGATTTTGCTGAGATTGAAGTTCTGCAGCACCGGGGAGACTGGCCTGAACTGGCCAGGATTTTGAGCCAAGTAGGCCAAGCCCTGGAAGCAGGAGGGGCAGATTTTTTAGTGTTGTGTACTAATACCATGCATAAGGTAGCCTCAGAGATTGAAACTGCAGTCAGCATTCCCTTACTGCACATTGCTGACCCTACGGCCGACAAGATTAAGAGCCGTGGTTTTAAGAAGGTGGGTCTTCTGGGGACCCGTTTTACCATGGAGGATGATTTTTATCGCGGGCGGCTGGAAGGGCAGCATGGACTTGAGGTCTTAGTTCCAGATGAATCAGATAGAGATACTGTCCATAAAATCATTTACCAGGAGCTAGTGATTGGTCGCCTGGAGCAGGAATCTAAGAATAAATTTGCCAGCATAATCAAGAAACTATCTCAACAAGGAGCTGAAGGTGTTATTCTGGGTTGTACAGAGATTGGCTTGCTGGTCAAAAAGAAAGATAGTATCTTGCCTCTTTTTGATACAACAGCAATCCATGCCGAGGCTGCTGTAAATCTTGCCCTTATGTGAACAGGGGACACAAATTTGTGTCCCTGGTTCTGTTAGAAGCGATGGGAGATAAAGCCCAAGCCGCCAAGAATTAGAACGACCACCAAGAAGTAAAAGACGATAACTATAACCATCCAGAGCAAGGTGGCTTTAGCCCAGTTGGCTTTACAGATTTTTGTGTTTGAGCCAAAAGCCCAAACAAATAGCATAATAAGGTTTAGTACTGGAATTGAAGCGATCAACAAGGTTACCAGCCATTCACCTAAGGTGACAGTTGATTGAAGACCTGAGGTTCCTGGAGTTGGAACCATCGGAGTCTGTTGTTCCATTCTATTTTCCTCCTTCCTTTTTTAATTGACCTTTTTGGGGCTAATAGGTCCTAATAGCTATTTGATGATTCCCATTCTAAATTCATCCAAAATGAATATGCAAGAAAAAATTTGAACTATTCGGATAATTGAAAAGGCTGTCTAATTCTTATAAAATCTGGAAGTTCTATTTTTGAACTTTGCCAGGGGTGACCCATGGATGTTTATTTTTATGAGGTATTTGAAGAGGAAGCCAAGCTTATTAAAAGCCTTATTCAAGATAGGCTAGACTTTGGACTAACCGGCCGGACAATTCAGGAAAGCCGGCACCAAGAGCCACCCGCTAAACTTATCAGCGTTCGGACACAGTCAATAATTCCGCCCGAATGGCAGAGCCAGCTGGATGGAGTTCTGAGCCGCACCACAGGTTTTGATAATCTCAGGGTTTATAAAAATGGCCTTAAAGCGCCAGTAGTTCTCGGCTATCTAGAAGAATACGCCACTCGAGCTGTGGCTGAGCAAGCGATTCTTCTTATACTCTCTCTGATGAGGAAGCTGCCCAGACAGATTGAGCAGTTCAGTCGGTTTAATCGTGATGGGTTAACCGGCAATGAATGCCTGGGTAAAAAACTTTTGATAGTTGGGGTAGGCCGGATCGGTGGAGAGATAGCTCGGATAGGCTTGGGCTTGGGGATGGAAGTCAGGGGTGTTGATATAGTTAGGCGCCATGACTTTGTTACCTATATTGACAAAGAGGAAGGCCTTGGCTGGGCCGAGGTTATTATCTGTGCTATGAACCTGACAGATGAAAATTTTCATTATTTTTCCTATAAATTGCTCAGGAAAACCAAGCCGGGTGTCATTTTCGTAAATATTGCTCGTGGCGAACATGTATCGCTAAACAGTTTACTGCAGCTTATGCAGGAAGGACATTTGGGTGGGGTTGGCTTGGACGTTTTTGAAGATGAACCGGAAATAGGGACGGCCCTGCGAACTAATCAGATTGAGGCCTCGGAAAAAGCCAAAATGATAAAGGAGTTACTGAGTTACCCCAACGTCATACTGACTCCCCATAATGCCTTTAACACCACCGAGGCTCTAAAGCGCAAGGTGCAGTACAGCCTGGATGAGATTTTCTATTTCTTAAAAAACCGGACTTTCCATAATAAGGTTTAACAAGAGACCTGATCCAGCACCTGGGCCTCTCCATTTTCCCCAGGTAGAAAAATGGGGACTCACCTAAGTGTCCCCTGTTAATCAAAGAATTCTTGAATTACCTCCAGATAGTCGAGAAGGCTTCTGGTTATCAGAAAGTTCTCTTTAACGTGAGCCCGTCCATTTTCACCAAGTTCATGAGCCAGTTCCGGTTCTTTTAAGAGTTTGATTATTTTACTAGCAAAACCTTCTAGATCGTTGGGCTTCACCAAAAAGCCTGTTTTTCCGTCAATTATCTGAAGTGGAATTCCTCCGGCGTTTGAGGCTACTACCGGCCGGCGTTTCCATAAAGCTTCAGTAACTGTCAGCCCAAACCCTTCCCGGAGTGATTTTTGAATAACTACTGAGGCAGTAGACTGCAGAGCATTAACCAGAATATTATTTTCTTCCAGGATTATAATTACATCTTTCATGTTCTTGGCTTTTTGAAGGACTCGCTGGTAAATTACCCCTCCTTCAGGATCGTCAGCTGCCAGGTTGCCACAAAGGACCAACCGGCAGTCCACTTCTTTCTTGACCAGCTCAAAGATCTTGAGAACCCCTTCGGGATCTTTCCACTTATCGAACCTGGAAATTTGAGTAATAATAGGCTTGCCATTTGGTATGCCAAATTTATTCAAATATTTTTTGATGGTGTTTTTATCCAGAGGTTTATTCTTGGCAGACAAGGGGTCAATGCACGGGTAATGAACTCGTTGAGGCACGGGCAGGTCATTCTTTTTGAATGATTCATTGGAAACAATGACCATATCGTACCTAATAATAAAGCTCTTAAGATACTCCCATAAGGCAGGGTTGGGGTTGGACAGATCTACGTGGCATCTCCAGATCCAGGGCTGCCTTTTTCTATAATATTTTATCATCGGGAGTGGTTGCGGATCGTGGACAATGACCAAGTCATGATTTAAGTGAGTAAACCTGGAAAAATATTCATTATAGTCAGTATAGAGTTCTTTTTTAATACTGGTCAGGTTGACATTTCCTCCTTGCAGGGCGTTATGGAATTTCTTGGTTATAGAAAAGAAATCGGGGGAACCATGCAAAATTCTCCAACCAGTGAAGATGCCAACGTCATTCATTAAAGAGACTAAGCTGGCCAGAATTTCAGCCACCCCACCTCCCTGGAAGGTAGAGTTGATATGAACTATATGCTTATGGGCAACTTTTCCAGCCTTCCTAAAAATAGTATGAATGACTTCATCTCCAACAATGCTCCGATAATCATCAATACTACTAATCATTACTCAGCCTCTCCTAATTTTTTGATTAATTTTATAACATCCTGGTAATTATACAAACAAAATCTTGCATAAGTGTGACTGATTCCAACTTTTATGGTATAGGCCCTGTCTGGGAGAACTTTGAACAAATCCTCATCTGTCCAGTCATCACCGATAGCCAGGATAAAATCGAATTCGTCTTCTAATAGCCAGTGAAGGGCAGCTGCTCCTTTGTTAATTCCGGAGCATCTCACCTCAACAACTTTATTCCCATGGAGCACCTGAACATCTATGTTAGAAGTAAAATCAACTAAGTAATCTATAAGTTCTTTAGCTCTAACAGAAGCCAGTTGTGGATCGCAGGGACGATAATGCCAGGCAATGGAAAACTCTTTTTCTTCTATAAAGGAACCAGGCAGGCGGTCAACGTACATTTCCATTACTGGTATCAAATCAGATTTCCAGCGGTTTTCCAGGGGACCGATCATATTCCAGTCTTCTTTTTTTCTTTTCAACCAGACGCCATGTTCAGCCACCAGGCTGACCTCCAAAGATCCAAACCATTTGGTCATGGTTTTTCGGTCACGGCCGCTGATGATGACTACCTCATTCCGCGAATCTGAGGATAAAAGATGAAGTATTTCTTTTACTTCCTTTGGGGGAACAGCGGCTCTCGGATCTGTAGAAAACGGAATCAGAGTCCCATCGTAATCCAACAAGATCAACCGGCGATATGATTTTTTGTAGGCCTGGTAAAGAAGCTCTTGGTTATGACCTAACAGCCTGGCCTCAAGTCGTTTTTGCTCTTCTTTTATTGAGAAAAGTTCACTAATAAATTCATTGCCCCATTTAATGACATTGTAGCGTCTAAGTCGATTTTGCATGGCCTGCATCCTTTTTTTCTGCTCCCCAACTGGCATCTCCAGAGCTTCTCTTAGAGCCAAGCCGATTTCTTTGCGGTCGTTGGGGTTTATTAAAATAGCTTCCCCAAGCTCCCTGGCAGCACCGGCCATCTCGCTCAAGATGAGAACTCCGGTCTTGTCAGTTCTGGAGGCCAGGTACTCCTTAGCAATAAGGTTCATCCCGTCCCTTATGGGAGTTATTAAGGCCACATCACTGGCTGCATAAAGAGCTGCCAATTGATTAAATGGCAAAAATTTATACTGATATATTATCGGTATCCAGGAGATGGTACCGAATTTGCCGTTTATTTTTCCGACCTGCTCATCAATTTGTCTTTTCATCATCCGATAATGCTCAACTCCGATACGAGAGGGGACTACTACCATCATTAAGATAACCTTACCATGCCATTGAGGGTTATTAGCTAAGAAATTCTCATAACCTTCTAAGCGGTTAATAATACCTTTGGTATAGTCCAGCCGATCGATGGACAGAACTACCTTATGGTTAGAGAGCATTTTTTTTAGATTATTTTTCTCTTTGGCTACTTCACTGGAACTGGCCATATCAAAAAATTTCTGGAAATTAATACCCATAGGAAAAGTCTCAGCTTTAACCATCCTATCTTCCATGTTTATTTTTCCCATGCTATGTTCATAACCAAGGATTGATAATATGCACCTAAGGAAATATTGGGTATAATCGTGGGTATGAAAGCCAATCAGATCTGCTCCGAGTAATCCCTCCAGGATTCTTCTCTGCCATTTTCGTGGCAGTAACCGGAACATTTCGTAAGCAGGGAAGGGAATGTGCAAGAAAAAACCTATTGATATGTTATGGTGTTTAGTTCGGAGAAGCTTAGGAAGAAGCATCAGATGGTAGTCATGAACCCAGATTATGTCGTCGGGTTCAATCAGGTCTTGAATAGCTCGAGAGAATAGTTCATTAACCCTGACATAGGCATTCCATTGGTCTTCCTCGTAGTTAGTCTGAGAAGGAAAATAGTGGAAAAGGGGCCAGATGGTTTTATTGCAGAATCCGTTATAAAAATTGTCCATGAGGCTTTGAGGAATAAATACAGGATAGGAATTAAAATCTTCTCTCAGAATTTTTTTCACCTTGATCACATTTTTATCGCTGACTGAATTTCCGGGCCAGCCTACCCAGAGATGCTCAAATTCGGTTAAAGAGACATCTCTCATGGAATCCAGGTAATCGCTTAAACCAGAAACCAGGCCACCAGCGCTGGGGCGAAACTTTAATTGTTGCTTTTCTTCACTGACGGTAATAGGCAATCTATTAGAAATCAATATTAATCTCATAAATCACTCCTTGGCTTTAGGTTACAAATTTCTTAAATACCATATATAAAAAAACGAATTTATAAACAGGCAAAATCCCAATAAACAATGCCAGAAATTACCCGAAGCTATTTTTGACTTTGTTGTTATATGTTATAAAAATCTTTCCTTCTAATCAAGTTTTCGGCTTTACAAACTAAGAGTCAGATTACGTATCTGGGTTTAAGGGTGGATTAATTTGCATTTTAGGCGACCCCACCAGGTCAACTGGGTAAACTTCTGGCCGGCTGGCCAACACTCATGGCAAAGTCATATAGATTTAAGATTTATTGTATATAGCCTTAATCAGGGTTTCTAAATATTTTAGACCTGATTGAGAGCTCTTATCGTATCAGCCGGAGTTATTTGGTTATAATCTTGAGTAGCCGGCCGGCCGGGACTCTCTCTGTTAGCTCCATAGCGTTCATAATGGCTATTTGTTTTTGTTTTTCTTGATTGTAGCCATAAGGCTTAAGGATGTTGCTCAGACTATCTTCTCTGGAAGTCTTAATAATTTTTATTTTTTCTGGAATGACATTGATCTTAGATTGGTCTGTAAGCGGCTTAAAACCGTTCAGCGAGGCAGAAATAATTGAAGAATAAGCCTTAAAACTGCTATCTAAAGTATAGCCAAGGAACATCAAAACTCGCTCGTCTTTCTTAATAAAATTAACTAGGCCAGCTAAATTACCATCTTCTGTTTGCATCTTGAACTGCAGTCTTCTCGTCTGGAAACCGTTTAGAGTTTTGAGGTCAGATGATATTACTGTAGCTTTGTTATTATCGACAAAAGCTTGAGCAGCTTCATCTGGAGTTTTCTCTGGGACCATGGTCAGAATCATGGCGGCATCCTCCTTGGAGGAAACCATCTGCACCTGAGAAGCCAGGTTGATGAGCTGCCAATCGGTTGGAACCGGAAACTGGAATCTAAGCTGAGGATGGTAGAAGACCTGGCCATCAAGGTAGCCTTGTCTGGGGTCATCGCCGAAAATCAATCCGTCCAGCTTTTGCAGATAGCTATCACGGTTAATAACTAATTTGAGGCTCGGATTGGCTGCCTTCCACTCGGCAGCCGCCCTTTTTATGGCCTCAATTCTATTTGGTGGGTCAGGGTGGGTAGAAAGCCAGGAAGGAAGTCCATCATTGCCTGAACCAGGGTTAAGCTTCTGTAGAGTAGTAAACATATTAGCTGTCTGGCTGGCTTCATAGCCTGCTCTGGAAGAATAAAGCACACCCAGATCATCAGCCTGCCTTTCATGCTCCCGGCTGAAACTCAAGAAAAGAATGCTCAGGCCAGCTTCAGCCAGACCGGCGAATTTCTTGAAGGTGCTGGAAAGAGAAGCCCCAATGGCCAGGCCAATCTGAGCCATCTGAGCCCGGCTGTAGAGCTGAGCACTATGTCGAGCAGTGACATGGCCAATTTCATGCCCTATAACTCCAGACAGTTCTGCTTCATCGTTGAGGTAGGCCAGGATGCCTCTGGTCACATAGACATATCCGCCAGGCACAGCAAAAGCGTTGACCACTGGACTATCCAAGACTTGAAAAGTGAATTTTAGTTCAGGCTGGTGGCTGACTGAGGCTAACTTTTGCCCTACGCCAGATATGTACTGACTCAGAACGGCCTCTTGATAAACTCCATAGCTGCTGGTAATCTGAGCATCGGTTTGCTTGCCCAGAGCCAGCTCGTCGGAGTGGCTGAGAAGCATAAATTCTCTTCTCTGAGTAACCGGATTGACAGCACAAGAGAAACTGGCCATTATCAAAAAAATTATCAGAAAATAAGAGGTTAGCTCTATAAGCCCTGGTTTTAGACTGGCGGTTTTTTTGATTGAAAAAATCCAGCTTAAAAAAAATGGTTGCCTTTTTTTAAGATAATTTTCCATTTGCCCATACCCCTTTTTTTATTTTTTAGCTAACCGTATGATTAGCGAGCGCCGAAAGCGGTAGTAGGGAAGTAGCAAAAAAATGATAAGGAAGAGGCAGAAAAAATAAAACCTGTTGACCCCTATACTTAAGTCATGAGCCAGCCAGATGAGACTCCGCTGAATATGAATAAAAATCAGGTTAAAAAAGATCAGCAGAAGGAGAATCAGTTCTTTTCTTAGATTCTTTAAAGCGCTGAGGGTTTTGGGACTAAAGGCTTGTGGTCTTTTCTCTTCATTCTCTTTCTTTCCTCTTTGGGATGAGTTCAGCAAAGTTCCAAGGTAATCTTCAACTTGCTCTGAAGAAGGCGGATGGTCTGTTGAACTGTTTTCTGCCCCTGATTGTTTATTGGGCGCCCCTGGCGACGCTTCTAACCAAGTCTTTTCTGTTCTGGCTTCAGCTTTTCCTGAGGTTGAACCGGCTGTTGTCGGCTCTGGCTTTTTTACCCAGGCCTTGCCAGCTAACCAGAAGCCGATTATAAATAGCGTCTGACCCAAAGGATAGAGAAAAAAAAGCAGGCTTTTTGGGGCCTTGATAACATTTTGACCGGCCAAGTTTAGCCAGTAAGGAATCTCTTTAGGCAGGGGGTGGTAAGCCTGGATCATCATTATCCAGCTGACTCCTAAGAGGATTAAATTAAAAAAGGCTAAGAGCCGAACAGAGTTTTTTTGGAGGAAATCGCTAAGCACACCTTTAATTTAACACATTCTGGCTTCTGGTTAAAGCACCTGAAAACCGAAAGCTAAATTAGAGAGACCGCCCAAAAAAGAGGGAGCTGAAAAGGGTTATTTTCTCTTGAGAGCAATCCAGGTTAAGTTATCAGAAAAAAGAAAACGATAATTAGTCTATCTGACAACAAAACCACGGGGAAGAAAAATTTAGTAGCAAAAAATGATGATGAGATTTATTATAGTGAAAAGACAATCCCAGGAACCTTGAAAATATCTTAATATTTTGAGAAGGAATGATTAAAATCTTATTAAACATGTCATGATTAAGAAAAAAAGGGCTCCGAGAAATAGAACTATCGAATTAGTTAGCGAAGAAAGGCAAAAGTTTAGAGGCAGGCTTCTGCGGCTTTCTCAACCGGTCAGCCTGAAAGAAGTGGAAAACCGAACTATCTGTCAAGATGTATTTGAAACTTTGGATTATTTGCCAGGAGGTTTTGTGGACCTGGTTTTTGTTGACCCTCCTTATAACCTTAATAAGACATTTAATCTGTCTGAATTCAGGGCCATGGAATCGGACAAGTATGAAGAGTGGTTAGAAGGTTTGGTAAAGAAGATGCTCCGTCTACTTAAACCCACCGCCTCGGTTTATTTGTGCGGAGACTGGAAATCTTCTGGAGCCATCTTTAACCTGGGCAGGAAATATTTCCGGATTCAAAACCGGATAACCTGGGAAAGAGAAAAAGGGCGTGGGGCTAAAAAAAATTGGAAAAGTTGTTCTGAGGATATCTGGTTTTGCACAGTGTCTAATCATTACTATTTTAATGTTGAGGCGGTCAAAGTGAAAAGAAGAGTTTTGGCCCCATACCGTGACTCATCAGGCCGGCCCAGGGACTGGCAGGAGGAAGAAACAGGTCGTTTCAGGACGACCTGTCCCACCAATATCTGGTTTGACCTGACAGTGCCTTTCTGGTCTATGCCAGAAAATACTGATCATCCCACCCAAAAGCCGGAAAAACTTTTAGCCAAAATAATTCTGGCCAGCTCTAAACCAGGAGATCTGGTTTTTGACCCGTTTCTTGGCTCGGGGACAACTTCAGTTGTAGCTAAAAAACTGGGGCGGAGGTTCCTTGGAGTAGAAATAGATGAATACTTTTGTTGTCTGGCAGAGAAGAGGTTGGAGCTGGCTGAGCAAAACAGATCTATTCAGGGATTTTCGGATGGAATATTCCTGGAAAGAAACACCCAGGTTAATGAAAAAAAATAACATAAAGTAGTATAAATTAAGTATCAACAGGAATGAAAATCAAAAGGCTTGGCTCTCTTCCCGATAAATTCTTCAAGGAAGAAAATTAGAGATCAGATGGGGAAAATCTAAGGAAGTGGTAAGTGAAAATCAGGAAATCTGTTCAGTTTTATAAATAATGCCAATTAAATCTGATTGAATTTTAAGCGCTGGATTGATATTTATATAATTATAATGAACAGGCCTGGAAAGCCAGTGAAAATAACAAGCTTGTTTGCTTGTTTATTCTTAGTATTTTATGATGAGAGAGCATAAAAAGGGGGGAAAAATGAAGCCTAAAAAATATAGAACAAGATCTATTATGCTGGTTCTGATGTTGGCTGGAGCCCTGGCCAGCGGATTAACTTTGATCCTGGCCGAGACTGAACAGAGTTACGGGTCTACTCAAAAAATGGTTTCCCCGCTGACCGATAAGCCTTCAGACAGGGGGCAGCCGGTAGGGTTGGAGCTATCAAAGATGAACTGGCCAATGCTTTTTATCCTTAATGAGGGCCAGATTGACAGTCAGGTTGATTTTTATGTTCAAGGTGCCGATAAGAACATCTATTTCAGCAAAGACGGCTTGGCAATTGTGCTATCTTCGCTCGACTCAGAGAAAAAGGCTACAGGTTCTAAAGACAGGTTGAAGGTGGATGACAAACCTGCCCGGTTAGAAAATCCGGCTTTGGCTTCTGACTCAGAAATACTGAAAAAGGCCTCAATTTCAGAGCCACAATTCTGGCCAGTGTGGCTTGAATTTAAGGGAGCCTCTCAGGAGGCCAAAATCGAGGCTAAAGACAAGGCCGAAACTGTTATTTCCTATTTCAAGGGAGATCCAAAGAGTTGGATTTCTAGTCTGTCGACCTATGGTAGGATTGTTTACCATCAGCTCTGGCCTGGCGTGGACCTGGCTTTTTCAGGAGACCAGAACAATCTTAAGTATGAATTTGTGGTCAGTCCAGGCACAGAACCTTCAGTTATAAAACTAAATTACCGAGGAGCCTCTGAAATTAAACTCAATGATAAGGGTCAGCTAAAAATTATAACGCCAGTCGGAAGTTTTCTGGATGAAGCTCCTGTAGCCTATCAGATGAAAAATGGAGAGAAAATTTCTGTTCCAGTAAGGTTTGAAATCATCGAGAAAAAAACCGCCGAAGGCGGGCTGGTTAGCTGCCTTCATACTTTCAAAATCGGAGCTTATGACCGAAGGCTGCCTCTGATCATAGACCCAGCCATAATAGTTTTTAGCGGTTTTCTTGGAGGCTCCTCAAGCGACCGAGCTCTGGCCATGGCCTTGGATAATACCGGCCATGTCTATCTGGCGGGATGGACTGGATCGATTGATTTCCCGGTAGTTAGCGGAGGCTGGGATATGTCCTTTAATGGTCCCAGTTTAGGAACAGATGCCTTTGTGGCTAAGGTGAATCCTTCTGGAACTGGACTCATTTACTGCAGCTATCTCGGAGGAAGCTTCGATGATGGAGCCACTGGAATTGCCGTTGACAGCTCTGGCAATGCTTATATCTGTGGTTATACCAAATCTAATGATTTTCCGGCTGGAGGTTTTGTCTATACTAACCCGGCCGCCAATATAAATCAGTACAGTGACAGCTTCTTAACCAAGATCAGTGCCGATGGCAGAAATCTTCTCTACAGCGGATATTTAGGAGGCAGCTCGACTGATATTGCCAACTCGGTGGCCGTTGATCTTAGTGGCCGAGCTTACGTTTGTGGAACTACTGAATCGTCTGATTTCCCGGTTAAGACCGGCCCGGATACCAGCCATAATGGTCAAGAAGATGCCTTCGTTCTCAGAGTCAATGCTACAGGAAGTTCCCTTGATTGGTCTGGATTTATCGGCGGTAGCAGAGATGATATCGGAAGCTGGATAGCTCTGGACACCAGCGGAAATGTCTATATAACTGGTTTTACAGCATCGACTCCAGGAGATCGATTTCCGGTAAAAAATGGTCCCAGTCTAAATTACCGAGGAGGCGATCTGGATGCTTTCGTGGCTAAAATCGTGACTACAGGAAGTTCGATAGCTTATTGTGGTTATATTGGTGGAAGTTCTGATGATTATGGAGCAGGAATAGCAGTGGATGAAGATGGATGTGCTTATGTAACTGGCGCTACAATCTCAACCGCCAACTTCCCGGTGGCCGGGGGACCGGATACTTCTCACAATGGGGGTTGGGATGCCTTTGTGGCTAAGGTAAATCAAGCGGGAAGCGGTCTGGTATACTGCGGATATCTCGGGGGGGCTTATGATGATTTTGGATTATCAATTGCCGTTGACTCCCAGAGAATAGCTTATCTGGCAGGGGCTACGGATTCTGGTAACTTCCCGGTGTTAGGAGGCCCCTATTTATCTTACAATGGGGGCCGGGATGCTTTTGTAACTGTCCTCAAGGAAGATGGCAGTGGTTTTTATTATTCGAGTTTTTTAGGCGGTTCAAACATTGATGAAGCCAATGCGGTAGCTGCTGATGGCCATGGTAACTTTTATCTGGGTGGATTTACCAGGTCGAATAATTTCCCGGTTTTTGGTGGCCCTTTTCTTAGCCCAGGGGGGTCGATTGCCATTTATGAGGATGCCTTTGTGACCAGATTTTACGGTCTGCTGCCACCTCAGGCACCTACCAATCTTAGAACGACGGCGGTGAGCCTGAACAGTGTGGACCTGGTCTGGGATGATAAATCAACCAATGAGGAAGGCTTCAAAATAGAGAGAAAGACCGGGTCGGCCGGAACCTGGAGTGAAATAGCTACGGTTGGAGCTGATGTTACCGCTTACAAAAACACCGGGCTGAGCGAGGCTACTAATTATTTTTATCTGGTCAGAGCTTATAATTCTGCCGGCGAATCTGGCAGCTCCAATGAACTAAGCCTAATCACTCTTCCGGCTGGGCCGACAGCTCTGACAGCCACGGCTGTTCATGAAAGACAGGTCAATCTGAGCTGGATTGATAATTCTAACGGGGAGACCGGTTTCAGAATTGAAAGGAAAACCGGAAGCGGACCCTGGACTGATTTAACCAATGTAGCTGCTAATGTCACTACCTATCCTGATACCACCGTCTTCGAATCTACCACCTACACCTATAGAGTCTTTGCCTATAATGACACCGGTGATTCTACTCCTTCCAATGAAGCTATGGTGGTAACTCCAGCTTTGACTGTTCCAATTGCCCCATCCGGGCTTCAAGTGGTAGCCCTATCAGCTACTGAAGTCAGGTTAACTTGGGTTGATAATTCATATAATGAAGATGGGTTTAAAGTAGAGAGAAAAGAAGGCATGGCTGGAACCTGGAGCCTGGTAGGGACAACCGGAGAAGGCATCACTAGCTTTATAGATAGCGGGCTTCAAGGCGAAACAACTTATTTTTATCGGGTCAAAGCCTTTAACAGCGCTGGCGATTCTGAGTATTCCAACGAGGCCCAGATTACTACCCCAGAAAACATCCCAAGATTGAGAGTTCCGATTAGCGGCCTAACCTTTGGGAGAGTCAATGTTTGTGATACTGAGGATAAGACCACAGTTATTTATAACGACGGGGGAGCCGAATTAGTAGTGACCGCAGTAGCTCGGAATTCAGGTTCTCCGGATTTTTCCTACCAGGCTCCAGGAGCTCCTTTTACGGTTCCTCCCCTTAGCTCTAGGACAATTACCTTAAGGTTTTCGCCTACCAATCAGGGGACATTAAGTGCTGTTTTCGGCCTATCTTCTAATGATCCTGATAATCCAACGGCTGATTTCATGGTAAGCGGGGAAGGGTTTATCCCAGTCATCACAATCAGCCTAGAGGTAGAAAAATTAACCGAGAGGGCCTGGATTATTCGGAGAAATTATGGCCGGATAACCATTCAAGTTAACAAAGAAACTCCCTATGAGGTGGCCAAATACCAGCTCTGGAGAAAAGTCTCTGGGGGAGGCTATGAGTTGAGGCAGGAGTTTACAGAACCAAATTTCAGTTATGGCCAGTTGGTTTACATCGATAAATATCTTGAAAAAGGAAAATCTTATCATTATAAGGTAGAGGCTTTGAATTGCTTTAATCAGGTCATAGCTACCACTGAGGAAAACGGAAACGACTCGGGCTCAGTCCTCAAAAAAAATCTGATTGAGAGGCTTGGAAAGAAGAAGAATTAACAGGCAAAAGAATTAAAAATCAGCCCTGGATTATTTATAGATAATCCAGGTTTATGAACTAAAGAATGCGAGTTTGCCAGGCAAGAGAATGAATTGGTAAGAGAGAGGACTCAGGGAGCGGGTTTTCGACAGATTTTGTCTGATATTTTGAGATTTTCCTCTTAAGGTATAATTCTTATGATATAATAAAATCCGTTCCATAAAGGACATGTTTAAGAGTAGTTTTTTTGACTGAATATTAAAGGTGCTATTACTTTTTATAGACTCCATAACCGAAAAAAAGTAAAAATATTTCCCTTCAACTGGAAGAAAAATCATAGTGGGACGTCTCAATAGAAGAAGTTTTTTAAAACTAAGTTTACTTAATTGAAAATAAAAAAAATGAATTAGATGTTGGGAGTGAAATAATGCTAAGGAAAGGATCTAATCTGATAGGCAGCCTAATTTGGCTTTTGGTTTTTATGGTGTTTTCTGTCTCGTCAGTTTTGGTTGCCGAGCTTTCAGCTCAGAACCAGATGACAGCTGAAAGCCAACAGAGGTCGGGTAAACAGAGTACAAACCTGGAACTTTCCTTAGAGGATTGTATCTATAAGGCTATCAAGAACAATCTTAGCCTGAGAGCAGAAATGCTTACTCCGCAGATAGCTGACCAAAGTGTTACTTTAGCTAAGGAAAGATTCATTCCATCTTTTACCGTTAATTACAATAATCAGGAGACCAACACGGCTTCTTATTCATTTCTGGAAGCTTCGGATGTAGTTCAGACCAAGCAAGATGATTACACTGTTCAACTCAGCCAAAATATTCCCCTGGGCGGTTTATTTTCTGCCAGTCTTTATAACTACGTTAATGATAGCAACCGACGTTTCCAGACTATTAATCCGCGTTACGGAAGCACTCTCCGGGTTAACTTCAGCCAGCCTTTGCTGCGTGATTTTGGCTTAAAATACGGTCGCCGGGAAATCATAATCGCTAACTATAACCAGGAAATTTCAGAGGAGAATTTTCAGAGAATCTTAGAAGATACTATTTACCAGGTTGAAGCAGCCTACTGGAATTTGGTCTATGCCAGGGAGAATCTTAAGGTCAGACAGCAATCTTTGAGGTTAGCCCAAGAATTGCTGGAAAATAACAAACTGGAGATTGAAGCTGGAACTCTCCCTCCAATTGAGCTATTGACGGCTGAAAGTGAGGTCAGTACCCGACAGGCTGATATTCTGGAGTCTGAAGCTCTGGTTAAAAATTTTGAAGACCAGCTTAAGGTAATTATCAACCTGGCTGAAGAAATGGGAGATGTTAAGAATATCCAGATAATCCCGAAGGATACTCCCTCAGTTGAACGACGGGTCATTGGTTATGAAGAAGCCTTAAACACAGCTATCCAAAAAAGACCAGACTTGGAAGCTGTTAGAATGGAAGTAAAAACCAGAGAGTTCAACTATGGCTATGCTAAAAATCAGCTTCTGCCAAATCTGGAGTTTCGTCTCAGCTACTGGAGCCCAGGAATTTCTGGAGATCAGCTTGTTTACCTTAATGATGACCCAATTACTGGAGTAATTGTAGAGACTATTCCTGGGAAAAGATCAGATGCTCTAAAGGATGCTTTTGATTTTAAGTATAAAAACTGGTCTGTGGGTTTGGTCTTAACCCTTCCTCTAAGCAATGTTATAACGAAAGCTAACTATGCTCAAGCCAAACTCAGATTGGATCAGGCCAGATTAAGATTGAAAAATCAGCAGCAGCAACTCGACCTGGAGATAGGTAACGCCGTTAGGGATGTCGAGATTAATTATGAGAGAGTTCAAGCTTACCGGGCAGCCCGAGAACTGGCAGAAAAAAAACTGGAAGCTGAACAAGAAAAATTTCAAGTAGGCATGAGTACAAATTATTTAGTGCTCCAATATCAGAGAGATTTAAGAAATGCTCAGACCACCGAGATTAAGGCCTTGATTGATTATAATATCTCCTTAGCCAACCTTGACCGGGTTATGGGGGTAGGTCGGGAAAGGCGGCAGGTTATAACCATGATAGGCGCTAAATGAATTGGGAGGAATGTTCTGTGACAAATTGGATCGGGAGATAGAAAATGAAAGCAAATGAAAAAATCAAAAAGATGAGCCTTATCCAGAAGGGGCTCCTTTTAGTTGGGTTTATTTTAGTAGTGTTGATTCTATATAGAATAGGGCAAGCAATATTTAGAAATTCTGATTCTGAGAATTTCCGAATGGCCGCGGTGGCTGTAGAATTGAGCCCGGTAGAAAACGGCCTGATTCGTGACGTGGGACAATTTTCCGGGTCCTTAATCCCGAGGTCTCAGTTTGTAGTAGCCCCTAAAGTTTCGGGTAAGTTGAAAAAACTTTATGTTAACATTGGTGATAGAATAATGAGGGGACAGATTGTGGCTCAACTGGATGATGAAGAATATCTGCAGCAAGTAGCTCAGGCTGAGGCTGATCTTAAGGTTGCTAAGGCCAATTTCGAAGAAGCCAAAAGCGCTCTGGAGCTGGCCAAAAAGGACCTGGAAAGGGCTGAGACCCTTCATCAGAAAGGTATCTATTCCGACGCTCAGCTTGATGCTGCTAGTGCTCAATATCAATCCCAGGAAGCCAGGTTTAAGGTAGCTGAAGCCCAAGTAGCCAACCGGGAAGCTGCTCTGGAAACTGCCCGGCTTCGCCTTTCTTACACCAGGATCGTAGCCAACTGGGAATCAGGTCACGACGTCCGTTATGTGGGCGAAAGATATGTTGATGAAGGAGCCCTGCTTTCGGCCAATACTCCGATAATTTCTATAGTTGAACTTCACCCAATTACTGCCGTTATTTATGCTACTGATAAAGAATATTACAGAATAAAGCTTGGACAGGAAGCAGTCATATCCTCAGCAGTTTTTCCTGACCAAAAATTCCTTGGACAGGTGTCGAGAGTAGCCCCCCTTCTTAAAGAGACCTCCCGGCAGGCCAGAGTAGAAATTGATATTGATAATGAAGATAATCTTCTTAAACCCGGTATGTTCGTCAATGTGGAAATTGAATTTGCTAGGAGAGAAAATGCTACCATAGTTCCTTATAGCGCTATTGTCAGGAGAGGAGATTCTGAAGGTGTTTTTGTGGCAGACTTAGAAAATAAAAAGGCCTATTATAAGCCGATCAGGACAGGAATTATAGAAAGAGACAAAGCTGAAATCCTGGAGCCAGCAGACCTTTCGGGATTTGTGGTCTCTCTTGGACAGCATCTTCTCCAAGATGGCATGTCTATAATTCTGCCTGAAGCTGGCGAGCAAGCCAATAGCCTTCAAAAGCCAGGCTGGCCCTCTACCAGTGGAAGTTAACAATATCCATGTCTTGATTATCTTTTAGCCCGGGAGGAATAAATGAGTATTTCTGAGTTTTCTATAAAACGCCCGATTTTTATCATCATGATTATTCTAGTAGTGGTGGTTTTGGGGTTTGTTTCTTTAACTCGACTACCTGTTGATTTGATGCCTGAGATTACCTACCCAACTTTGAATGTCTCTGCTTCTTATTCTAACACCGCCCCAGAAGAAATGGAGCAAATAATTACCCGACCGATAGAAGAAGCCTTAAGCTCTGTTCCAGGTGTTGAAGAAATTTTTTCTGTTTCTTCCCAGGGAAGCAGCACTGTCCGGGTAATGTTTAACTGGGGAGTAAATCTTGATGAAGCCGCCAATGAAGTCCGGGAAAGAATTGACCGAATTATTAGAAGATTCCCAGAAGAAGTCCAGCGGCCGAGTCTCCGGAAATTTGACCCGGCTCAGAGCCCGGTATTAAACGTTGCTATTCTAACTGATCTTGACCCAATTCGGGTAAGAAGAATAATAGATGAACAGATTGGTTATCGGTTGGAAAGAGTTCCTGGGGTAGCCTCGATCGATGTCTGGGGAGGTCTGGAAAGAGAAATTCAGGTTAATATATTACCAGAGAAGGTTAAGGCTCTTGGTTTACCTCTGGACCTGATCATTAGCAAAATCAGACAAGAAAACATTGATCTTCCGGCTGGAACCATCGAGAAGGGCAATTATGAAATTACTATAAGAATCCCGGGTGTCTATACTAGTATCGACCAGATCAAAGAAACTATCGTGGCGGTTAGAGAGGGGGCGGCTATCAGGCTAAAGGATATCGCCAGTGTTGAGGATACTCATCGGCGGATTACCAGGGTGGCCAGAACAAATGACCTGCTAAGCGTGTCGCTATCAGTTTATAAACAATCAGGTGAAAATACAGTTACGGTTGTAGATGGGGTCCTAAAAGAACTAAAAAGAGTTGCTGAAGACTATCCTCAGTTTGAGTTTGTCGTGGTAAGAGATAATGCTAAATATATAAGAGATGCTATAAATAATGTTGGTAACGCCGCCTTATTTGGCGGCTTACTGGCCGTAATCGTTTTACTTTTTTTCCTGGTTAATGTCAGGAGTACCCTGGTTATAGCTCTGTCCATTCCGATTTCTATTATTGCCACTTTTACTTTAATTTATTTTGGCGGTTTTACCCTGAATGTGATGAGCCTCGGAGGCCTGGCTCTCGGTATCGGGATGATGGTGGACAATTCTATTGTCGTTCTGGAGAATATATTCCGGATGCGGGAAGGGGGTGTTCCGCTGCAAAAAGCTTCAGCGGAAGGAGCTAAAGAAGTTACTTCAGCTATCGTCGCCAGCACCGTCACTACTTTGGTCGTTTTTTTGCCGATGCTTTTTATCAGAGGAGCTTCAGGAATTATGTTCCAGCAACTGGCCTATGTGGTAGCCTTTTCTCTAACTTGTTCCCTGTTGGTTGCTTTGACTCTTGTCCCGATGCTGGCCAGCAAACTTATGAAGGGAGACAACTTCGGAAGTAATAATCCCGATTCCAAACTGGGGATTAAGGCCAAACAAATTTTTGCCAGTATTGAAAACTGGTATAAAAATCTGCTGGGTTATTGTTTGCATCACAGGCTCAAGGTGCTATTAATTGTGGCGGCGATATTTGTCTTGAGCCTTTTTTTATTCCGTTTTATTGGCCAGGAATACATGCCTCAAACCGATGAAGGTGAGGTCAGAGTAACTGTAGAAATGGAAGTTGGGACCAGGCTATCCGTTATGGATCAGAAACTCCAGGAAGTGAAAGCTATGATCCGGCAACTGGTTCCAGAGGTTCAATATATAGAAGAAAGAGCTGGTAGTGGTGGTTGGCGAGGTGGAGCCAACCGGGGCAATATTACCCTCAGACTTGTCCCTAAAGACCAGAGGAGTAGATCCAGTATGGATATTGCAGCCGATCTTAGCCGCCAACTATCAAGCGTTCCAGGAGCTATCATCCGGACCAGGGCCTCCGGGCAGATGATGTTTGGAATGAGAGGCGGGGGTGGTGAAGAAAGGCTGCAGATTGAGGTTCGTGGCTATGACCTGGAAGTTGGTCAGAGCCTGGCGGCTGAGGTCAAAAGAGTTGTAGAAAAAGTAAAAGGAGTGACTGATATTAGGGTTAGCCGAGAGGAAGGGTCACCAGAGGAGCAATTAATAGTTAACCGGCAAAAAGCTTCAGAAATGAAGCTATCAGTTAACCAGATTGGTAATTTTATTTCTACGGTCTTATCTGGTACTCAGGCCAGTCAGTTCAGAGAAAGCGGACAGGAATACCGTATTCTGGTTAAAGTGAAAGATTCGGAATATCTGGATGTTAACGACCTGCTGGACATGACTATAACCAACTCTGATGGAGAGCAGATAAGTTTACGCAATGTAATTGAAGTCAGGAGCGGCCGAGGTCCTCAGAGAATAGAGAGAAGAGATAGAGAGAGAATAATTAACGTTTCGGGAGAAATTGCCGGGCGAGATCTGGGATCAGTTATCAAAGACGCCCGAGAGGCAATAAAAACTATTCCGATGCCAAGCGGTTTTGTCATCAATTTCACCGGTGATTATGAAGAGCAGCAAAAAGCCAATCGGGAGCTTATGATGAGCATCATTTTAGCTCTATTTCTGGTTTATATGATCATGGCCATGCTGTATGAGTCGCTGAGAGACCCAGTAATAGTTATGTTCTCAGTTCCCTTAGCTGTAATAGGGGTGGCTTTGATGTTGTTTCTGACAGGGACTAACTTGAACGTGCAGGCTTACATTGGAATGATCATGCTGGGTGGAATTGTGGTGAATAATGCTATTTTGTTAGTGGATTATACTAACTTGCTACGGCGCCGAGATGGAATGGAAATGATGGACGCGATTAAGGAAGCCGGCAGGAGAAGACTACGTCCAATTATGATGACTGCCCTGACAACTATTCTGGCTATGGTTCCAATGGCTATCGGTCTGGGAGAAGGAAGCGAAGTCCAGACTCCCATGGCCCGGGTGGTTATCGGAGGTTTAATCAGCTCTACTTTCATTACTCTGGTGGTTGTTCCGGTTATTTATTCTATTTTTGAGCACAGGAGACAGAATAGAGTTGCAGCCCGTCAAAAATCATGACAGGGCTACATCCAGAATCATCATGACCACAAAACCGGTAATTAGGCCGATGGTGGCCAAATCAGACTTTCCGGTCTGTTGGGATTCTGGAATGACTTCCTCTATCACTACAAATATCATTGCCCCGGCGGCAAATGACATGGCGTAGGGCAAAATGGGAATCACTCTAATTACAGCCAGGGCTCCCAGGATTCCAGCCAGTGGTTCAACCAGGCCAGAAAGCTGACCCAGGAAGAAGCTATGTTTTGGGCTTAGACCTGCCGCCCGTAAAGGCCCTGAAACTGCTAAGCCTTCAGGAAGATTTTGCAAGCCAAGACCGATGGCCAGGGCAACGGCACTGGCCGGGGAGGCTTCAGGGACGCCCAGAGAAGCAGCCCCAAAGGCTACCCCTACGGCCAGGCCTTCTGGAATATTATGAAGGGTGATAGCCAAGATCAGCAGGGTAGTCTTGCTCCAGGTAGTTTTTAAGCCTTCGGCTGATTCAACTGATAGGAAAAGGTGAAGATGGGGCATTATTCTATCGAGGAGAAAAAGAAAGCCAGCTCCGGCCAGGAATCCGACTGCGGAAGGAAACCATAGGGGCAGGCTGCCGCCCTTTGACATTTCAATAGCCGGGGCTAGCAAAGACCAGAAGCTGGCCGCAATCATTACTCCACCGGCAAAGCCAAGCATCAAATCAAGAAGTTTACGATTTACAGTTCTAAAAAGAAAAACTGAGGCGGCCCCAATGGTTGTCATAATGTAGGTGAAAAGTGTTGCTAAAAAAGTGGCAACTATTGGGTTGAATTGAGCTAAATTATCCATTATAGCCTTCCATTTACTTTCTATTTTTAAGTCTATTCTCCAGGGGTTAAATATTTCTTGCTTGACCTGAATAATATATTCTAAAATAAAAAAATACCATTTTTGAAGGAGGATTTATTGTGTCTATGATAAAAGAAAAATATGTTCGCTTTATAACGTTTTTTCCCCTATTAATAACCTTACTGCTTGCCAGCCCAGTAGTTCTGTTCCCGGCTGAAGAAGCCAGAGTCCTGCGTTTTCCAGCAATCTATAAAGATCTGGTGGTTTTTTCATATGCCGGTGACCTTTATTCAGTGTCAGCTTCTGGAGGTGTGGCCAGAAGATTGACTTCTCATCCTGGTTACGAGGCCTTGGCCCATTTTTCACCCGACGGTAAGCTTATTGCTTTTACCGGGGAATATGATGGGAACCGGGAAGTTTATCTCATGCCAGCTGAGGGCGGCGTGGCGGCCCGTCTTACCTATACGCCGGTTCTAAGCCGGGATGATATATCCGACCGCATGGGTCCAAATAATATTGTTATGGGTTGGACCCCGGACGGTCATCAAATCATTTTCCGTTCTCGAATGGCTGAGTGGAATGATTTTAATGGTCAGCTTTATTTAGTGCCTAAGGATGGAGGGATTCCGCAAGAGCTACCATTGCCGCGTGGAGGCTTTTGTTCTTACTCGCCCGATGGACAGAAGCTGGCTTTTAACCGGATCTTCAGAGAATTTCGCACCTGGAAGAGATACCGGGGTGGGATGGTAGATGATATCTGGATTTATGATTTTAATACTAAAAAAACAGAGAATTTGACGACTAACCCGGCCTCAGATATTATCCCGATGTGGAGTGGTAATAAAGTTTATTTTCTATCTGATCGGGATGAAAATAAGAGGTTTAATCTTTATGTCTGTAACCTGGAAACCAGAGAAACCCGGAAGATAACAGATTTTAAAGATTTTGATATCAAATTTCCCTCACTTGGCCCAGACTCAATCGTTTTTGAAAATGGTGGGTTTCTGTATAAGCTAGATCTTAGCACAGAAAAAGTCAGTCGAATTCCGGTTTTCATAGCTGATGACCAGGCGGAAGTCAGGCCAGAACTGGTCAAAGTAGCCGACAAAATAAACTCCTTTGATATTGCTCCTGATGGAGCCAGAGCCCTATTCGGGGCCCGCGGTGAGGTTTTTACCGTACCTGCTAAAGAAGGAAACACCCGCAACTTGACTGCTTCTTCAGGTATTCATGAGCGGGGGGCAGTCTGGTCTCCTGACGGTCAATGGGTAGCTTTTATTTCTGATAAAACGGGGCGAGAAGAAATGTACCTCAAGCCACAGGATGGTTCAGGAGAGGCGATCCAGCTCACCTTTAACTCAGATTGTTATAAATATGAGCCCATCTGGTCTCCAGACGGTAAAAAAATTCTCTGGTCTGATCGGATGTTCCGGCTCCGTTATGTCGATATTGATAAAAAGCAAATTACTGAGGTAACTAGGTCTAAGATATGGGAAATCAGAGATTATGCCTGGTCGCCAGATTCAAACTGGGTAGCTTATTCCCAGCAAGAAGAAAACGGGATGCAGAGTATTTATCTTTACAATCTGACTACCAAAGAGATGATAGGGGTAACTGATGATTGGTATTCCTCTTATTCTCCCTGTTTCAGCACTGATGGAAAATATTTATTTTTTGTCTCTGATCGTGATTTTAATCCTGTTTACAGCCGGACTGAGTGGAACCATGCTTATTTGAATATGTCCAGGATATACCTGGTGACATTGACCGGAGACATAAAGTCTCCATTTGAACCAAGGAGTGATGAAGTTAAGGTTTCGGCTGAACCGGGCAAAGACAATAAACCAACCGTAGAAAAGGGTGGTTCAGAAAAAGTTGTAGTCAGAGTTGAGGCTACAGGCATCAAAGACCGGATAGTTGGCCTACCAGTTGAAATTTCTCGCTATTTTCGATTGACTTCAGTGGGTGACAGGCTTTATTACCTTAAGCGTTCTTTCTCAGACCGCCAGAGCAATCTGAAATATTATGATCTGGTTAAGCGGGAGGAGAAAGATCTGGGAAACCTGTCCAGCTATATTATTTCCGCTAACCAGAAGAAGATGTTAGTTCAGCAGGGAAGGAATTATGCTATCATTGATTTACCAATCGCTCCGCTTAAAATAGAAGAAAAACTTAACCTGTCTGACCTGGAAGTCTGGCTTGATCGCAAAGCTGAATGGGCTCAGATCTTTGAAGAATCCTGGCGCCAGATGAAAGATTTCTTCTATGCTCCCAACATGCATGGTGTCGACTGGGAAAAGGTTAAAACTCAGTATGAGCCCTTGGCCAAAGCTGTTAATCACCGGGCTGACCTGACTTACGTCATTGGGGAAATGATTGGAGAACTTAACTGTGGGCACACCTATGTTGGCGGGGGAGATCTGCCAACAGTAGAGCGAATCAATGTTGGCCGGCTCGGGGCCAAACTGGAACGTGAGACCAAAACTGGATTCTATAAAATCAAACAAATCCTTTCTGGACAAAACTGGGCTCGAGAACTTCGTTCTCCGCTCACTGAAATTGGGGTTAAGGCTAAAGAAGGAGATTATATAATTGCCATTAATGGCCAGCCGGTTAACCAGGTGAAAGATATCTATCAATTGCTGGTCAATACTGCTGGAAAGCAGGTTACTCTTAGGCTAAATGTCCGGCCAGAAGAGAAAGGTGCCTGGGAAACAGTGGTAGTGCCGATCGAAACAGAAAACAGCCTTGTTTATTATAACTGGGTTAAGAAAAACGCTGAGATTGTGGCCAAAGCTACTGACGGCCAGGTTGGTTACATTCATGTACCCGATATGGGAGTGCGGGGACTTAACGAGTTCGTTAAACATTTTTATCCTCAAGTCAACAAGAAGGCTTTAATAATTGATGTCAGGGGGAATGGTGGCGGTAATGTCTCGCCGATGTTGATTGAAAGGCTCTCCAGAGAGGTGGCCATGATTGGGATTGCCAGGGGTTCGGTTCCCAGACCCGATCCCGAAGCTCTTATTATGGGGCCAAAGGTTTGCTTAATAAATGAATTCTCGGCTTCTGATGGGGATATTTTCCCTTATCGCTTCAAACGATACCAGCTTGGTAAACTCATTGGCAAGAAAACCTGGGGTGGGGTGGTTGGCATTCGGGGGACTCTGCCGTTGACCGATGGCGGTTACCTGAACAAACCAGAATTTGCCATTTATAGTTTAGAAGGCCAGTGGATAATCGAAGGGGAAGGAGTTGAACCTGATATTTATGTGGATAACGACCCAGCTAAGGAATATGAAGGAATTGATGAGCAACTTAACAAAGCCATTGAAGTCATCCTACAGGAATTAAAGACTAAGGAACAAAAGATACCCCCAGTTCCACCATATCCGAAAAAATAAGCAGGTTTAGCTGAGAGAGATAAGCTCTTACGATGGGAGATGACAGGATGAAAAAATCGGTAATTTTGGTGGCTTTAATTTTTATGGTGGTTGTCGTTTTTGCTTCTCCAGAACTAAAGGCTCGGGAAGTCGAGGCCAGAGGAATAGAGTTTCTAAAAAAAGCCATCGAACAGGTTTCAGACCAAAATCTTAGCTCAAGTATTAAAACCCTCCAATCTTTCAAAACCAGAAATCTGTTATCGGAGCAGAAAGCCGTCAATTTTGGCATCGGAGCAGCCAGGCGCTGGTTGGTAAGAGAATTTCAGAAGATTCCAGGGCTGGAAGTGGTAGATGATGGGTATTTTCTTACAAAACAGGGTCGGAGAATTATCAAGGATACCGAACTGCATAACATCGTGGCTATCAAAAAAGGCCAGAGCCAGGAAGAAAGACTGATAATTGTTAATGCTCATTATGATACCATTGCGGTTTCCCGGGACGGAAAATTCAACTATGAAGATGTTAACACCGAAGCCCCAGGAGCTAATGATGATGCCTCAGGAGTGGCGGCTCTCTTGGAGATGGCCAGAATTATCGCTCCCCTGGAAACTGAAGCGACCATTCAGTTCATCGCTTTTGCCGGGGAAGAACAGGGGCTGGTTGGGTCAACGCTTTATGCTCAAAAAATGAAACAGCAGAGAAAGAATATAGAAGCAGTCTTGACTCTGGACATGATTGCCAATATAGAAGATGGCCTGGGCTATGTCGATTCAACCAGGGTTCGGGTCTTCAGTGAAGATCCCAATGATTCGCTGAGCCGGGAACTGGCCAGGTATGTCAGGAGAACTGCTCAAGTCGTTCTGCCTCACTTTGAGATTGAGCTAATTTTCCGCTCAGACCGGTTTGGAAGAGGTGGGGATCATACTCCTTTTGTTCTGGAAGGTTATCCTGGAATTCGCTTTACCGAAGCTCGGGAAAACTATTCTATTCAACATACTCCGATGGATACCATTGATAATCTTTCTGTTTCTTATTGTGCCGACATAACTCGCCTCACTCTGGCTTCAGTACTGTCCTTAGCCTGTGCCCCGAAAGCTCCAGAAGTAATTAGCGAAAGAGGAGTTCCGCTTCTAAGACGTGGCCAGGGGTATGATGCTGAACTTAGCTGGGTCTGGAATGGCAATAAAAAAGAAATATCCGGCTTCAAAATATATGTTCGAGATACTAAAGCTCCCTTCTGGGAAAGAAGTTATTTTGCCGGGAAAGGTGATTCTTTTACTTTCAAAAATGTTTCTATTGATAATCTGACGTTTGGAGTTTCAGTTATTGGAGCTAATGGCCTGGAAAGCCTGATATCAATCTACCGAATGCCTGGGCGACGGCAGGCTGAATATGTATTTCAAGAATTGAAATGATTGTCTGGTGAAATTTAGACCAGATATTTTTAATTCTCCATCTAAGGGTGAAAAATCAAATTTGAAATCGTCTATTGATTTCAATTTTAATCCCAATTTGCTGTTTAGGAAGATATAATAAAAAGCTAAGGAGAAAAAATGTTTCAACCAGAAAAAAAAGACCAACCCAACAAAATTAAGTATCTTTTTGGAATAATGAGCGGAAAGGGTGGGGTAGGAAAGTCTACTGTAACTTACCTCAGTGCCCTGGCCTTGAAACAAAGAGGATATCAGGTTGGAATTCTCGACGCTGATATTACTGGAGCCAGCATCCCCCGTCTCATGCATTTGCCCAAGTATGAAATGAAGGTTTGCGGCGATTTTATCTGTCCAGTAGAAACCGACCAGGGCTTAAAAGTGATGTCCATCAGTTTTCTGATGGATAATGAAGAACAACCGGTTATATGGCGAGGGCCACTTCTTTCTAAAGCCATTCAGCAGTTTTTCGGCCAAGTCCTCTGGGGCCAGCTTGATTATCTGGTTATTGATATGCCGCCAGGAACTTCAGATGTGGCCCTTACTGTCATGCAATCTTTTCAGCTAAGAGGTCTTATATTTGTGACTACACCACAAGATCTGGTTTCAGCGGTAGTAGCTAGATCAATAGAAATGGCCGAGAGGCTCAAAGTTCCGATATTGGGAATAGTCGAGAATATGAGTTATTTTCTCTGCCCTCACTGTGGTCAGACAACTAACTTTTTCGGTCAGGGTCAAACTGAAAAGTTGGCTAAAGACCACGGGACAGATTTGTTGGTCCGTATTCCGACCAGTTTGGAGTTTGGACGGATGTCTTCTGTGGGTCTCGACCTGTCTTCTAAACTGGTCCAGGACATACTGGCTAAACTAAGCCAGGTTATTTCTGAAAGGCTCGATTGAAAAATGGATATTGGTTGGCCAGTTTTGAGCAGCAGAAGGTATGTTTGGGGAAGGAATAATATTATACTCGCCGTCCAGATCCCACCTTAAAGGTGATATAATCAAAAACCCCTATTATCTGGATAAATAGAAAGGATTACCTCTATGATGGATGAAAATCAGGCCAGAAGGTTCTGGATGTTATCTCCTGAAGAAATCGCTTCTCACTTTGGCTCTGATTTAAAACGTGGCTTATCTTCGGGACAGGTTGCCCAGAACTTAGAACGCTATGGCTTAAACCAGCTTCAGGAAGCTAAGGGACGTTCACCCCTGTCGGTTTTTCTTGCTCAGTTCAAATCGTTTCTCATCTGGGTGTTAATAGCTGCGGCCATTATTTCGGGTTTTTTAGGTGAATGGGTAGATGCTCTGGCTATTATAGCCATTGTGATTCTTAATGCTATTTTAGGATTTATTCAAGAATACCGAGCAGAAAAATCGCTGGCCGCTCTTAAGAAAATGGCCGCTCCACTTACTAAGGTAATTAGAAATGGAGAATTACAACAGATCCCAGCTCAGGAGGTTGTTCCAGGAGATCTTCTGGAACTGGAAGCTGGCGATCATGTGGCGGCCGATGCCAGAATAGTTTATCATACCCCCAATTTTTCAGTCCATGAAGCAGCCCTGACTGGTGAATCGACTCCTGTTTTTAAAACCGGGGCCATTCTTGACGATGTCGAGGCTCCTCTGGCTGACCGGGCAAACATGGTTTATGCTGGAACTTCAGTCTCGTCGGGTAAAGCCCGGGCTATCGTTGTGGCCACCGGGATGTCAACCGAGCTGGGTCAAATAGCCCGGATGATTCAAGATATCACTCTCGAGACCACCCCTCTACAAAGGAAGCTGGAGCAGTTCGGTCGATGGATTGTCTACCTGTGCTTTTTTGTGGTGGGCTTGATATTCCTTTTAGAATGGCTTCGTGGGGGAGAACTGATTCAAGTTTTTTTGACCGCAGTTAGCCTGGCGGTAGCAGCCATCCCAGAGGGCCTGCCGGCTGTAGTAACTATAGCCTTAGCCCTGGGTGTCCAGAGAATGGTCAAACGCCATGCTTTGATCAGAAAACTGCCTTCTGTAGAAACGCTGGGGTCGGCTACAATTATTTGCTCGGACAAGACAGGAACCTTGACCAGAAATGAAATGACGGTTAAAGCCGTTTACGCCGATGGCCAGCTTTTTTCTATCACCGGCACAGGTTATGCTCCGGTAGGAGAATTCCGACTTGATGGTAATCGGATTAATCCTAAAGATTTTCCAGGTTTAATAAAGACCTTGCATTGTGGAACTCTCTGCAACTCAGCTAAGCTGGTAGAAGATAATGGCCGTTTTCGGATCATAGGTGATCCGACTGAAGGGGCTTTACTATCACTAGCCAGCAAGGCCGGGATCAGCCAGGAGAAGCTCGAAGTTAGCCAGGAACTAATTGAAGAAATTCCTTTTGATTCTGAGCGAAAGATGATGACTATGGTTAGAAGGAATGACGGGGGATTTGTGGCCTATGTAAAGGGTGCTCCTGACATCCTGCTTAAGAACTGCAGCTATATATTTGAAAATGGCCAGGAAAGACCTCTAACCAAAGAAGATTTAAACCGAATCCTGGAAATTAATGATTCTCTAGCCGAAAAAGCTATGCGGATTCTGGCCTGTGCCTATAGGAAGCTCTCTTCCTTGCCTGAAAAACTGGAAGCTGCTTCGATTGAAAAAGATTTAGTTTTTGCTGGGTTAGTGGCTATGATTGATCCTCCCAGGCCTGAAGTGATTCAAGCTGTTGCTGCCTGTAAAATGGCTGGTATCAAACCAATTATGATTACCGGTGATCATAAAGCAACAGCTGTGGCTATAGCTAAGGAGCTGGGGATGCTGGAAGAGGGTGCTCTGGCCCTTAGCGGAGAAGAATTTGACCGCTTAAAGCCTGAAGACTACCAGAACCTGGTAGATAAAATTCAGGTTTATGCCAGAGTGACTCCGGAGCATAAGTTAAGAATTGTTAAGGCTTGGAAGGCTAAGGGAGAAGTTGTCGCCATGACTGGAGATGGCGTCAATGATGCTCCCGCAGTTAAAGAGGCAGATATTGGGGTGGCTATGGGCCTTACCGGCACAGATGTCACCAAAGAAGTTTCAGATATGGTGGTTACTGATGATAACTTTGCTTCAATTGTAGCGGCCGTGGAGGAAGGCCGAGCTATTTATGATAACATCAAAAAATTTGTTCACTATCTGCTTTCCTGTAATCTGGCCGAGGTGATGGTCATGTTCTTTTCTTCTTTGATCGGCTGGCCGGTCCCGCTTCTTCCCATCCAAATACTCTGGGTTAATTTAGTCACAGACGGTTTTCCAGCCCTGGGACTTGGTTTTGAACCGACCGAGCCAGACATTATGAACAGACCACCAAGAAAGCCTAATGAACCAATAATTGACCGGAAACGGATTAGCTTAATGACAGGGCAAAGCCTGTTTATTGCCCTATGCACTCTTCTGGCTTTCAGCTATGTTATGTTTGTGGAAAATGCCGGGATTGAGAGAGCCCGAACGGCTGCCTTTATAGTTCTTTCTGTTAGCCAGCTATTTCATGCCTTGAATTGCCGTAGTCAGATGAAGTCTCTTTTTGAATTGGGATTCTTTTCTAATCTTAAATTGATCTGTGCAGTTCTTGTTTCTCTTGTTCTTCAATTTTTGGTGGTTTATGTTCCTGCTTTTCAGACAATCTTCAAGACCCAGAGTCTAAGCCTAATTGACTGGCTGCTGGTTCTAATCCTGTCGTCGCTTCCCCTGTGGGGGATGGAACTTACTAAATGGCTTAATAAAAAATTTAAGCTTTATAATATCTATTAACCCAAGTTTTCCCTATGAAAAATCTATCAGGTCATGAATAAAGGACGACACCCTTGATTATTTATGAATAATCCAAAATAAATAATCATCCTTATTTGATCTGAATATTTCTATAGCCGTCTGTCTTTGTCTGTAGTTAGTTTAGCTTGCGTATTCTGACTTCAATCTCAGGATTATCCTTGAGCAGGGCTATCAGCCTGGAAACCTCGGTCTCGCCATAGTGATAAGGATAGAGAATTGCCGGCTTAATCCAGCGGGCAGCTTCAGCTACCTGTTCAGGGGTCATGGTGTAAGGCTGGTTCATTGGCAAAAAGGCCACCTCAATATTCTTTAGGTTTTTCATCTCTGGAACATTCTCGGTATCTCCGGCTATATAAACCCTTTTATCAGCAAAAGTAATTATATAGCCATTGCCCACGCCTTTGGGGTGAAAAGATTTAGTAAGGTTGTAGGCGGGAATAGCCTCAATTTCCAATCCCAAGATGTTTTCTTTCTGACCGTTTTTCATGACCTTGAGTCCGGAAACTTTAGACTGACAGTTAGCCGGTCCGATGATGACGGTAGAATCTTTCTTTATAGTTCTGATGGCTTCCGGGTCCAGATGGTCAAAATGGTCATGAGTTATCAGAATCAGGTCAGCTTTGGGCAAACTGGCATAATCGGCTTGTTCTGACCAGGGGTCGACATGGATAACCTTATCCTGGAAAGTGAACATCAGGGTTGCATGTCCCAGGAAAGTAATCCTGAGATTGCCTGAAGCAGTCGCGATCAAGTCTTCTTCATACTTCTGACCAAAAGCCAGAAATGGGGATAGACCAAGTAATAAAGCCAGGAATAATACTAATAGTTTTTCCATGGGCCACCTCCTTATTGATTATTTAAAAGTTTAGCATATAGGCAGCAATTCTGTATAGATAATCTAGAAAACATTAATAAAAATAGTAGAAAATATTTTTTATTTTCTTAGAAATCGCCTATAATCTTGAATCATAACTATGGCTGGCCTACCAGAAACGAAACTAAGGGGTTCGGCGTGAAGCTAAAACAGTTCTTTATAAAAAATTTTTTAACGGTTTTGCTACTTCTGCTAACTATTTTCGTCATCATTTTAATTTTCAGTTTAAACGAGCTGAAACAAATAACCAAAGAAGATCAGATTGCTGAGCTAACCGATCTGTCTCTGGCTCTGGGGGCAGAAATCAGTAACTCGGAGTCTGTTGACCTGGAGCCTCTGAAAAAAAATCTATTGACTCAGGCCAGGGCGTCGAGAACCAGGATTACCATAATTGACCTGACGGGAAAAGTAATCTTTGATAGTGAGGCTCAGATTGAAAACATGGAGCCTCACCGCTATCGACCCGAAATTATGGCAGCTTTATCCGGGGAGATTTACTCAATAGTCAGATACAGCGATACCTTAAATAAAGATATGATTTATGTATCTGTACCGGTTAGAAAGGAAGGGGAAATAATCTTAGTATGCCGAGTCAGTCGTCCACTGAATCTGGTAATGGCCTCTTATGTTAAGAGTCGCAATCTGATAGTCGAAGTTTTATTATTGCTATTTGTGGCCAGCGGAGGTTTATTCTTTTTTATTCTCAGAGCTCTTTTCAGGCCTTTAGAAGACCTGACTCTGGTTTTAGAACAGGCGGCTGCAGGGAACCAGGATATATCTATTGGGCGGTCTCTTACTTCTACCCTTAAGCCTATTGCCAATAATCTTGATATGCTTCTGAAAAAAAACAGGGAATCTTCTGAAACTTTGAAATCAGATAGAGAAGTTTTTCAGACCTTAATTGACTCAGCAGAGGAGGGCTGGTTGCTGGTAGACCGTGATGGACGTCTTATCTTGATGAATCAGAGTCTAAAAAAAATGTTTCCTGAAGTAGGAAAAGAACATGAATTTTTCTGGCAAGCCCTGAGATTGCCAGAGTTACACGACCTGGTTGACAGAGCCCGGCAGTCACTAGAGCCGGTTAAGGGCCAGTTCGAGAAATCTGGCCGAACTTATTCCTGTTTGGTTAGCCGGCTTCCCTTAAAACAGGATTTTTTGTTAAGATTTTCAGATATAACTGAAACCAGAGAGCTGGCCCGAAAGAAAAAAGAATTTGTGGCTAATTTAGTCCATGAGCTGAAGACCCCCCTCACTTCAATTAGCGGTTTTTTAGAGTCTATTGAGGGAAATCAGTTAAGCCCAGAAAACCAAAATTATTTGAGTATCATTAAAAGAAATACCCATCGTTTAATCAGGATGGTCGAAGATCTGTCCAAATTGGCCGAGCTGGAAGAGAAAGAATTTCAGCTGGAAAGCGAACCTGTGGATGTGGTAGAAATTGCCAGAGCAGTGGTTGAGGCCTATCAAAAGGAGGCTCGAGCTAAAGGACTTTATTTGCGGCTGGAAGCAGAACCATTACCGATAATCCTGGCTGATGCTTTTCAGATGGAACAGCTGATAGTTAACCTGGTGGATAATGCTATCCGCTATACTGAAAATGGTGGAGTGATTGTTAAGATAGAGAAAAAGGAGAGGGAAATTTTGCTCTCGGTTGCTGACACCGGCCTTGGAATTGCCGAGGAAGATCTGCCGAGGATTTTTGAGCGCTTTTATGTAGTAGATAAATCCCGCTCCAGAAAAACCGGGGGAACTGGATTAGGTTTATCCATAGTAAAGCACATAGTTATGGCATATCAAGGGAAAATAGAAGTCCAGAGCTCTCCAGGCTTTGGAACCAGTTTTTTGATCTGGTTGCCGGCCCGGCTGGCTGATAACCAGAATCAGTAAACCTGGATTATTGGTGATTATTCCAGATAAAATAAGTTATAATTTCCTTTAAAAATTAGATTGGAGATAGGGCTAATGGCTGACTTAGAATTCAAGGGTATCAAATTGACCATCAATGATGAAGGCTTTTTAGAAACTCCAGAGTTATGGAATGAAGAAATAGCTCAATTTCTGGCTAAGCAGGCTGAAGGAATTGAAAGGATGACCGAAGAGCACTGGAAAATTGTCAAATATATTAGAGATTATTATGTTCAGAAAGGGCAAGCCCCGATGATTCGCAAAATGGTAGCCGAAACCGGGATTTCACTTAAGCATATCTATGAGCTATTTCCTTCTGGTCCGGCTAAAGGTGCCTGCAAGGTGGCCGGGCTGCCCAAGCCTGATGGCTGCGTCTGAGGCGAGGAGTCTTTAATTTTTTTTCTTTTTCTGGAATTGCACAATCTCCTCTATAGCTTGAATAGCTGTTTTAATGTGTTCTTCGGTATTGAAGGGACCGATGCCAAAGCGGACTGCCCCTTTAATCTTATCAGTTCCCAATTGTTGGTGTACTAACGGAGCACAGTGTAAACCAGTGCGGCTGGCGATGTTATAATCTACATCCAGTAGGATGCCCACATCTTGAGCCTCCATCCCATCAACATTAAAAGCTACAACACTGATATGATCCGTCAAGTCATCCTGACAGTAGAGAGTAACCCCATCTTGTTCTTTCAAACCATTAACCAGCCTTTCTGTTAGTTTCATTTCCTGATAATGGAGGTTGCTAAGGCCTTTTCCCTGAATCCATTTCAGACCAGCATGGAGGCCAGCAATGCCAACCACGTTGGGAGTGCCGTATTCCAGGCGGTAGGGATACTCCTCTAGATGGGTTCGCTGGGCAGAACGGACTCCTGTTCCCCCCGCTCTGGTAATCTTGATATCTACTCCCTCAGCCACATACAGTCCACCTATTCCTGTCGGTCCCAGCAGAGATTTGTGGCCGGTAAAACAAACCACGTCAAGATTCATTTCCTTCATATCTATTGGGACCTTGCCGGCTGATTGAGAGGCATCAACGACCAGAAGAACACCTTGCTTCTGGCAGACCTGGCCGATTTCTTTTATCGGCTGAACGGTACCGATTACATTGGAGGCGTGGTTGATGGCTATTAGTTTGGTATTCTTTTTTATCCTTTTTTTAATATCATCCGGATCGATAAAGCCATTCCGGTCGAAGGGGACATAATCAATTTCTACTCCTTGAAGTCCCAGGTGGTAAAGAGGTCTAAGCACGGAATTATGCTCGATGGTAGTAGTGATAGCCTGATCCCCTGGCTGGAGTAATCCGAAAAGAGCCAGATTTAGAGCATCGGTGGAATTGTAAGTGAAACACAGCCGGTCAGAATTAGGACCATTAAAGAATTCTGTTAGCATTTTTCTGGTATTTTCTACTAACTCTCCTGCCTCGCGGCACAAGTCATATCCGGACCGACCCGGATTGACTCCATAATGGCGATAAAAATAGTCCATAAATCGATAGACTTCTTCCGGTTTGGGAAAAGAGGTAGCTCCATTATCAAGGAAAATAACTTCCATAATTTGAACCTCCAGAAATTTTTATGATTGAAGATAAAAACTCGGCAATTGATGAGGTAAGAAATTGATAGTATGGTTTACGGTTATTATCCATATTATTAAAGCTAAATATTTTATAATATTCACCTGAAGAAATTACCAACTCTCCAGGCCAACCTGCTATCTTCCTGTCCTCAAGATAGAAATTGGGGGCCGAATTTATTTAACAGAATGTTATCATTTTATAATTTTCTTATCAATTATAATTGGAAATCTCAGAAAAAACTTAGTCTTAAGAATAACAAATGATAATAAAAAGTTTTTTTGTTAATTTGCCAATCAGCCTTATTGACTATGCTGACGGCATCAAGAATCCTGAGGAATAACCACCATCTGAGGGGATTGGATTTTCCAAAAAATAAGTCATGTTTTGGAGTTGACTTTTAATCTGCCTTGTTCATAGAATGGAAGAGTTATTGAGAGCAACCTAATCGAGTAATCGGAAAACCAGGAGATAGAAAATCTGGGCCAGGGGTCGGTTTAATAAAATTGTTTCAGGTCCCAGTTTTTACTTTTAAATCCCCTTGATTTTCCTGGTAAGGTGATTAATTAATAAATAGAATATTGAATAATGTAGATTAAGTTGAATTATTTATTAAGAGTTAACGTTAATTATCTAAAGCAAATAGAAGGCTAAAATATTAAATCTAAAAAAGGAGAAAATCTGATGACCAACAAAGCCTTGACTGTAAGTCTGGTATTGGCTTTTATGCTGGTGGCAATGTTTTCTGGTTGCCAGGTTTCTGAGCAAAAATATGACCTGGCTATTATTAACGGGATGGTTATCGACGGTAGCGGTAATCCCTGGTTTCTGGCAGATATTGGAATAAGAGATGAGAAAATTGTAGCCATCAAGGACAAGATTGACCTGAAGGAAGCCAGCCAAACCATCGAAGCTTCAGGTTTGGTAGTAGCTCCTGGTTTTATAGATATTCATACTCATACTGACCGTGATTTAGTGGAAATTCCCGGTTGCGAAAATTACGTTTCTCAGGGGGTTACCACTCTAATTGGAGGAAATTGTGGAGGACATGAGTTCCCTCTTGAAAGCCTGTTCCAAAAAATTGAGGAAAAGGGAATTGCCTGTAATTTTGCTTCTCTGGCCGGACATAACACTATTAGAAGAGAAGTAATGGGGATGAAGGCTGACCAGCCATCTTCAGAAGAAATAAACCAGATGAAAGATCTTTTAAGACAAGAAATGAGAACTGGAGCCATTGGCTTGTCCACTGGACTCTCTTATTTGCCGGGGACTTATTCAGAAACCGAGGAGCTGGTGGACCTGGCTTCAGCTGTGGCTGAATATGGAGGATTCTATGCTTCTCATATTCGCAATCAGGGTAAGAGAATTACTGAGGCTATCGAAGAGGCTATCAGCATTGGAGAGAAGAACAGAATTCCAGTTCAGATTTCTCATATCAAACTGGCTGATGAAGATGTTTGGAATAGGCTGGAAATGATTATCTCACCAGTGGAGGCGGCCAGGGCTCGAGGAGTTGAAGTAACTCTCGATCAATATCCTTACAC
>JAQULR010000048.1 GCA_028749205.1 Acidobacteriota bacterium | reverse complement strand
TCAGGAAAAATGGGTTTTGAGCTGGCTAAAGAGGCTTATCAACTGGGAGCTGAGGTCATCTTAATTTCTGGCCCGGTTAACCTGGAGCCCCCTTCAGGGGTTTATCTGGAGAGAGTTAGGACGGCTGAGGAAATGAAGCTGGCCGTTTTGAAGCATTATTCGCGGGCGGAGGTGGTGTTGATGGCCGCGGCGGTGGCTGATTTCAGATTCAAAAAGTACCAGCCAGGCAAGATCCGAAAGGAAGTCCTCAGTCGAACTTTAGAAATAGAACAGACGCCGGATATTCTGGAGGAGCTGGGGAAAAATAAAAATCAGCAACTTTTGATAGGCTTTGCGGCTGAAACCGGTCAGGTGGCGGATAAAGCCATGGAAAAGATGTTGAGAAAAAAACTTGACCTGATAGTGGCTAACGATGTTTCCAGTTCAGAAATAGGTTTTGAGAGTGATGATAATGAAGTCTGGTTGCTCTGGCCTGATGGTCGGTCAAAAAAGACTTCTCGGCTTAGCAAGAGGAAAATCAGCCAGCAGATATTTCAGGAGATAGGGCTTTTGCTTAATGAACGAAAAAGAAAAATTTGACAAACTGAAACTGGAAGAGCTAAGAACTCAGCTGGAGTTTTTCCGGCAGCTGGGAGTAGACTTTTTGGTTGAACCCCACCGCCAACCTGCAGAAAGGCCGATAGATAATTCCAGCCGCCCCGAGCTCATCTCTGGTGAACACTTTCAAGGCTCAGAAGGTGACCAGCAAGCTGAATGGGATCGATTGATACAGAAAATACTTAACTGCCGATTCTGTCCTCTTTTTAAGACCCGAACCCAGGCTGTCCCAGGTGAGGGTAACTGGAAGGCCCAACTGATGTTTGTAGGTGAAGCCCCGGGCAGAGATGAAGACTTTCAAGGCAGACCCTTTGTAGGTAGAGCCGGCCAGTTACTTACAAAAATTATCCAGTCAATGGGTTTCTCCCGTGAAGAGGTTTATATAGCTAATGTGATCAAATGCCGGCCTCCAGAAAACCGCACTCCTCGGCCTGATGAAATCAAAGCCTGTAGCCACTTTTTGCTCAAGCAGATTGAAATGATTCGGCCCAGGGTTATTGTAACTCTGGGTAAGGTGGCCACAGAGTTTTTGTTGCAGAGCTCCAGAAGTATGTCTGAACTCAGAGGTCATTTTGGAGAGTTTCAGGGAATACCAGTAATGCCTACCTTTCATCCTGCCTATCTGGTTAGGAATGAAAGGAACAAGCAAATTAGGAAAATGGTCTGGGAAGACATGAAACAAGTTATGAAATTGCTTAAATCCTGATGGCCAACTACTGCGAAGTAATTTTTCCCCTGCCTTTATTCCAAACCTTTCTCTATCGCTTGCCAGAAGAAATGACCGGAAAAGCCTGGGTTGGCTCGAGGGTTGTAGCCCCCTTAGGTCAAAGAAAACTAATTGGCTATGTTCTGGAAATAAAAAATGACCGGCCGGAACCTGGTTTTAGGGTTAAAGAAATCATCGACTGTCTTGATGACAAGCCTATCTGGTCTGAGTCTTTTATCAAGTTTATCCTGGCTTTATCAGACTTTAGCTTGTCTCCACCAGGACTTTTTATGAGGTTGTCTGAACCACCTTCGAGGAAGCAAAAATTAGAGCTAAAAGTCAGGCTAACAGAAAAAGGACAGCAGGCACTGACTTCGGGAAAATTGAAAGGAAGAAAGCAGGACCTTCTTAGTCTTTTAGCTGATCGTCAGCTAAGCCCTCTTTATCTTAAAAGAAAGTTAGGAATAAAAGAAATCAATCCTTATCTAAAATCTCTTGAAGAAAATGGTTTTATTGAGATTAAAGAAAGAGTTTGGAAGAGCCGGGTGGAGAAAAATGTTCAAAAGGCTAATCCTCGGCAGCTCAGTCTGCCGGTTAGACCTGAAGGGGAGTCTGAGGCAGAAAAGAAAATGCTGGAAAAACTTGTCAGGAGAGAAAATGATAGTTTCCTGCTTAGCGGAAGTCAAAAGAAACGGCAAAAGCTACTGGCCAAGCTTATTGATTTTGCCTGCCAGGATAATGGCTTAGTTCTCGTTCTGGTGCCAGAAATTCAAAGACTCGAGAAATGGAGAAAGTTTTCAGACAGTCTAACCAGTCCTCATATTTTATGGCACAGCCAACTGACTGAAAAAGAAAAAAGCGAGAACTGGGCTCTGGCTGTCTCCGGGGAGGTCCGAGTAGTCTTCGGTACCAGGTCAGCTCTTTTTTTGCCTGTCGAGCCTTTGTCACTAATAATAATTGATGAAGAGCAGGATGACCTTTATTATCAAACCGAGGGGCCGGTGTTTGATGCCAGAGCAGCAGCTGAAATCAGAGCTAAAATCGACAATAGCCTGGTGATTTTCAGTTCAGGCTGTCCAGGCATAAGCCGCTATTACCATCACCGAGAAAAAGGGACCCTGATCAATCTGGGCGAAGAGAAACCTTCTTACAACCTCAGTTTTTCTCGAATGGGCATTGGGCAAGTAATCAAGAAGGAGTTAAAGGAAGACTTAGGCAGGCAACTGGCGACTGAAAGCCAGAGCTTCTTTTTTGTCAACCGAAAGGGTTATGCTGGCTATCTTTTCTGCCCGAGCTGTGGTTTTGTGGCCCGTTGTCAGAAGTGCCGGATAGCTTTGAGTCTGAAGAAGAAAAATGGTGAATTAACCTGTGGCTATTGTGGTGAAATCAGCCAGGCTCTAGAGCAATGTCCAGTCTGTGGCAAGAAGCTTCGGCCAGGAAGAATCAGAGGCAGTCAATACCTGAAAGAACAGCTCAGTGAAACTTTCCCCGAACAGGCAGTTGAAGTGTTGGAGGAAGGTTTAGGAGACACCAGAATCAGGCAGATTGCGAGGAAAGTCCGGTCTGGAAAGACAAAACTCCTGGTAGGGACAGAATATGCCATCGACCATTTACCTGAAGGGTTATTTTCTTTAGTGGTTCTGATAAATCCGGAAAACAGTCTGAATTTACCCGATTTCAGAGCCAGTGAGAGAACCTTTGCCACGATTTATAAATTATTAGAACTGGTAAAGAATGACACCGGCAGTAAGGTGGTAGCGGTGGTCACTGGTCCCGAGCCGGAGGTTATTCGCCAGGCTCTAAGTCGTAACTATGAGATTTTTTTCGAGCAGGAAATTGACTATCGGAATTTATTAAATTATCCGCCATTTAGCTGCCTGGTGGAAGTAAATCTGAAGGCCGGCTCCCTTAGAAACTCAGCCCGCCGTTCAAGGCAGCTCTTAGAAAAACTCAGGGCTGATTTCCCGGCCCTGGAGATAATAGGTCCGAGGATAACCAGGCAGATGTGGAGGAGAGAAAAGAAGGAAATAAAACTATTTCTCAGGCTTATTTCTCAAGAGCAGCTGGCTGAATTATTAGTTCTTCTTAAGGAATTCCGCCAGAAAAGACCCAGTCCCCATCTTGCAGTCAGAATCTGGAAATAAGGAGACTATAAAATAAAGCCTGCTAATAATCTATTTTTATTCTCCTCCTTCCTCTTCTTCTTCTCCTCCAGCCTCATCGACAAAGTCAGCAAACCGCACAGTTATCTGACCAGTTTGCCTTACCCCCCTGTTCCTCAGGTCATGCCCGATGAATTCGATAGTGGCATGGCATTCTAACACCTCGGTTGTGCCAACCAGAGTATTGAGAGGAGCCTGATTTTTGGCAGTATCTTTCACGATTATCAGCGGGAAGCTGACGCTGGAACCTACTGGTACCAGTTGGGATAGAGTGCCTTCAAAATGATATGGAACGTCTGTGCCTTCCACGGTGGCCCCGTCGCTCCTGATGTAAGTTACAACATAATTAGTGAGCATAATGTCACTGTATTGAGAGACACCCATAATGGGATTGGGGTCAAGAGTGGCGGTCTGCAGGGTAACGGTGACAAAGTCAGAATAAACCTGGCCGTTGGTTATGACATCAGAAAAGACGATACTTGAATCGTTCCCCAGATTATCCTTACCGGTTATACTTTCAATTATCAAAAAACTACCGGAGTCGGTTTCCTTTTCAACTGGATTACAGGAAAACAGCATCAGACTGAGGGCAAAAACCGTTAATATTTTGAAGCTTAAGGTTATTTTCTTCATCTTTCGTTCTCCTCTCAGCTATTTAATGATCCTTGGGGTTATAAATATCAGGAGTTCCCTATTCTGTTTGGTTCTGGCAAAAGACTTGAACAGGCTTCCAAGAATAGGGATACTGTGTAAATATGGCACTCTTTCTCGAGTGATCGAATCTTCGGTCCGGTAGATACCGCCGATAACTGTGGTTCCACCGTCGGGAACCATCACCGTGGTCTGGGCACTCTGGGTGGTAATGGGCGGAATGCCGTTAACCAGGTTAGCAAAATCTGCTGCATTGTTCTGAATTTCTAAATTCATAATAATGGTGCCTTCGGCGGTGATTTGAGGCGTGGCTCTAAGCTCCAGAGCAGCATTAACATATCTGGTGGTCACAGTGAAATTGGCTACAGTCTGGACCGGAATCTGACGGCCCTGGATGATTTCGGCCGCCTGGTTGTTTTGAGTCGTTATCTTGGGAGAAGAGATTATCTTGCCTTGCCCTGAAGTTTCCAAGGCAGATAAGGCCACGTCCAGTCTGAAGGTATCTGTAACATTAGCAAAAGAAAAGCCGATAGCGGTGTTAAAAGCGGGGGCTGGCAAATTGATGGCGTACCCTCCGAGCGGCCCTCCGATACCTTTGGTCACGATACCCTGAGGAATCATCGCCCCATCAGCCAGGATCTTGTTAGGGAAGGAAATAGCTGTCTGGTTGCCATAGAACGGGTCAATGACTCCTTTATAACCCCACTGAATACCAAGGTTTCTGATAAAGGTAGAAGTGGCTTCTACTATTCTAGCCTCTATAGAAACCTGAGGGGTCGGAGTATCAAGCACCTCAATTAGCCTTTCCAGCAGTTCCATCCGGTCTCTCACTTCAGAAATGATCAGGGTATTGGTCCTTTCATCAATGACGATTTCCCCATTCCTGGAAAGCCTGCTTTTTAGCAGACTCTGGACATCTCTGGCCTTGGAGTAGGATAGGGTTAAGGTCTTAACCTGAATTGGGCCTGCCAGTTCTTTGCTTTCCTGGATCCTTCTTAATTCTTCATCTTCTCTGGCGAGAGTTGTCATAGGGGCAATTCTGAGAACGTTTCCTTCTATAATTTTGCTCATCCGGTTCTGCCGCAGGACAATTTCCAGGGCCTGGTCCCAGGGAACCTTTTGCAGGTTGCAAGTCACTGAACCCCTGACTTCAGGGTCAAAAACGACATTTAGACCGGCAAAATCAGCCAGGAAGAGGATAACATCCCTGAGGTCAGCATCTTTGAATTTCAGACTAATCACTTCTCCCGAATATTTTTCTTCAGATGTCTGAATAACCCGGGGTTCGAATTGATCTTTTTCTTGAACCACAGTCCTGGCAACTTTAGGCTTAGGCTCAGGACTGATCTTGGCTGGCTCGGGCTCAATCTTTATTGGTTCAGCCTTTGACACTTCTTCTTTAACAGGAGACTTTTCTGGCTTAGGAGCAGGCAGAGCATTGGCCATACTGGTAATAACAGATTCTTTTTTCTCTGGTTTGGCTTCTTCGATTTTCTGGGCTACTATGGCTTCCTGAGGAGCATAGAAGGTGATTTTCAAACCAGTAGGAGTGGAGTTCAGGGAATACCAGCTAGCTTCCTTCAAGTCGAAAACCAGTCTGGTAATCGGACAAGGGTCAGTGACCTTAAATTGTCCTACTCTGACTTGATCAATATTAGCTCTGCCTATTTTATAAGACTGGCCAGATTTCTGGTATTGAGTGTTAAGCAGGTCAACCACCAATCGGTAAGGATTATCCAGAGCGAAAGTTTGAACTGGAGCTTCTCCAGTTAAGTCGATCGTAAAGCTGACCTTATCAGGATCATTTTTTATGTTCAGTTTGCTGAAATTAATCTGGTTCTCAGGTCTAATAAGGGCAGTTAGAGCCGGATTAACTTGATAAGAAGAGGCTCTGAGAAACTCAGTGAGTTCAATAATAGTCTGGCCTTCTTCTACTAACAGCTGAAAAGGAACTTTTTCTTTTAATTGAAGTAAAACTTTTAGGTTGTCGCCTACCGGCTCCAGGCTGATTTTCTGAACCAGTCGGCTGCCGGGCTCTATGGTTGCGGGTAGTTCAACAGGTTCTGCCTTAATCAGTTCCATTGATAGCACCGGGGGAGCCTCAGAGAGATAGCTGAGTCCTCTGACCTGAACAGGGTTTTCAGCCACCAGGACTACTCTGGTTGACAGGACACCGGGTTTAACCTCGATCTTGTTCAGTTCAGTGGCCTGAACTACAAAAGCAGAAAACAGTATCAAATTTATTGCTGCCAGAATAAGCCAACAATTTTTCCTTTTCATATTAACGCTCCTCTGGATTTATTTCTTTTACAATGTTCCTGGGCCTCATTAATGGGAAACCCCTTTCATGAGTTTTCCGGAAAACCACCTGAGATTCGTCGATGGAGTAGACATAGCCATCAGCCAGCCTGTCTCCTATCTTCAGAAAATAAGGGAACTCCTGAGGACCAGAAATTATAGCTACAAAGCTTTTTGGGGTCTTAACTATGCCCACAAGATTGGCATTATCTATGGTTAATTGCCCGGTAGCGGAGGTGACCTTGCCTCCAGTCTTGCCTTTACCTATCAGGTCTTTGAACGGATCTCTTCGCCCGCCCGGGTTATAATAGGCCCGCGGGGGGAGAGTACTGAAGGTCTGAGCTGGAGAGATGATAGTTTCCTGCGGTTCGTTTTTCTCAACCTCTTGCTGGCTATAGGCCAGGGCAAAAAAACCGGAAATCCCAACCATAAAAAATGCCAGAGTTAAACTTAGTATCTTTTTCATGTTATTCCCTCTGCCTTTGAGAACTAGCCGGACTCTTGGCCTGTTGGGGCTGTTGTTCTAAAAAATAATAGGTGGTGGTGACAAATTTGGCTCCTATCGTCAGGGTATCAGTCTGGTTGCTTAGAGCATTGATAGTAAAATTATTAACATTAAACAGCCTAGAAAACTTGCTCAGCTTGTCAAAAAATATACCCAGATTGTGGTAGGTTCCAGATATCTCAATATTTATTGGCCATTCCGCATAATAATCCTTTTTGATTTCACCCCGGGGTTGAAATTTTAGAACATTAAGTCGGGAATCGTAAGCCAATTGTTGAATCCGTCTCAGAATCTCGGCGATCTCTTTCTGCTGAGGGATTATCTGCTCCAGGTCTTTGAGAGTGGCGTTAAGAACCACCAATTCGGCTTCAATCTTATCCAGCTCCTTTTTCTTTTCCTTCAATACCTGGACTTCATTTTCCAGTTTCTCTCTTTGAGCTCGGAGATCCTGGATCTCCTCATTCCGAGGCTTGAAATAAAAAAAGAAGGCCAGGGCAAAAATGACCACAGCTAGAATTAAGTATCCGTACCAGGGCCAGTTCTTCATAGCTATCTCCTTGTCGTAGACTGGGGAGTGGCTTTGGGCGCGACTGGCTTGGCAGCTGGCAATTCAGGCTTTATCACCGGAACAGTCATGTTAAATTCCAGGTAAACCACACCCCCCTGAGATCTCTGAGTAGAGTCAATCAGGTTTACCTGGCCAAAAGTCTCACTCCGCTGCAAGTTTGTTATGAAATCGGCTATCAGATTATTGGATATGGCCCCACCCTTAATTTTTAGAGTCTGGCCATCAAAGCTGGCTTCTTGCAGCCAGACAAAATCCGGAATTCTCCGGTTAATCTCGTCCATTATCTTGACAGCAATATCCTGGTTATTTTTCAACTGGGTGATAAGGTTGATCTTCATTTCGAGGTTAGCTTTCTGCATCTTAAGTTCATCCAGCTTGGCCACCACATACTGGAGCTGGTTTTTTTCCTGCTGAGCCTGGGCAATGAGCTCCTTTTCTTTTTGCATTTCCCAGTGCTGATAAAAATAATAACCGGCCAGGCTGACCAGCAATAAAAGAAAGATTATCGTTCCGATACTGGCTTTTTTCCTTTCTTTCGCTTCCCTGGGCAAACCTGTTGGAACAGGCTCCCTGACTTCTTTAGCTTCCGGTTTTAATAAATTAATCCTAATCATGGCTCATTTCTCTGCCTTTCTCGTTGAAAGTCCAACGGCTACCCCGAAAACAGGGGCCATCTCGTTAAAATAGATTGAATCAAATTTCTTTTCATCGTATTTGAGCGATCGGAAAGGATTTAGTAATTCAGTTTTAATTCTGAACTTAAGCTCGAAAGCACTGACCATGTTAGGAATTAAGGACAACCCGCCACCCAGAAATATTTGCTCAATGCGGCGCTCTCTCTTTTCTCCAGCTTCATAGAAAGAAAAAGTTTTTTCCATTTCATCAAGTAAGTCCCGGATGTTCATGGTCAGGACTGAGCTAAACTGATCAGCATTTATGTTCTTGCTGGGGATACCTTTTAAGGCAGCTTCTGCTTCTTCAAAAGAGACATTCAGCTCCTTACGGATATTTTCAGTAAAAAAGTAGCCACCCAGGGACAAGTCCCGGAATAACTGGGGCAGACCATGCTCCACTATTCCAACATTGGTAACATTGGCTCCCAGGTTGATGATGGCTACAGTCTTGTCTTTGAAGATTTCAGGATAGTTGATTTCAAAAGCGTTAATCAGGGAAAAGATATCAACTTCAATGGCGGTCAAATTTTTCCTGGCAATGCTGACGGCGTTGCTATAGTTAGCAATTTTATCTTTTTTAGCTGCTACCAGAAGGATATCAACTGTGCCTTCAGAGCCTCTTGGGGATGACATTATGTAGTAATCAACATTGGTTTCTTCATAGTTATAGGGAATATTGTGTTTGGCTTCCCAGATGATGGACTCGGCCAGTTCCTGCTGGTCCATGGCCGGCAAGGAGATTTTTTTGATTATGACTGAATTGCCTGAAATAGAAATGGAGACATCACGACTGGAAATTCTGGCATTTTCAAATAGCAGTTTGATAGTTTCACTGACCGCAGTGGAATCAATTATAGTACCTTCAACAATGGCATCATGCGGAAGAGGTTCGTAACCAATCTTCTGCACTTCATACTGGAGGTTATCTCCTTTTTGCCTAATTTTTAATTCAACTGCCTTAACAGAATAGGACCCGATATCGAGCCCGACCACACTCTTTTCTTTGGATAAACCCAACATTTTTACCGCCTTATTTATTAAGATTCATGAATTTACTTTTCATAGCCTCTTCTACTACAGTTGGTACCAGGTCTTTAACACATCCGCCTAACTGAAAAACCTCTTTTACTAAGTTGGAGCTGAGAAAAGAATATTTTAAGCTTGGCATCATAAAAAGGGTTTCGATTTCACTGGACAGTTTCCTGTTCATCAGGGCCATCTGAAATTCATACTCGAAATCAGAGATGGCTCGCAGTCCCCTGATTACCACCTCAGCTTTATTCTGGCTGGCAAAATCTACCAGCAGCCCGCTGAAGGTTACAACTTCTATGGCTGAGTCACCTTCAAAGGTCTTACAAATCAGGTCCACTCGTTCCTCCGTGGTAAACAGTGGGCTCTTTTTGGGGTTATCAAGAACACCCACAATAATTTTGTCGAAAATCTTCTTTCCCCTTTGAATAATGTTGACATGTCCATTGGTGATAGGATCAAAAGAGCCTGGATAGATTGCCTTCTTTGCCACCTGAATTTCAGTTCCTTGCATACACTTGGCTATCAATTATCAAATTTAACTCTCTATGTCAACAATTTTTCTCATAATTGTTAGTCTTTCTAATTTCCTTCTTACTTAGAGGATACCAGCTATGGCTGGGCGGTCAATCACCGTCTCTGGCTAATTAACAGGTGATTTTTGTTCAAGCTAATTAGTCGCCAGGGGTGAGATAATTCTCTGGCTAATTTGCCTTTATCTGGGGTAAAATTTAATTGATGCTAAGATTAAAGCTCTTATTGATACTGCTTCTGCCGCTCTCTCTGGGCCTTTCTCTGCTTGATGCTCAGGAAAAAGGGGAAGAAGCTTATTTCTTGAAAAAAAGAGAACAGATGGTCAAGTATCAAATAAAAAGCCGGGGGATTAGGGATGAAAGGGTCCTCAGAGCCCTTAAGGAAGTGCCCAGGCATCTTTTTGTGCCTGAAGGGTACCGGAAAGAAGCCTACGAAGATTATCCGCTGCCGATTGGAGAAGGACAAACCATATCTCAGCCTTACAT
>JAQULR010000096.1 GCA_028749205.1 Acidobacteriota bacterium | reverse complement strand
TTCAAAGGGAAAGTTTGACTTGAGCTGTAGAGTGTTTTGTAGGGTCACTTTCAGAGGTGGCTTTTAAGGTCAGGGTAGCTTCTTTAGAGCTTGATTTTTCTGGGCGGATGTAGACTGTAATTTCTGCAGCTTTTCCGAATTCCACCGCAGCCAGGCCATTGGGCAGTTCAGCTTTCCAGCCTTTTCCTTCAATCGAGACTTCAAGGCGGTAGAGGTCAGAATTGAGGTGTTGAGAAGCATCGGAGGGATGTAGAGCTGGATCGGTATCAGCAGATTGCCCGGTGTTTTCAAGACTGAAGGTTACCGGGGTCAGGTTTTCTTTAGTAGATTTGACCTCAACTGCAGCCGCTTTTAGCTCGAGCCCTCTTTTTTGCGGACCGGAGCCGTCAAGGGAGCGGATGGCCAGAGTATAAGACAGAATGCCCTCTTGGTTCTTATGGACATCAACCACATAAAAATGCAAGCGATTTGGTTCATCAAGATATTCATACTGGCTGCCTGAATTCAATCCAGCATGGAAGAGGGCATCGTTTAGCTGGCGGTAATCAGCAATGGTACACATCACTTTTTCCCCATTGGGGCTGATGTAATCCACCATATTAATATCTTCGGGATGAGCATCAATTGCCCAGATGTAGCTATTAAACTGGTTGGGGCCACCGTTCCGCCCACGGAGATTATCCTTGTTTTTGGCGATGAGCACCCCATTATCAGGACAAAAAGAATCAAACCCGACTCGCTGGATGACCTCGAGCGAATAAAAATTGTAATTGGGTATACCAGGAGAGAGTGGATTAGTAGCTGGGTCATCAGCCGGGGTTCGGTCGCCAGGTTCAGAGCCGTCAAGACGAACATTAATTCCGGTGTAGGTTCTGGGCAAAGGATCAAAAGACCGGGCAGTAATATCTGCTATCACTAGGCCAGATTTAGCCAGGCCTTCTCGGCTTAAGGTTAGAAGCTCTCCTTCCCTGATAAAATCGCAGGCCATCCGGTTTCGAATCATCAGACCTGGAGGACCGGCTGCACCGGCTATCGGTGGAACCACCCAGCGCCTGTGTGGACCTCCGGGACCGTTAAAGCAACCGCGGTCCATCAAATCCCATGGACCAACCGCAGCCCGTCGGTAGGGCTGGACATAGGGATTATTATTCAAGTCAGGAAGCCTGAAGGCAAAATGGCCGAGTTCGTGAGCTATGGTTCCGGAGTTTTCGCCCTGGCGCATCGAGGAAAGCCCCCATTGCTGCGAGCCAGCTAACCAGCTGGTCCATTCCACATAGCGAGTTGGAACCCAGCGGGGCATTTCCGGATTGGGATTGCCCCATTCGGGTGGGATATCATCTTTACTGGCAAATTTCATTTCGCCAAATTCCATCCAGACACCAGTCTCGTCATAGCCGGCATAGATGCGAAGGACAGCATCATATTCTTGTCGAAGATCGCGGCCAGTATCAGCCATCCAGAGTTCATCGCAATCTCTTTCTAAGCGGCCCGAAGCTTCACTTCCATCAGGAGTAAATTTATTTTGGCCGTATTCATTAAGTCCGTACCACCAGTGTGGTTTAGGCATATGGTAGGGGCCAAAAGCATCGACCTGGGTCAGTCCGAATTTCCCGCGCGATTGCTCCATCCAATAGCCGTGAATATTAAGATTATGGTTTACAGGAAGGGGTTTGGTGAAAAAGTCAGCGTAAAATTGAGGTACTTGTTCACGGGGGATAGGATCAACCTGGGGATTGCCGAAGGGGTCAGAGCCTTTTGGTCTGGTGATGACAAAGGGCTGGTTAGGAAAATCAACGGCCACTACAGCTAAGCGAAATCCTTTCTCAGGCTTAAGTGAAGGATCGTTCCAGTCACGCCCTGGTATCGGGCGATAATCAGCCCAGGTCATGTCATCCTGATTCTGAACTTTCTGGGGGTCAATAGGTGGAAGAAAAGATATTTCTTCCTGGGTTGAAGTATCTGTTGTGCAAGCAATGGACCAGATGAGAACAATAGCTGATACTATTATCAAAACAAACGATAAACCCAAGATTGCTTTGTTTAGGCCAGAAAGCCTGGATTTTGTCATGAGTATCCTCCTCGTTTATATCTAATGCGTAAAATATATTAGATATCAGAATGAGTCAACAAAAATCTTTTATCGTTATTATAAATTTATAAGTTATAAGCTTTAACCCAGTTTAACCAGCCTTATTCATAAAATTGGACCTGTCTCAAGATTTTCTATCATGATTGATAGGAAAATCAGGTCCGGGAAAATAAGGGGCAGAAAATCGAGAAGAAGATACGATTTTCTTAGACTTTGGTATCCACTGGTTTTCCTTATCTGGAAGGGAACAATACAGGTTTATATTAAAAAAAGAGAGGCTGCGCCGAGCAGCCTCTCAGTTAGCGGATTTTTCTTTTGCCCTGAATCACACCTTTTTGTGGCAGAACCACCAGTCGAAGCATTCATATTGTTTTTTACGTTCTCTGGCAGTTTTAATATCAGAAGGCGGTGAGATGATGACGTGATCTTTAATCAGTTCATTGTTGGGCCAGTTGGCCGGCATAGCCACATCGTGCTGGTCGGAGACCTGGAAGGCTTCTAGCACTCTAAGGATTTCAGAGATGTTTCGGCCAAGTTCTGAGGGGTAGTAGAGAATCAGCCGAATGATGCCTTCAGGGTCAATGAGGAAAACGGCCCTGACAGTCTTGGCCCCGCCACCAGGATGGATCATACCAATTTTCATGGCTATTTTGCCCAGGTCGTCGGCGATGATGGGAAATGGAATCTCTACCTTGAGCTCATTCTCAATCCACTCTACCCACTTGATGTGACAAAATACCTGATCAACCGACAGGCCAAGAAGTTCAGCATTAAGTTTTTTGAA
>JAQULR010000095.1 GCA_028749205.1 Acidobacteriota bacterium | reverse complement strand
CTTCATTTTTTCTGAGTTAGGTCAGAGAGCTTATATTTATATTCTTCTTCATTTACCACACCAAAGATCAGGTCTTTGTTGAGAGTTTCCAGGCCCTCTAAATAGGGGTTGTTCTGATAAGTGGAAGGACTTAATTTCCAGGTGCTGGGGGGAGCAAAAGTAAAAATGTAATAGACGAAATATTTGTCATAAGGATAAGTCCAGATTTCTGCGGTAGTAGCTTGAATATCTTCCTTGTTCCGCTCGGTCATAAGGCTCCCAGATTGGCCAGTTGAAGTATCAATTGTCATCACCCAGTCAGTATTCTGTTTATAGTCGATGGAAGCTGGGGGGCCATTTAACAAATATATTCTACCCCGGTCGGTATTCCAGGGCTGGCTGCGGTTTTCACTTTTATAGATCCGCTCAATGTAGGCAATCCTTTCATCAAATTGTTCTTTGGCTAAGGGCTGGCGTACTTGCCAGAACAGCTGCTGGAATTCCTGGCGTCCTTCATCAGTTAGTTTTTTATAAGTTTCTCTTTCATAATTTTTCATAATAAAATAATGTTTAGCATACCAGGAGTCTCTTGAAGGGAGCATCTGAACACCGCAGGAAGCAACAAACACCAACAGCAACGCTAAAACCAAAACATTCGTTTTTTTCACCCTACCTCCTTCTCTAAGCTTTATATATATAAATTTACACCAAAAATCATCAAAGTCAAAAAGCTCTTTTTTGAAAAAATCTTCGTTTTCTCTTTCCAATGTGAGAAATCAGTAGTCTCGGCTAAGAAGAACTCAATTAGCTTGCTGACTAATGTTTTTGACAAACATCTGCTAACCTGATATTTCTAATTTTCAAGCTGCTTGGGAGTGTAGAGAGCTATGGAAAAGTTAGTGGAATCAGTTAAAAAAAGTTTTGAAGAAAGATTTCAGAGAAAGCCCCTGCTAATAGCTTCGCCTGGTAGGATAAATCTTATCGGGGAGCATACAGATTACAATGAAGGCTTTGTCTTACCTGGAGCTACCGACCGGGTAATTGTCCTGGCTGCGGCCGCCAGAGATGACCAACGCTGTCGTTTCTATTCTCTGGATTTTGACCAGGAGTTTGAAGTCAGCCTCGCTCACCTTAAGAAATCATCACTCCGCTGGCCAGATTATCTTGAGGGTGTTTTTGACCAGTTCCTGAAAATGGGATTTAAGATAAAGGGCCTGGATTTGGCTTTTGGCGGCAATATACCAATCGGCGCAGGGATGTCTTCCTCAGCCGCCCTGGAGGGTGGTTTGGCTTTTATTATTAACCATATCTATGACCTGAAGCTAGACCTGCTGAGACTTGCCCTGATAGCTCAGAAGGCGGAGAACGAGTTTGTTGGTTTAAGATGCGGTATCATGGATATGTATGCCAGTCTTCATGGTCAGCCGGGAAAAGTTCTTAAGATAGACTGCCGGTCACTAATCCATGAATATTATCCTTTTGACAGTCCCGAGCTGAGAGTCATCATCAGCGATACCGGAATTAGGCGAGAGTTGGCTTCTTCTGAGTATAATGTCCGGCGGCAGCAATGTGAGGAAGGGGTTCGAATATTACAGGCTTATTATCCAGCGATCAAAAGCCTGCGCGATGTCAGCCTGGAGATGCTGGAAGAGAATAAACCGGACTTTGAACCAGTAATCTGGAAAAGATGTGCCTTTGTGGTTAAAGAAAATATGCGGGTAGAGCTGGCCTGCCAGGATCTTTTAGGACAGGATTTTATATCTTTCGGACGGAGGATGAGGGAATCGCACCTTGGCTTAAAGGATGAATATGAGGTCAGTTCTCCAGAGCTTAATATTTTAGTTGAATCAGCTTCCAAAGTACCAGGGGTTCTGGGCTCCAGGATGATGGGCGCCGGATTTGGAGGCTGTACGATTAGCCTAATCGAGGTTGAGGCGATAGAGGAATTTAAGAAAAAGGTTTCTGCTGATTATCTGAGAATAACAGGCTATCAACCGACTATCCACCTTGTCAGGATTGAGGCTGGAACCAGGATTATAGAAAATAATAATAATTAGCTTGTATTATTTATCAGGAATAAACCAAGTCAACTAACATTAAAAGCAGGCAGCTCCTGAAGGGAGGAACTGCCTCTTTATTAATGAAGGAGGATTTAGTGAGGTTGGCTGGGAAGCTAGGATTCGAACCTAGATAACATGATCCAGAGTCATGTGTCCTACCATTGGACGACTTCCCAGTTTTCTTAAATATAACCCAGTTCTGTCATTTTTTCAAGATAGGCCAGATACCTCCTTTGGACGATTACCGGCTTATTTTGTATAATATGAAACCCTGTATCTATTTTATGGAAGGATAGCCGACAAAATATGGCTAACCGTAGGCTTAATTATTTTATAGTATTATTATTAACAGTTTTATTCCTTTGGTTTTTTTTAAGGAGCGTCAACTGGAACGAAGCCTGGAAATATTTGCATCAAGTTACCCCTATCTTTCTGGTCTTCACGGTACTTCTGGCCCCACTTCATCTGGTTACCAGATCTCTTAGATGGAAGTTTCTGCTTTATCCTGTAAAACCTAACATCAACCTGGTTAAAGCTATAGAAGCCACCACCGTAGGCTACACTGTTACCCTAATTTTCCCTGGGCGGTTAGGTGAAGTGGTCAGGCCAGTTTATTTAGCCAGGTCTGAAAAATTTAGTGCCGGTTACTTAATAGGGACTATCGTGGTGGAAAGAACTTTTGATGTTTTTACCAACTGCTTTTTGTTGGGAGCTTTTCTGCTGACCAAACCCTTTTTTTATAAAGATCTTGAATTCGAGACGGAGATTTTAAGCCGGCTGTATCTCTGGGGAAAACTGGGTGCGGGATTGGCCGCTCTGCTTTTCGTGATAATTAT
>JAQULR010000047.1 GCA_028749205.1 Acidobacteriota bacterium | reverse complement strand
TTCGAAGGTTAAACAGCCTGCAGGCCACTAAAAGATATGGTCTAAAAAGAGCCAGGTTGGCCCTGAAAATCATCAATCTCTCTTTGGAACTGGATCTGCGCTGGGACCAGAAATATGAGTTAATCAACCGGATAAAGCAAAGAATCTTGGATGAAGCCAGCGGCAGTCCCCAAACCAGACGGCAAAACCTTATGGCCATTTACCAGCAAGTCGAGCAAGCCCAGGAAGTAAGGCAACAAGCCAAAAACCACCTGATCGCTTCCAATCTCAGACTGGTTGTTTCCATTGCCAAGAAATACCAGCATCAGGGATTGAGTCTCCTGGATCTCATCCAGGAAGGTAATCTGGGTTTAATTAGAGCTGCAGAAAAGTACGATTACCATCGGGGATATAAATTCTCTACCTACGCCACCTGGTGGATAAAACAATCCATAACCAGGGCGATTGCTGACCAGGCCAGAACGGTCAGAATGCCGGTGCACCTGGTAGAAGCTATTCAGAAGATGAAAAAGACTTCCCAGCGTTTCTACCAATCGGAAGGAAAAGAACCTGATGAAAAAGAGCTCGGACAACGGATGAACTTGCCTGAAGACAAAATCCTGGAAATGGCCAGCTTATCTCAGGATGAGGTTTCTTTAGAAACCCCAGTTAATGAATCCGGGGATACTTTTCTTGGTGATTTTCTTGAGGACAAAAAAGCTCAAGACCCGGTTGATACTTGTACACTTCACAACCTAAAAGATCTCCTGGAACAGGCCTTTAATTTACTGACTGAACGAGAAAAAACCATTCTGACCATGAGATATGGCTTTGAAAATGAAAGAGAATATACCTTAGAAGAAATAGGCCGCTATTTCAAGCTGACCAGAGAAAGAATCAGGCAAATTGAATTGCGGGCTTTGAAGAAAATCAGGCAATCAGAACTCGGAACAGTCCTGGGAGATTTCCAGGCCCCCTAATTATTTGACCGGTATTATTGTGCCCTTATTTTAGCTTGAGTCTTGCCAAATCTGACTTTTTTTGTTAGTCTTAGCTTCCAGATTGCTAGATAAGGATTCCTCCCACGATGAATGGGGTTCAGATAAAAAAAGTCAGTTTTATTGCCCCGTCTACCTGCCTGCCGCAAGGTGAGAAAAGGCTGGTTAATAAGACGGTTCATCGCCTAAACAAGATTCTGGGTGAACTGAATGTTCAAGTTAGCTCTCACCTTTACTCCAGCGACAATTTAATTGACCACGTGACCGCTTCTCTCAAAGACCGAGCTGGGGACTTCAAAAGAGCCATCAGAGAAGCTGACCTTATTATCTCGGTGGCCGGCGGCACCGGGGCTGAAGACATTCTTTTCAGAATCGACCGCAAGGATTATCAGATTATCAAGAAACGAAAGCCTATCTTCATGGGCTTTTCTGACTTTACCTTTCTTTTGAACGATATATATTATCATACCCGAATCCCTCTGGTTTATTTCCCGACTCTTCGCCTTGGTCCAGGTAATTTTAAAAAGATCGCTGGCCTGCTTTATGACCAGCCGATTTATTACCACGGGACCCTCTGGCTGACCTCCCCTCCCAGGAGAAGATTATCCGGTATCCCCCTTGGCGGCAACCTGTCTACTTTTGTCAATTACCTTAACCGCAAGAATCCTCCGGCCTATAACTGGAAAAAGTATGTCCTGTTCTTTGAAGACGTTCAGATAGATGTGGAAGACCTCCACCGTTTCCTGGCGGCCCTTGGAAGACATAAGGTATTTAATGATATCAGAGGACTGGTTATTGGCTCCTTAGCCTATTACAGCAAAAATGGCAACTACCGCACCCTGCAAAGAGAGCACCTGCGATTTATCAAAAATTACCTCGGGGATATCATCAAAAAGAGAGAAGACCGTGGGGACCCCCTTCCTATTCTGGCCGTTTCCAACTTCGGTCACAACATACCCGCCAACCTTATGGCGGTGCCCATTGGCGGCCACGTAGTTATAGACCGTTATAAAAACATAACCTTCAGATTGCACCGTCCCAAAAAGAATGGGAAAAAGTAATTATTAGATGAATAGTAAATTCTTATAAGCTTTCATAGGTAGTGCCTTATGAGGGGTTATAGACCTTAAGTCTTGGAGACTTTGCCTAAATCAGTTTGTGTCCCTGAGTCTGATTTAAATTTCTATTTTCTTAGGTAAGCCAGAGCTTGAATGGCAGCTACACAGCCCTGACCGACCGCTGAGGCTACCTGCATAAATCCGCAGGTTACATCCCCGGCCGCAAAAACACCTTCCAGGTTAGTTTGCTGATGGCGATCAACCACCAAGCATTGCCTCTGATCAAGCTCCAGGCCCGCCTTGGCAAAAAGAGCCGAACCCGGAATTTCTCTGAAAATAAAGACCGCGGAGACTGGAATTTCTTCTTTCTGGCCTTTCTCTTCTACTACTGCTTTTTCTACTCGTTTATCGCCAGCAATTTCTTTCAGCTCATAATTTTCTAAAACCCGGATACCCTTCTGCTTTACTTTTTCTAAATCCTTTCGGTAGTCTTCTTTTATATTCCTACCTGTTACCAGGATCACCTTACAACCAATTTGATCCAGTTCCAGGACTTCTTCAAATGTTTCTTCTGACAGACCATAGGCCAGCACTTCCCGACCGCGGTAAAGCGGTCCATCACAGGTGGCACAGTAGCTGACTCCCCTGCCAGTTAGCCGCTCCTCTCCAGGAATCATCTTAGCTCGGGTAAAAGGCTTTCCGGTAGCAATGATGACCACTTCGGTTTCTATAAAAACGCTTTTAGTGGTTACATACTTAGTTTTCCTATCTATAACCAGCGCCAGAGCATCTTCTTTTAGAATTTCGGCCTCATGATGTCTGGCTTGGTCTAGAAATTTATTTAAGAGCTCTCGGCTGTTGATGCTGAGAAAACCCGGGTAATTTTCAATCTGATAGCCAATCGCCAGGCGGGAAGGCGCCCGACCCTCAAGAACCAGGGTCTTCTTGCCGGCTCTGGCGGTATAAAGAGCTGCGGTTAACCCGGCCGGGCCAGCCCCTATTATCAAGATTTCGGTTTTAATATTTTGAACCATTGCTATTCTCCTTTTTATTTGGCTTATATTATCCAACGGCATCGGAATATCGTCAACTCAACTTCACTTTCCATAATACGAGGTATCTTTTATGACACATTTTGCCTGGTATCATAAGATTTGGCAGAAGATCATTTTTACCCAGATCGAATTGCCCTCCAACCTTGTGGAACCAGTATGTTTTATATCTTGGTTCTAATGGGTCAATTCAGCCAGTTTGATTTCCAATTAGAGCCCGGCAAAATTCGAGTATTAGATTATATCTGGGTCCCCGAATCTTCCCCTGCCCCCTGGGGAACCAGTCCCGTCGGTTCCCCCCATCGGCCAAGCCGACGGGTCTCCCCTCCGCTATGGGGCTAGTGGAAGACTCGGGTCCCGTTCTTCTTATTAGATGGATAATTATTTGGTTAGATCAAAATTAAAATAATGCCTTAGAGTAATATTGATGTCCTTAGAACCAGCTATTTCAGTTTTTTCTACTATATTAAATCTGCCATTGGCAGGAAGCGTAGCAAAAGTTGGAAGGGGAATTATATTTCCCTCCAAGTTATCAGGTCGCCTCTCCCCTATGTAGGCATAGGGAGGGCTCAGGCACCTAGTCTTTAGGTGTTTTTTTGTAGTTGCCATTTGGTAACCTGCATTATTCGTAAAACTGAACAGGTCTCAGGATTATTAATTATCATTGATAAGAAAATCGGGAGATGATAAAATCAGCCACACGAACCGATTTTACCTATCGTCTCCTCGATTTTCCCAGCGAATAATCTATCGGGTTATGAATAAAGCAGATTGACCGGGATTATTTGTGAATAACCCAGGTTAATAAATCAGAGAAAATTAATGGAGACGTGGTAAATATGACAAAAGCCGATCTTATAAAGAGCCCAACTGGTAACAATCAAAACAAAGGCGACTTTTTCAATTTCAGCTCCTTCAATCATTACCTTTCCCTTTTTATCTGTTTCGTTACATTCTTGTTTTTATTCTTATCTTCAGCCATAAGAGTTCTATCTACAGAAAAAAACCCTGAAGTTGAGCTAAAAGAAATAACCTTAGCCATTACCAATCAGGATGGCCTTATTATCAAAAGCCTAAAACTTCAAGACAACCGGGAAATCATCCCATCTTTCCCCCTCCCTCTTTTTAGCTTGCTTCTATCTGAAAAACCGAGATCAGCAGCAGAAATAAGACCGGAGACTGGAGAAGAAAAACCTACAACCTTCGTTTCTAACGGGGATTCCAGAGAAAGCCTGGAATTCGATTTAGCCGATAAAATTAAAGCCACTATCACTCAGCAAGCTACTACCTATCCCGGAGTAAGCCTTGTTCTCAGGATGGAAAATACCTCCACTGAGAAGATCAAACTGGAAAACCTGGTGCCACTCGGAGAAGGACCGGATAGGATTTATATCACTGCCGGCCTACCTAATAAATGGCCTTACTATTTGAGCCGAACCCTCCTTTACCGACCCGGCCAAAGGCCCCTCGGTGTTTTGCTACCAGACAACGCCTGGCATCTTGGATTCTGCGATTTAGAATTAGCTTCAGGCCTTCGCTTGACCGGCCTGGCCCGCCGGGGCTGTAGCCAAAAAGCTGACATCCGCCGCTGGACTGCTACCTTGGAGCCAGGAGGCTGGTTGGAATACAACCTCCACTTTGATCTTCATCCAGAACTGGTTCTCCCCTATCCTGATCCAGTAGGTGAAATTCTAATTCCACCTGAGCCCTGGTTTGGCGGTCTTCAAATGATGTTCCAAAAACGACTTCTCTACGACCTGGAAAAATTTGACAACTCTCTTTATGAAAGGCCAGACCTTCAGTGGATCAGAAAAGCCTACTTGATGCTATTACAATTTGCCTGGGATCGAACCTATTATGACAGATACAAGCAACAATACACTTTTTATGAAAACTTGTTGGCCTGGGATAAACTAATCGGCGGGATTGACATATATTCTCTCTGGCCTACCTGGCCCCGCCTGGGACTCGACCAGCGCAATCAATGGGATATGTACCGTGACTTACCCGGAGGTCTTCAAGAACTTAAAAACCAGGTGGCTTTTGCTCACCAGAAAGGGAAAAAATATTTCATTTCCTACAATCCCTGGGATGAAAGCACCCATCGGGAAGATCATCTTAAAGCCATGGAAACTATCCTCCGGGAGCTGGATGCTGACGGTGTTATCCTGGATACCAGAGGTGAGTCCAGCCGAGAATTTCAGGAGATGGCTGACAGAGTAAAGCCTGGCATCATTATGTACAGCGAAGGCATGGCCGTACCAAAAGACCTGCCGGGTATCGTGGCCGGAAGAGTTCATGATGCCCTTTTTCTGCCTCCGCCTTTGAATATGAACAAATTCATTAAACCAGATAACGCTATATTCCGGGTCATTCAGCTTGGAGAAGGCCGCTTCAGACGGGAAGCTTCGGTAGCTTTCTTTAACGGCTACGGAAGTGAAATAAACACCATGCGCCCGGCCAGACCGCAAACAATCGATGAAGACCTCAGGCATCTGGGGCAGACCCTAAAAATCCTTCGAGAAAATCACTCCGCCTTTATCAGTCCGCACTGGGTGCCTCTATATCCTGTTCTTGAAGATGGGATCTGGGCCAATGTCTGGCCAGCTTCTGGGAAAGTTATCTTCACTGTCTATAGTTTGAGGCCCGAAGGCTACCTGGGCCCTCTCGTTCCGGTAAAAGCAAAACCCGGCTTCCATTTTATCAGTCTATGGTGGCATGAAGAGCTGAAACCGGAGAAGTTAGGTGATAGCCTTTATCTTCCCGTTCAACTTGAGGCTTTTAGCGATCACCACCTGGATAGCCGCCTGGAGGGCAGCCTGGACTGCCTGGCAGTCTTTCCAGAAATAATCAAGGTCCAAAGACACCGAGACAACATAACCATAAAACTCACTGAGGTGCCCCCAGGCGGCCGATTGGTTATTACTCCAGGCAATCCATCTTATCAGTCTCAACCGGCGATTTTCTCAGCTTCTGATTTAGAATTTTCCCTTTGGGAAAAATTCGGAGGAAAAGGAGAGAAAATCGTCATCCAGCTTTTCTCAGAAGGTGGAGAGCTTTTGGACGAAGCCATAGTCCCTCTTCCCCCAGCTCTGCCGCGTCTGGTAAACCCACTTAAACCAACTTCCTTAGCTCGCCAGGCTCCAGAAGGAATGGTAGAGATTCCGGCCGGGCAATATATTTTTACCACAGAAGGAAATCCGGACGACCCCAATCCGGTCATTCCCTATCCAGAAAAGGCAGATAACGAAAAACTGCTGATGCCTCGCTTTTTCATTGACCAATACCCGGTGACCAATACCCAGTTTGCTGACTTTCTCCAAAAATCAGGCTACCAGCCAGAAGACCCGTCTAATTTCTTGAAACATTGGGTTAACGGAAAGCCGCCTCAGGGTCTGGAGAATCACCCCGTAGTCTGGGTTAGCCCCGAAGACGCCACAGCTTATGCCCGCTGGGCTGGAAAACGCCTGCCGACTGAAAGAGAGTGGCAATATGCAGCTCAAGGTCACGACGGCCGGATATATCCCTGGGGTAATACTCCCCCCGAAGCAACCAGGTGTAACTATAAAACAGGAAAGACCACCGCGGTCAAGTCCTATCCAAGAGGGGCCAGTCCGTTTGGAGTAGAAGACCTGGTCGGCAATGTCTGGCAGCTAACCTCTGATGTCTATGACAACGGGGTTTATTCTTATGTCATCATTAAGGGGGGAAGTTATTATTCACCTGAAGCCAGCATCTGGTATCCTAAAAGTGGTCCTCTCCGGGTCACCAGGCAGCAAATCCTGCTTTTGATTTCACCTGGTCTTAATCGAAACGCTACTGTAGGCTTTCGCTGTCTTAAAGATGCTTTCCAGAAATAGCTTTCTTTTTTCTTTCGCAAAAAGGGCAGAGCCTCATGAATTCTTGACTACTTCTAAGTGCCTGATACCATTTTCTTCGACTTCCTGTTCGTATTTTCGCAGATACTCGGTTTTCTTTTTAAGAAAGTCTTCCAGGTCAATTTTATCCAGCGGAGTACTGCCGAACTCCTTAAGGGCGTCCCTTTCAGCCAACCGGTTAATCAGTTCTTCCCAAAAGCAAAAACTGTCGTATTGGCTAATAAAATCCTGAAGGCTTTCCTCAAAATCATATGAGGGAAGGTATTTATCATCATTTTCATCCTTGACAGCCTTATCCTCCAGGCCCACCTCTTTAGCCAGGGCAAATATATGAGAAACGACATCAGAATATTCTGTCAGATAATCGTCAGTCCTGTAGGCATTAACCATCCAGTTTCCTAAATATACCAGTTCCAGCAACTTATTATACTGTTCCTTAGTTAACTTAATTTCCATAAGCATCTCCTTCCACAATAAGCGTTTTATTCAGTATAAACAAAAAGGTAGCTAAAAACAAATTATCATTAGCAGGAATAGGCCTCTCTTTTTCTGTGATTTGATAATCTGATTAAATGAGGGTGGCACGCCGTGTCCCCGGAAGGCCCGCAGCGGAAGGGGTTCCCCACGGGGGATGGGTGGAGCAAGGACGGACGGGGAGGCGGCGTGACAAGACCCTATTTCCTACCATCAAAGAAAAAGAGAGACTTCCTTGCCAAGGCCTCAGATAATTTTTACCTGGAGTCTGTTCGGCCGCCGGTCTTCCCTCAATCAAGATGGCTACTCTTGAGATATACCCGATTTTGTGAATAATACAGTTAGTGATGAGCCGGAGAAAAAAAGTTTCTGAGAAGCCAGCCCTGGAATTCACCCCAGAATTTCAAAAAACCTTAAAGCTTTTGGAAAACACCACCAAATCAGTCTTCATCACCGGACGGGCTGGGACCGGCAAATCTACCCTGCTTGATTATTTCCGCAACCATACCCGGAAAAAAGTAGTAGTCCTGGCTCCTACTGGAGTAGCCGCCCTAAATGTCGGTGGCCAGACCATTCATTCTTTCTTTGCCTTTAGGCCGGATATCACAGTAGATAGGGTTAAGAAACTTACTTCCCAGAAGCAGGCTTTAATGAAGGATCTGGAAGCCTTGATTATAGATGAAATCTCTATGGTTCGGGCTGACCTACTGGACTGTGTAGATAGAGCCCTTAGACTGAACCGTGATATTCCCGACCTGCCTTTTGGCGGCTTGCAGATGATTCTAATCGGTGACCTGTATCAACTGCCACCGGTGGTTAAAGGAAGCGAGAAGCTAGTCTTTTCCCTTCATTATGATTCGCCCTATTTCTTTTCAGCTCGGGTTTTCCAGGATGAAAACTTCAAGCTGGAATTTGTAGAGCTGGAAAAAGTTTTCAGGCAAAAAGAGGCTTCTTTTCTGGAACTCCTTAACGCCATAAGAAACCGCTCCATAGGAGAAGAACAATTAGCCAGACTCAACGCCCGTTTCAAGCCTGATTTCAATCCTCCTGACGAGGAATTCTATGTCACCCTGACCAGCACCAACGATGCTGCCGACCAGATTAATGAGGAAAAACTGGCTAAACTCCCTGGGAAAACTAGGCGCTACCAGGGAAGAATCGAAGGCAAATTTGACCAGGACAGCCTGCCTACCGCTCAATCCCTGGCGGTCAAAGAAGGGGCTCAAATCATGCTGCTGAACAATGATACTTATGGCCGTTGGGTGAACGGCTCGATCGGCCGGGTGGAAGAGATAATAGAGGTTGAGGGCCAATCTGATGTCATCATGGTCAGGCTACAGGATGAAACCCTGGTGGATGTTCTCCCGCACAAATGGGAAATATTTGAGTTTGAGTATGACCGGCAGAAGAAAAAGATTTTCAGCCAGGTGGTGGGGACTTTTACTCAGTATCCGTTTCGGTTAGCCTGGGCAGTAACTATCCACAAAAGTCAGGGGAAAACTTTTGATCGTGTGGTGGTAGATATCGGCCGGGGGACTTTTGCCCACGGACAGGTTTATGTGGCCCTCAGCCGCTGCACCAGTTTCCGGGGTCTGGTGCTGAAAAAGCCGATTAAAAAAGGCCATATTCTCATGGATTATCGGGTGGTCCGCTTTGTAACCCAGTTTCAATACCAAAAAGCTGAAGAGAAAATTCCAGTTGAAGCCAAAAAGGAAATAATTGAAAAAGCCATCGCTGAAGGGAAGTATTTGGAAATTACTTATCTCAAACCTGATGACAGCAAAAGCCGGAGGAAAGTGCGTCCGTTATCTATAGGAACAATGGAATATCGCGGGAAAACCTTCGAAGCTTTGATGGCCTACTGCTATTTAAGGGGTGAAGAACGCTGCTTTCGTCTGGATAGAATTCTTGAACTAAGGCTGGCCGATCTTCCTTCTCATTGACGAAATTTCTATCTGCCTGTAAAATTAATTACCATGAAATTTCAAGGCGTCATTTTTGACTTAGACGGAACTCTCCTCGATACGATAGAGGATATCACCTGGACTCTGAATCTGGTTATGGCTCGGCACGGTTTCCGGCAATATTCTAAAGAAGAATGCAAAAAAATGGTCGGTGATGGCATGGAAGAGCTGCTTAAGAGAGCAGTGCCAGAAATTGCTGGAGATGAGGAGGCAATCAAGAATCTTATTCAGGAATACCGGCAGGAATATGCCAGAACCTGGAAGGAGCACTCCAGACCTTATCCGGGAATTCCCGAGACGCTGAAAAGTCTAAAGGAAGCCGACTTGAAGCTGGCGGTTCTCTCTAACAAATCCCATGAGTTTACTGAACTCATGACTAAAGAATTATTGCCCTTTGAATTTGAGGTTATTTCTGGTGCCAGGCCTGGCCAGCCGGTAAAACCAGACCCGGAGCCTGCTTTTCAGGTTCTCCGGGCTTTAGAGCTTAGACCTCAGGAAGCAATTTATGTCGGTGATACTTCAGTAGATATGAAAACCGCTAAAGCCGCCGGAATGTTTGCTGCTGGAGCTCTCTGGGGTTTCAGAGAGGCTGAAGAACTTCTTAGAAACGGCGCCAACATTCTGTTAAAAAAGCCATCAGACCTTTTAGAAGTGATCTCTGGAAATGGAAAAATCAACGGTTGATTCGGCTTTAAACCACAGCCATTATTCTTAAATCGGTCCGTATCCCTGATTTTCTCTGATAATAATCTATCCAATCAGCAATAGCCCCGGTCACACCTTTTCTGAGTCCTCGGCTTCCTTCTTTTTGCTGGCTCTTAGCATCACCAGGGTTTCCTTGGAGACCAACGCCTCCAGCTGCTCCATTATAGCTTTATCAAGATTTCCTTCCAGGATGGCTTTCTCAAGACTGTTGAGGTCAAGGCTGGCAAAATTCTTCCACAAATCTGCTTGCCTCAGAATATCTTCCAGCCTCTCCCTTTCCTCTTTACCCTTAGCCGGGAATCTTACCATATCTTTTTTACTAAGGGTTAGATGA
>JAQULR010000094.1 GCA_028749205.1 Acidobacteriota bacterium | reverse complement strand
GTTACAGGAAGATTTACTGGCTCTTTCCTGGCCTGATCCTGATAAATTTTCTGGCCTGTACTACTTTTAGCCCGGCCTACAAACTCGGCAATCAGGCTGAGATGAACAAAAATTATGATGAAGCTATTAAGTATTACGAGCAGGCCATGATTGAAAATCCCAAAGAGTCAATCTATCGGCTGGCACTTTTCCGGGTTAAAGCTGCGGCCGCCATTGATTCAGTAGAAAAGGCCAGACAGTTTTTGAACGAAGGGGAAAAAGATAGAGCCATGGCGGCTTATAAGAAGGCTCTTTCTTATGATCCTGGGAACCGACACATTCTGAATGAATACCGGAAAGCAGCCGGATTAGAAGAGTCGGTTAAAGAAAAACCGAAAGAAATAATAATAGAGCAGCCGGTAAAACTCAAGGCTCCGACAGAAAAACTCAACCTAAAATTTACCGAGGCTTCCCTCAGGGCTATTTTCCAGACCCTGGGAAAGTTTAGCGGGATAAACTTTCTTTTTGATGAGCAGTTCAGGGATCTTCCGGTGACCATTGACCTGAGTGATATGACCATGGAGCAAGCGCTGAATGCTTTATGTTTAAGCGGCCGGTCTTTTTACCGGATAATTGATGAGAAGACGGTAATCATTGTTCCCGACAATCCAACCAAGCGTAACCAGTATGAAGTTAACGCTATCAAGACTATCTATCTTTCTAATATCAATGCTCAGGACGTTCAGAACCAGTTAGTTTCTGTCCTGAGAACTCAATATAAGGCACCGACCATCATCGTGGATAAGAACCGGAACGCCCTAACCATAAGAGATAATCCCCGGGTTGTAGCTCTGGCTGAAAGGCTGCTTAGAAACTGGGATAAGCCCAAAGGCGAAGTGGTAATTGACCTGGAAATTATGGAAGTCTCACGGCAAAAACTTCAAACCCTGGGTACTCAGTTCGGTCAGAATTATGCCGGGATAAGATACAGTGGGGCTGAGTTTCCTGAGAGCGGCTGGTTCCCGCTGGAAGACATAGATTTTTCGCTCAAAGGTAACTATCAGATTACTCTCCCTTCGGTCATGCTTCAGTTTCTGGAAACTGATTCAGAAACTAAAATTATCGCTCAACCGAGACTTCGGGGAGTTGATACAGAGCAGATCAATTATCTGGTTGGGCAGAGAGTGCCCATTCCCCAGACGACTTTTTCGCCGATTGCCGCCGGTGGCATAAGCCAGCAGCCGATTGTTTCCTATCAGTATCAAGATGTAGGGATTGAGGTTAACATCAAACCGCGCCTTCACCAGGAGAATGAGGTTACTCTGGAGCTGGAGATAAAAATTACTTCAATTGGTGGAACGGGAATTGCTGATATTCCGATTATTTCTACCCGTGAGGTGAAAAATATTATAAGGTTAAAGGATGGAGAAACCAATCTACTGGCCGGATTACTAAAAGATGAAGAGAGGAAATCGCTCAAGGGGATAGCCGGGTTAAAAAATCTGCCGATTCTGGGAAACCTGTTCTCCAGTACTGACCGAACTGTAGAGCAGACCGATGTTATCCTGACCATTACTCCTCATATTATCAGGACCATGCCCATCACCGATGAAGATGGAAAACCTCTCTGGATTGATAACGAAGCTTTATCTTTTGCCGCCCAGGCTCGGGTGCCAGAAGAAGTTCTTATCACTGGAGAAGAGGAGGAGATAACGCCAGAAAAACTGGCTGAAGCCGCTCCTGGGATGAGCACCATTACTTTTATGCCGGGCACAGCTGAAGTCCCAATAGGCTATAATCTGAGCGTTAACCTGACCTTAAATTCGCCTGTTGAGATAACCGCGCTCTCTCTCAACATTAACTACGACCCCAAGCTACTCAGGCTCAAAGAGATTCAAAGAGGCGATCTGGTGTCTCAACTTGGAGATAGCGGTTCATTTATGGAGAATATCAATCCGTCTGCTGGAGTTGCGGTAATAGGGTTTTCTTCACCCTCGCCGGCTTCGGGGATAAAATCCGGGAATCTAACCATTCTGGTATTTGAAACTCTGGCTGCAGGTGAAACCAGAGTGGCAATTTCCTCGACCCAGGCCCTTGGGGTCCAGGGCCGACCAGTGAACCTGGCGGCCGGCGAAATGCAGGTTATAATCCGATAAAAAACAGGAGAAAAAAGGGGGACACACTAGTGTGTCCCCCTTTTTATCCAAATTTATGGATTCAATATTTTGAATATTCTGTTAAAATAGATAACTCGTAGCCTGATAATAGGGGCAAATTAAGTTGGCACAAATATTGCAAATAGTTTGTCCTAAATAAATTTTTTAGGAGGTTTATATGAGAAAAGCTTTACTTTCTTTTCTCGCCATGATTTTTTTAGTTTCGGTTGGATTTTCCCAAACCGGACAGGTTGGGACGATCCAGGGCACAGTAGTTGATGAAACCAATATGCCTCTTCCTGGGGTGACTGTTACTATCTCGTCCCCGGCTATGGTTGTCCCTCAAATGTACAGAGTGACCAGCACCAGCGGTAGCTTCCGTTTTCCTTCGCTTCCTCCGGGTGAATATGAAGTTAAATTTGAATTGCAGGGCTTCAAGACTGTTATAAGAAGAGGAATTGTCGTCACTGCTGGAGCTACTACTACCCTGGATATTACCATGACTATGGCTACTCTCGAAGAGGAAATAGTTGTTGAAGGAGTTTCACCAGTCATTGACCGGGTAAAGACTACCAAGACAGCAGTAATTGATGATACCTTTATCGCTTCTATCCCGGCTGTCAGGACACTTGGTAACTATTTCAATATGACTCCGGGTGTTACAGGTGACACAGCTCATGGAGGTAGTGTAAGAGATAATACTTATAACATTGATGGTGTTAACACTGCTGACCCTGTTGTTGGCACAGAAGCTCTTTTCTTTAGTGT
>JAQULR010000046.1 GCA_028749205.1 Acidobacteriota bacterium | reverse complement strand
CAGCCTGAGGGCTTGGTCGCAACTTCGGAAAACAGGAATTCCTGATTTTTCCAGATATTCACAGAGAGGATCATACAGACTGCCGGCATCTATGTTGACTACAAAAGGCTTGTCAGAATTATGAATTAACTTGATTAGCTTGCCGGCCAGGCTGTTTTCGGAATAAATATCTTCTTTATGAGCTGGACCAGGGGGGAGGGTTTGCAAAGCCGCTGTTAGTGGCACACAGGAAACTACTGCCGCATCGATCCGCTTATCATTCAGAATGGCTTCTACACAGCCATAAAAAGTGCTATCGTCAGCCATCGGAGTGATATCTAAGGGATTTTGGATATCCTGAAGTTTATCTATGCCTGCTGGCTGGAGAATTTTCATTATTCTGGAAATTGTCTCTTTCGAAAACTGCTGAAGGACCAGCTCTCCCCCTTCGCCCTCCAGGTTATCAGCCATGATAACTGACTCGAAGCCAGCATTAGTAATTAGGCCCACTCTGTTTCCGGACAGCTTTTTTCCCTCAAGCAGAACTAAGGCCTTGATAACATTTTCAAATTCATTCAAGGTGTCGGCCACTATGGCCCCGGCCTGTTTGAGCAAACCTCGGCAAACCGCATAATCACCAGCCACTGAAGCCGTGTGACTGGCTGTAGCTTTTTGACCTTCCGGGCTCCGCCCTGACTTATAAACTACCAACTTTTTACCTGCTTCAATTGCCTTTCTGGCCGCCTGGAGAAAATGCCAGCCATCTCCTGGCCTGAAGCCTTCAGCATAGACCGAGATTATTTTGACTTCGGGGAGGTCTTTAACATAAGTCAGATAATCTCCCAGAGTTAAGTCAATCTGATTTCCGAGAGATATCGCATAGACCGGCTCGAGACTGTCTTGCTTGCTCATTCGAGAAAGCATAAAGGCTCCGCTCTGGCTGATAATGGCCAGACCGGCCTTAACACCGGAAGGTCTCTTGAACTTATAAGTAGGGATAAAAATACTGTCACAGTTTCCAGGCCTGGAGATAATCCCCAGACAGTTCCCTCCATTGACCACCGGGGCTATTTCTCCCCGTTCTCGCTTATTTTTAAGAAGATTTCTGACCTCGGCCTCAATCCCTTCCGTACCGGATTTTTCTCCAAGCCCTCCAGTAATTATTATCACTGATTTAGCTTTTTCCAGTTCTACCAGATCCTTCATTATCGAATAAACCATCTCCGCTCCCAAAGTCAGTATGAATAGATCTACTGTTTCGGGCAGGTCGGCCACAGAGGGAACGCACCGGCAGCCTTCCAGGCTTTCTAAGCCAGGCTTGATCACATATATTTTTTCGCGGGGAAAGCCATTTTCAATCATATTATTAAGGATTATATGCCCAACATTCATCTTCTCAGAGACTCCAATGATGGCCATATTCCGAGGCTCAAGGAGTTGTTTAATCTGTTTAACTGGCCTTTCCCCGGTTGCTATTTTTTGGCGAGAAAAGCGGGCCAGGCCATCAAGGGGCAGAAGTTTCCCCTTTCTGATCACCAAAGGATTGATTTCCAGCTCTTCCAGAGTAAAGGCAGCTTTTTTGTTGAAGGGCGAAAAATCAGTGGCGATCTTTTGAAATATTCTGATAGCTGATATGAGAGTCTCTGAGTCAACTAAAGGCTGGTGACCACGGAATTCTCTGGCAATTTTCCCATATACGGCCAGTTCTTCGAGTTCCTTTATTAAGATCCTCTTACTTAGTCCCTCGGCTGGGAAAATAGTTAGATTATGTCCTTCCTTCAAGTGGGTATTCAGATATTCTACATCCAACCCGCCTCCGCCTATGGTAATTACCGGGCCGAAATCTTTGGAAACTCTAAGCCCAAGAAGAAGCTCTGAGCCAAAACCAACCTGTTCGAAATCTACCAGCTCGACTATCATTACCCCCTTAATATATGAAGACACCTGATTCAAAGAAATCTTATTCTGGCCGAAAAGCCGGCTGTATTTTTCTGGAATCTCGGCGTACATCTTCTCGATAATAGCCTGGACCTCTTTGACTGAAGCCTCAGCCACAACCACTCCACCAACATCTGATTTATGCAGGATCAAAGGTGAAACAATTTTGACTACTACCTTTTTGCCTCTGAGACTTTTTAGAAGCGAACCTGTTATTTTCTTACCCTTTGGCAAAAAAAAGTGCTTAGGAACTGGCAGCCCATAGGACTTCAGGAAAGCATAAACTTCAGTTTCCAGCAGAAAATTACGTCCTGATTTCTCGGCTTTTTCCAAAATTAAAGAAGCTTTTTCTTTTGGATCTTGGCTCATCTTCATCTCACCCCGATTATTTAACCCAGCAAAAAAGTTGATTTATTCTCTTCGGCTGGCCAGAGCTGCCTGGCGGCCAAGGTCAAGAGCCTTTAAGTTGGTCTGGATAATCTGGTCTCCCCGCCTCTCGAAAAGAATCTGAATGTATTTTTTCAATGATTCTTCTTTTAGTGGAAGAAAAATAGAAGCTGCTCCCAGCATGACCATATTCTGGGCTTTAGCACTGCCAGCTTCCTTGGCCAGTTTCTCCGATTCTATCAGAACATGAACCGGGGCCTTTTTGATTTCCCGGCAAACTTCCTCTAACGGGGGATAATCCGGAATATTAGTATAAGGCGTGCTGCTCGAAACTATAACTCCTTCTGGCCTCAGATATTCTAAATAACGTAAGGTTTCCAGAGGTTCCACACTCAAAATCATCTCAGCCTGACCCAAAGGAATAAGGTCGCTGTAAATTAGCTTGTCCGACAGCCTAAGATGCGACTGGACTGCCCCGCCCCGTTGGGACATTCCATGGACTTCAGCCTGCTTAAAAAACAACCCCTCCTCCAAAGCAGCATTATCAAGTACAAAGGCAATGGACAAAATACCCTGCCCTCCGACTCCAGCCAGAATGATATCGTATTTCATTTCGGGCTCCTTTTTTTCTCTCCGAGGGACTGGATACACTCTCGCCTGGCGATAATGACCGAAATCCCCTCGTAGTCCAATTCTTCCTTGATAATTTTCACATTCTCCTGGTGGTTTCTTGGCAGCGGAACAATTACTTTTAAATGGTTCTTATCTATTCCGAGCCCAATCAACAGCCGGTCAAGAGGCTCACCGGTGCCAAAGCTGGGCTGGGTTCCGGTCATGGCCACAGTCCCATTGTCCAAAATGATAACGGTCATATTAGTATTTGAGTAAACAGCATCAAGTAGAGGGGTAATTCCTGAATGAGCAAAAGTAGAGTCGCCAATGACCGCAACCGACGGGTAGATCCCAGCATCGGCGCCCCCTTTGGCCATGGAGATGCTAGCTCCCATACAAACGCAGGTTTTTATGGCTTGGAAAGGAGGAAGAGCCCCAAGAGTGTAACAGCCGATATCTGAGAAAACATTGCCACGAGGGAACTCCCTGAGGGCTTCATTGAGAGCCTTATAGGTATCAATGTGGGGGCAGCCAGAGCAGAGCTGAGGTGGCCTATTAGCTAATTTAATATCAGTAACTTTCAGTCCAACTCTTTCTGGTAAACCCAGGGCTTTAGCTACCAGATCCGGGGTTAGTTCACCTGAAGGCGGTAGGCTGCCATCAAGCTTACCCCGGATAGTCTTTCCGGAGATATCCGAGACTCCCCTGATAAACCTTTCTATAAAAGGATACCCTTCCTCGATAACCAGTATCTCGTCCACCATTGGGAGAAGCTGGTGGAGCTTTTTCACCGGAAACGGGTAGGTCGAGACCTTGAGGTAGGATGGTTCCAAGGGAAGATAGGCTGAAACCTCTTTGAAATAATTATAAGCGATCCCAGAAACTACCACTCCAAATTTTTTCCCCTTTGAACTGAGAACCAATTGATTATAATTGGTCTCCTCAGAATACTCTTGCAAGCTGTTTTGATGGTCCAGAAGAACCTTAAAACGCCTCCGGGCATTGGCTGGCAGCAGGGTCCAGTCCTGAGCATTTCCGTAGGGCCGGCCTTCATTCTGAGGCCGGGGCTCCCGCGGCTCGACCGAAGATCGGCTATGAGCCAGGCGGGTGACTAATCTAACCATGACCGGAATCCCAAACCTCTCTGAAAGGTCAAAGGCCTCTCGCGTCATATCATAAGCTTCTTGATGATTAGTCGGTTCTAAACAGATGATTCTGGCGAAATCAGCGTAGTAACGGCTGTCCTGCTCATTCTGAGAAGAATGCATCCCGGGGTCATCTGCTACCACCACTACCAGTCCTCCGTTGGCTCCGGTAATAGCTGAGTTGATAAACGGGTCGGCCGCCACGTTAAGTCCAACGTGCTTGAATGAGACCATGGCTCTTTTTCCGGCAAAAGAAACTCCTAGAGCTTCTTCATAGGCCACTTTCTCATTAACCGACCATTCAGCCCGGTAGTTTTTACCGCCCTCAGATAATCTTAGTAAATACTCCATTATTTCAGAAGCCGGAGTCCCTGGATAAGAATAGGCTGCACTCAAGCCAGCCTGAACCGCAGCCAGGGCCACTGCCTCATCACCGAGAAGAACAATTTTTTCCATGTCATATTTCCTTTAATTTTTTCTATAGAAACCAAAAAATAGGTTTTTAGCATACAATTTAATTTGAAGTTCTGTCAAGGAAATGTATCGGTGGCCTCATCTAAAATCCAGGTGAATATGATTGGTAGCCTCAGTAGAGAATTTACACGAAATTCGTTTTCACTTAAGATGACAGGGTCTGACAAAATTTTTGAATAAAAAGATCAGATTGGTGTATTTTAATAGCATGTCGTTATCCAGAATTAGGTTATCCTTGATTTTCTATTCTCTTCTTTCCGGTACCTTTTTCTTTTCAACTGTTACAGAAAAAAACCGGACTTCCGTTAAGAATAATTTAGACTTGGAGAGATAAGTTCAGAAAAAAAGGAGGAAAAATCAATGAAAAAAAGACCTGACCCTGAACTTGAAAACCAGAGCCGCCGGGATTTTCTTAAAATCAGCCTGACTGGAGCGGCTGGCCTTTGGCTAGGCAGCAGAACTGGGAAGCTCGAGGCTCATCCAGCCAGCCTTAATGATTATGGGCCGCTATTTACTAGCCAACCTTTAGAGGTGGTTAGAGTCGGCTTTGTCGGTGTCGGGGGAATGGGTTCGGTCCATGTCCAGAATTTCCTCAACCTTGAGGGAGTTGAAATCAAGGCCATCTGCGATATTGTGGAAGCAAAAGTCGCCAGAGCCCAGCAATGGGTGGAAAAGGCTGGTTATCCCCGGCCAGCCGGCTATGCCCGGGGGCCATGGGACTTTAAGAGAATGTGCCAGGAGCAAGATCTGGATCTGGTGTTTAACGCTACTCCCTGGGAATGGCATGTTCCTGTCTGTGTAGCCGCTATGAAAAATGGGAAACATGCCGCTACTGAAGTTCCAGCAGCCATCACCCTGGAAGAATGCTGGGAGTTGGTGGAGACAGCTGAAAGGTACAAGAAGCACTGTGTGATGATGGAAAACTGCTGTTATGACCGGGTTGAGCTGATGAGTCTTAATATGGTCAGGCACAGACTACTGGGGGAAATTCTCCATGCCGAGGCCGGCTATCTTCATGATTTAAGAGAGGTAAAATTCAGTAATCAAGGTGAGGGCCTCTGGCGGCGGCAGCATTCCTGGAAAAGAAACGGTAACCTCTATCCTACCCACGGACTCGGCCCGGTAGCTCAATGTATGAATATTAACCGGGGAGATGCCTTTGATTATTTAGTATCAATAAGTTCGCCATCCCGAGGGCTTCAACTTTACGCCCGAGAGAAAATCGGCCCAGACTCCCCTCAAGCTAAAGAAAGGTTTGCCTTAGGTGATGTTAATAGCTCATTAATCAAGACCAATTTGGGAAAAACTATTATCTTGATTCATGATACCAATTTGCCGCGTCCCTATTCCAGGATAAATCTCATTCAAGGCACCAGGGGAATTCTGCAAAAATGGCCCAACCGGATTTATGTTGAAGGGAAGAGTCCTTCTCATCAGTGGGAAGATATCGAGAATTATGCTGAAGACTTTGAACATCCTCTCTGGAAAAAACTAAGCCAGAAAGGTGAAGGTCGTGGGCACGGGGGTATGGATTTCATAGAAGATTACCGGCTGATTCAATGCCTGCGGACTGGCTCTCCTATGGATATGAATGTTTACGATGCTGCTGCCTGGAGTTCGGTTTCAGCCTTGAGTGAAAGATCGGTAGCCAGGGGTTCTCGTCCGGTGAAATTTCCTGATTTTACTAGAGGGGCCTGGAAGACCACACTACCCTTGGGAATTATTGAAGGCTAAAGAAAAAGACTGAGTAGTATTGCGGGTGGATACACAGTTAGACCCTCTGAGCCTGGAATCAGCGGAATAGCCTCTATTCTTCTTTCCTCTTTCCTCCTGGTGTTTAGGGGGGCAATTTCTGTAACCACCAGCCAGGAAGGAAGCTGCGCCGAAGCGGTTGGTAAATACCGGGCTGAAGGGACCATTTATTGTGCACAGATCAAAAAGTTTTTTTCTACAATCTGAGGGGAGAAATATTATTGAGAATGTTTGGACTTGTTTTAGTGAAGGTTAGGTCTGTCTTTAACTTAGGAGTTTAAAGGCCTTAGTGAAATTGGCCGTTATACTTTAGAGGTTTATAATTATCATTGATATGAAAAATAATAGATGATAAAATTTTTTTAATGAGCTGATTCAAGAAATTTATATTAGCCCCCTCAACTTTCTGTCCCTTATTTTTATGGTGGAAGAAGATATGATAGGGGGGCCTAGATCACTCTTGAGCACTTCAGTTAAGTTAATATGATCACAAATAAATTAAATCTAAACTTATCGAAAATCATTTTCTAAAAGGAGAAAAATATTGAAAATCTATCGATACCAGGTAAAACCAACATTTAATTTTAAGATCACTGCTCTTGTCTTTTTAACAATGGTTGTCGGTTTACTCTTATGGCCCCTATCTGCTTCGGCCGAAGAGCTCCCCAAGTGGCCGGAAGAGGAGAGTGCCAGACTGGTAGCCTATCAGGTGACTGGACCGGCCAACCAACGACTAAATCTGATCATTATGGGCGATGGATATCAGGTTCAGGAAATAAATAAATTTCGGCAAGATGTCGATAGAAATTTAGCCGTTATGTGGACAATGGAACCATTTCGCAGCTATCGTTATTACATCAATATCTATGTTCTGGAGATTATCTCTAAGGACTCAGGAATTCGTCGTGATCCTGGTGAGGACGCCTCCCCGGAAGTAAAAGATGCCAAAAACACTGCCCTTCGCCTCTGGTACCGGGACGGCCTTACCAATCCTTTAGCGCGAGGCGTAACTTACGGACCTGCCCCGCTCAACTCTCCACCTGGGACTCGCTCTGGCGCCCAACAACGTACCTGGTATCTCGAAAATTATGTTAAGCCGGAACTTGGTCTACCAATTGACTCTCAGAACATTCAGACTCTGGCCATTGCCAATACCTTCACCTATGGTGGCATCGGGGGTTTTCATGCTACCACCACCGGCAGTGCACCACAGGGCCCCCTGGTCTCCATCCATGAGCTTGGCCACTCCCTTGGTCTTATAGCAGATGACTATCCCTATATCGAAAGAAACGTTTGGAGAGGATGCTGGACCGATGGTGAACCGGATTCCTTCAGCCACACTATTTACATCAGCACAGAAAAGATGATCGCCGACCAGCACAAATGGTGGCGCTGGATTGGGGAGGATAGCGCGTCATCTGGCAGCCCGATTGGCCTTTACGAAGGCGGTAATACCTGGCCCTGCGGTATTCGCCGAGCCAGTGAGTACAGCATGATGAGATGGACTGGCTACCATTTTGATGTTGTTCAACGCGAACAGATGACCATCCGGATTACCGGCAGGCGTGATGCAAACCGTATGTCACTGGAGCATACTCCAGAAGGCGAGATTGGTCCTAAAGACGTTATTTGGGTCGAGGCTATGCACCCCCGGTATCATGAGCTTAATATTACTTGGCGAGTTAACGGCCAGATGATAGAAAACCACAACAGCTTCAACCTGGAGCTTTCCAAACTTAATCTTAAGAATGGTGACATCATTGAAGTTACGGTTTCGGATCCGACCTATTTTGTGCGAGATCCAAAATGGATAAATGGACCCAGATTGACTCAGACCCGCCAGTTTACAGTGGGGAAACCTATGCCCTTAAAAGAGGTAGAGGTAAAATTTACCAATTCAACACCGACCATCCGGCCTGTTGGGGGTCAGGAAGTCATCTTCGTTGAGACCGCCCACCCAAAAGACCGCGTGCTGACTGTAACCTGGAGGCTTGATGGTAAAATTGTCCCTAACCCTTATAACAGCCGTTGCCTTAACCTAAGTAAGCTTAAGTTGCCCAAGGGCACCTTTAAGCTGACCGCCACTTTAGCTGATCCCAATAATCCAAACGGCAAGACCGATAGCCTTACCTGGACAGTCGACAATATTCTTCCGATAGCACCACGGAAACTCTCCAGACCGCTTACTGCCATCGCCGGCCAGGTGGAACACAATGTCTACTTTAATGAATTTGACATGCTTCTCGAACCTCAAGATGACCTGACCGGTTATGATGAGCCTCTTTATGTGGCGGCAGAGTTCAAGCTGGATGGAGGCGGTTGGTACAATTATTTTGGTTTCCCTGATAAGCCAATGGGAACACCATTTAAGTTTACCCACTCCGGTACCGATGTCAGAGGATTAACCTATGGTAACCTGGGCACCGGAGGACATGCCAAAGTCCCTTGGGAGCAACTCTACCTTGACCACGAGATCTTTGGCACCTTCTGGCCTGGTTTTGGTACTCATACTGTCGAACACCGGGCCATTGATCAGGCTGGAAACATTGGCGAAGCAGAGATATTCAAGGTAACAGTTCTGCCCGGAAAATCGCCTGAAACCACAAACACTGTGACCGGCCAGCACCAAGGAGCTCTGGTTGTTAACCAGGGTGTAACCCTGATCGATGGGGCAACTATCAGTGGTGCCGTGCTGGTTAAACCCGGGGCCTCGTTGGTTGTTTCTGAGGGTTCAAAAATCGAGGGAGATTTGCGAGCTGAGGGGGCCTCGGTTATTCATCTCTTCGGAGCAACTGTCAATGGAGATACTCTTATCTCTGGAACACAAGACGATGTGATTATAGCCGGTTCGAAGTTCAAAGGGATGCTGAGTGTTTCTGACAGCAACTCGCTGGTAGTAAAATTCTTGAGTGGCAAACTGCACCAATACGGAGTGGCCCTGGTTGGCAATGTCATTACAGGCGATCTGATTTGCTTCGACAATGCACCAGGTGTAACCGATTTTGGGGCCCTTAACAGCGTCAGCGGAACCAGGAAAGCTCAGGCCGAAGAGCTATAATTTATTGAATGCTGAGAGGAAGTTTAGTCCTTTTTCTCTCTTTGACTTGAAAATGGCTCAGACAGAGGAGGCCGATTCCGGCAAAAATTAGAGAAATGATCCTTCGGACCAGAACTAAAGAGACCCCTTTTTCTGGAGCCAGGCCCAGGATGGCAAAGACGGCCACATTGGTCAGCTCACTAATTCCCAGGGCCCCAGGAATGACTGGAATAACAGCAGCAATGGTGGTTAAAGTTATTATCAAAAAACTTTTCAACGGAGTTATGCCCTGGGTATTCATGAAAACCAGAGTCAGGTGAATCTCAAAGGTCCAGATTAGAAAAGTTAGAGCGTATAAAAAGTAGACCTGGAAAAAGAACCTCGGATGCTGGCGGTAGTAATGAGAGATATGGTTGTCAAGCTCTTCAATCTTTTCTTGGGAGCGCTGGATTACCCGAGGCTTGATTTTTAGTTTGGAAAGCAACTTGATAAACAAGCCAAAAAAACCCTTTTTTTGCTGAAAAACCAGGGCAGCCATAAAGATTGCTGCCCCAAATGAAAAGATCAGAAAAACTATTTTTAGTTCCTGGGCCATTTTCAGCCGGCTGATAGCCAGAACAACCCCTATGATGATAAAGCTAATTATAGATATCAATTCTACAGTTTTATCCACGATGACTGTAGCCAGAGCCTGCCGTTTATTGCTGTGGGGAGTCATCAGAGCTCTAACTGGTTCGCCGCCAAACAGATTAGAAGGAGTCAGGTAGCTGATAGCGTGATCAGCCAGCCGGGCCGAAAACATAGGCCAGAAAGGCGTGGAGTTATTCTGATGATCCAGGATTGTTTTCCAGTTTAAGGTCCGGGAAGCCCAGTAGACAAGCCGTAACAGCAGTAGAATCAAAAAATTCCAGAGCCCGATAGAAGCAAAATCACTAATAATCTGCTTTAACCCGGCTTTATAAATGATCAGGGCGAATAGAATTATCCCTATCAGAAGGGATAGATTCAGAAACTTTTTCGCCATATTTCTTGTTATTCAAATAAATTAACCAGAATTTTACCATACCAGGCCCCCAAATTAAACCCGGCCGACTACTAAGAAAGTCTCTCGATTAATAAGCATCAACTAAGTCCAGGCTACTTCTCCCAGTTACAGTCCTCTGAAAGCCAATTTTTTGTCTGCATAATAATTCTGTGGATAGCTCTG
>JAQULR010000093.1 GCA_028749205.1 Acidobacteriota bacterium | reverse complement strand
CCTTCTTGCCAGACACAAGCTCAAAGCTGAAGAAGCAGCCGCCGTCACCTTGATTCTAACCCTGGTAGCTATAATTATCATTTTTGGTCTTAAGGTACTTGGCCCATTTTTCCTGCCAATCTCTTGAGCGAAAATCCAGTTAGTGCTTACCCTCCGGCGTTTAATGGTCTGACTATTTATCTTAAGTGTAACTGGCGGGAGCCTCTTCCTGGCCCAGACACATTTTCTAACCAGGTAGGTCTTTTTATTTTTTTAAGTTAGTATTTCATCTATTCTGGTATTCTGGATTATTTACAAATAAGCCAAGTCAAGTTAGTTTATCCCCGATCTGACAAATTATTCCTGGTGAAAAGCTGAAAATATATTTTCTAAAAGGGAACCTTTTATCCGGTAGTTGCGTCTTAATCAATGATGGTTACAAAAATGATCAGAAAATATTTGAAAGGAGAAAGAAAATGAAACCCGGAATAAGGATTTTAATCTTGTTGGCCTCAGTGGTGATTTCGGCTGCTATTTTCGGACTCATTGCCAGTGGTCTGACTGTTGACAAAATCATGCTGGCCGCTAAACCTGTGGTTGAAGTTTTTTCGGTTTTCACCCAGATTCTTGCCTAAGCAGGAGAAAAGATATGGTTTACAGGTGGTCAAACTCCTGGCTTAGGACTAAATCAAATCCAGGCCTGAATGGCCAGAGCCAGGTTGATAAAATGGGGGACGCAGTAGCGTTCCGGAGTTCAAGCTGCCTTGAGGCTAAAGTCAGGGCAGAGATATCAGGCTGAACCCCGGGGTTCCACTCCGTCCCCCATTTTTCTATCTCCCAGATCTCCCTGAGGGATAATCTATCTGCTCATGAATAATCCAGATTAATAGACTTGAGGAATCTTAGTGTGGTTTTCTTATTTTTAAGAATCGGCTCAAATAGGAGTCTACTTCTTTAATCTTCAACAGCCGGCAGACCAGATAAAAAATCAACAGGGCCCCTGCTCCGCAAATTAGAGTCAGCCCCAAAACAGGTAGAAAAGACAGACCAAACTTTGGAGCCAAAAGTTTGAAGGCATAAAGGCCACTTGCCCCGGCCGCAATCGAAGCCAGAGCCAGTTTTAGAAAATAAGGATAAACAGAACTAAAGTTAATCGGCCCAGTCTTTTTTGGCAGCCAGCGAATAAGCAGGTAAACATTAACCACACTGGCCACTGAAGCCGAAAGCGGGAAAGCTAAAAAACCGATGGTCTTCATTAAGGCCAGGTTCATCACAATGTTAAGAGCGATGGAAACAAAGCTGGCATACATCGGAGCTTTGGCATCCCGGTAAGCATAAAAAACCGAAGCCACATTCCTCAGAGCTGAGATGAAAGGAATACCGAGGACATAAAGAATAAGAGCCTGGCTAACGGCTGCAGTGTCTTGAGGTCCGAACTGACCACGTTGATAGATAAGCCGGGTTAAAGGAAAAGAAAAGAAAGCAATTAAAATGGACGAAGGCACGGTCAAAAAAAAGACCATTTTCAGCGAATCCAGGAGACCAGGTTTTAATTCATCAATTTTATTATCCAGCACCAGTCGTGAGAATCGTGGCAGGGCCACCGTCCCGACGGCAATTCCAAACAGTCCCAGCGGTAGATGCATGATGCGGTAGGCATAATTTAACCAGGTCATGGAGCGTTCAGCCAGAAAGGAAACCAGAATGGTATTGACAAAAACATTAATCCGAGAGCCCGCCAGGCCAATGGCCACAGGAATAAACAGAGCCATGACCCGGCGGAATTGCGGGTCTCGCCAGTTGAGGTAAAAACGATAGCGATAACCCTGATGGTAGACACCTGGAACCTGGATAAGAAACTGCATTAGACCACCGACTGTAACACCGATAGCCGCCCCAAAGATGGGATCCCCCCCACGGGAAGTATACCAGCCAAACATAGCCACGGGGACAGCAATAGAAAAGACGTTAAAAAATGCTGGAGCTACTGACGGAACAAAAAAAGAGCCTTCGGTATTGTGGTAACTCATAGCCCAGGCCGCCAGAGAGATAAAAAGCAGGAAGGGAAAAGTTATGAAGGTTAAGCCGGCAGTCAGGGCTAATTTTTCTGGAATCTGGCCAAAGCCCATGGCTACAACCGAAGCCACTGGCCGGGCAAAGATCATTCCAAGAATAGTTATAAGACCAACCACAACCAGCAAAGTGTTGAAGATATTAGAAGCCAGCAGATTCTGGTGTTGTTTACTTTTGACTTTTTCTTCGGTTAAAACCGGGACAAAGGCAGCTGAGAGGGCAGTTTCTGCAAACAGATCACGGAGAAGGTTAGGAATACGGAAGGCAGCATTGAAGGCATCGGTAGAACGGCTGGAACCAAAAAGGTGGGCAAAGACCATCTCCCGAGCTAGACCCAGGATTCGGCTTATTGCCGTGCCGATAGTGAATGACCTGACTCCATGGGCGATATCTTCCATCTGCTCTGGCTTCTGCTCCTGTCTTTACAGGTTAAGGCTAAATAATCCCAAATTCAACAATTAACCTGGATTATTTACAAATAACGCAGGCGAATACAAAATATGAGATTTTTAGATAAGATTCAACTTTAAGGTGTAATAGAAAATTCTATTGTCGGCCCGCCTGGCCCAGAGTTGGCTAACGGCTAAGAATGCTTTGATCGCCAAGGAATCCAGATAATTAGGAAAACATCTCGAGCTCCATTTCCTAAACCGGTCTTATTCATAAAATGTTAGCGTCTCAAAAGCTAATCGGAAAAACCAGGGACTCGATGGTGTGTCATCCTTTTCAGTCTGTCCCCCTTTCAGTCTCTTGACATGAGGTAAAATAGGTGGTAGAAATTAATGAAAAAATGAAAGAGGATAGGGCCATGAGTTACTGCGATGACGGTGACCCATACCCATCTAAGATAGATGGAAGTAGAGAATTT
>JAQULR010000014.1:39670-42581 GCA_028749205.1 Acidobacteriota bacterium | reverse complement strand
GAAATTCAGAATAATTTTTTCTGGTTGGCCGGGGACTTAAATCCTAAATGGTCATAAGCCTTGGAAGTTAGTTTTCTTCCTCTGAGAGTTCTTTCCAGAAAGCCCAATCTCATTAGGTATGGCTCATAGATAGACTCGATGGTTTCTCTTTCTTCATCGATAGCCGCAGCAATGGTGTTAATACCGACTGGGCCGCCATTGAAATTTTCCATAATGGTCATCAGAATCTTACGGTCCACTTCGTCCAGGCCCAGCAGATCCACTTCCATCTGGTCCAGAGCCTGACGGGCTAAACTGGCACTGATCTTACCATCGCTTTTAACTTCAGCAAAATCCCGAACCCGCCGCAGAAGGCGGTTAGCTATTCTGGGTGTTCCCCGAGCTCTTCTGGCGATTTCCTCGGCTCCGCCTTCATCTACTTTGACTCCCAGGATATAGGCTGAACGAAGAATAATCTTTTTTAACTCTTCTGTCTGGTAATAGTCCAACCGGTGAACAATACCAAACCGGCTTCGGAGCGGAGCGGTGATTTTTCCGGCTCTGGTAGTGGCTCCAACCAGGGTAAATCTTTTTATTTTTAGTTTATGGCTTCTGGCTCCAGGTCCCTGACCGATGATTACATCCAGGCTGAAATCCTCCATGGCTGAGTACAGAAGCTCCTCCAGCGAGGGATGAAGCCGGTGAATTTCATCTATAAACAGGACTTCCTTATCCTGCAGGCTGGTCAGGATAGCTGACAGGTCTCCGGCTTTTTCTATCACCGGACCTGAAGTGGGCTTTATCCCAACGCCAAGCTCTTTAGAAATAAGATATGCCAGGCTGGTCTTTCCCAGGCCCGGAGGTCCGTAAAGAAGCACATGGTCCAGATGTTCGTTTCTTTTGCGGGCGGCCTGAATGAAAATTCTAAGGTTAGTTTTGATGTTCTTCTGACCGATGAAATCCTCAAATTTCTGCGGCCTAAGACTGTCTTCAAAAAGAAGGTCTTCTCTGGTTTTAACTGGGGTCAGGACAGCTGGCATTTTTTATATCCTCGACATTCTTTTCAAACATTCTCTTAATAATAAATCAAATTCTGCCCGGGGTCCGAGTGAGCCGAAGGTCTGGTCTACTACTTGCTCCGATTCTTTTCGGCGAAAGCCTAAATTAACCAAGGCAGAAATCAAGTCTTCCTTTTCCTTTGATTCTTTTTTGGATAAAACTTTTTCTTTTTTTTCAATCTTATCAGCTAATTCCATTAATATTCTTAGAGCCGTTTTCTTACCAATGCCTGGAATCATGGATAACCGGGTAACGTTTGTCTCTTTAATTGCCGTTTCCAACTCCCCTGGTCCTATGCCTGAAAGAATGTTTATTGCCATCTTGGGGCCAATACCGGAAATGGTTATTAGTTTCAAGAATATGGCTTTCTCTTCCGGGGTTAGAAAACCAAAGAGCTGAAGAGAACTATCAGTTAGGTGGGTGTAAACCTGAAGTTCTACCTGGTCTCCCGGTTCTCCCAGTTTGAAGTAGGTGGAAAGGGGGATGAGCAGAGAATAACCTAGCCCACCAGTCTCGACCACCACTTCTCCCGGCCTCTTTTGCCGGATAGTTCCTTTTAGATAAGCAATCATTTATTCTACTTATCACTTTCTTTTAATCGGATTTCCAGCAGCTGATTATTTAGATGACAGATGGCCGCAGCTAAAGCATCGGAAGCATCCAGTGGCATCTGATCATCATCCAGATTAAGCAAAACCTTAACCATCCTCTGAACCTGATCTTTTTGAGCCTGACCGTAACCGGTAACCGCTTTTTTAATTTCCAGGGCAGAGTATTCATAAATCCCACAGTTTCTGGAAGCCAGAGCCACCATGACTGCCCCCCTAACCTGCCCAAGAGAGATAGCGGTCCTGACATTTCGGGCATAGAAAGGATTCTCTATGGCTACCTCATCAGGTTTAAACTGGTTGATGATTTTTTCCAGTTCGGTACGGATTTCATTCAACCGATAATGGAAAGCAGCCTGGCCTTTAGGTTTGATAATTCCGTAAACGATTGCCTGGTAATCATCGCCAAGATTTTCTACGATACCAAACCCTGTTGATTGAAGGCTGGGATCGATACCAAGCACCCTCATCTATCAAGCCATTCTCTTAATCGGCTGCTGAATATCGGGCAATTTCTTCTTCGTTAATATCAAAGTTGGCCGAGACTGATTGAACATCATCATGATCTTCAAGTTCCTCAATCAATCTTAAGCATTGCTCGGCCTGCTTACCTTCCAGCTTAACGTAATTCTGAGGCAGGTAGCCGACGTTAGAGGCAGCAATCTCAACGTTGTTCTCTTTTAAGGCTTCCAGAACTGCTTCGTAATTTTCTGGGGTGGTAATTATTTCAAAGTTACTACCGTCATCCCGGACATCTTCAGCCCCGGCATTGAGGGCAATTTCCAGAAGTTTCTCTTCGGCGACAGCCGATTTTTCTATATCAATATAGCCCTGTCTGTTGAACATCCAGGCTACGCAGCCTGATTCTCCCATCCGGCCGCCAAACTTGGAAAAAATATGTCTGAGTTCAGCCACGGTCCGATTTTTATTGTCAGTTAGGGCGCTAATGTAAATGGCTACACCGCCTGGGCCATAACCTTCGTAAACCACTTCTTCATAGGCTGAACCTTCTAACTGGCCGGTGCCTTTCATGATGGCTCTTTTTATGTTATCAGCCGGCATGTTAACTGCCTTGGCCTCAGTGATAGCTTTTCTGAGACGTGGATTCTTATCAGGGTCACCCCCTCCAGCCCTGGCCGCCACACTGATTTCCCTGATAAGTTTGGTAAAAAGTTTGCCCCGTTTGGCGTCTACGGCCGCCTTTTTATGCTTGATAGAATGCCATTTAGAATGTCCTGACATAATTTTCTCCTTCTTTTTACTGC
>JAQULR010000014.1:30925-39570 GCA_028749205.1 Acidobacteriota bacterium | reverse complement strand
CCTGATAAAGTTATCAATTTCATCTCACCAGAAAAAGATGTCGACGGTTTCCACCCGATAAATGTTGGTAAGCTTCTTCGGGGTGAACCCTGTCCCTTGCCCTGTACTCCTTATGGTATTCAGCAGATGCTTGTCCGCAGCGGTTACAACCCGGAGCACCGCCATGTGGTGGTTTGCGGCCGGAGCAACATCGTTGGTAAACCCTTGGTCGCTCTTTTAATGCAGAAAAAGCCGGGAGCCAACGCTACTGTAACAGTATGTCATACCGGAACACCTGACCTGAAAAAATTTACTCTTCAGGCAGATATCTTAGTTGCCGCTATGGGAGCTCCTAAAACCATTACAGCCGACATGGTCAGAGAGGGTTGTGTGGTCATAGATGTAGGAGTAAATCGGGTAGCTGACCCAACCACTCCTAAAGGCTACCGGCTGGTTGGGGACTGTGATTTTGAGGCTATCAAGGAGAAAGCTGAAGCTATCACTCCTGTTCCTGGAGGAGTTGGGCCAATGACAGTGACCATGCTTTTGATGAATACCATCGAAGCCGCCGAAAGAACTCTGAAAGGTTAGAGTTCTGTTTGAAGGGAAAATCATAAGAAGCAATTTTCAAGTGACTCCAGAAGATGGGAAGGTCAGCCGTTTGATAATTATTATCGATTTAGAGATTTAATCTACAGATAACTGTGGAGGCCGCTGAGCAAATAGTTAACTCCAAAAAAGGTAAACAAGGCGGCTAAAAAACCCAGAACTGCAATCAGAGCTGATTTTTTTCCCCTCCAACCCATTGCCAGTCTGGTATGCAAATAAAGAGCATAAAATAACCAGGTAATGAGCGACCAGACCTCCTTCGGATCCCAGCCCCAGTATCTACCCCAGGCTTTGGAGGCCCAGATCATCCCAAAGACTAAAGCTCCCAAAGTAAAAAGTGGAAAACCAACCGCTACTGCCCGGTAAGCAATAAGGTCTAACTTTTCTTTTCTTTCTCTGGCTTCAGCCTCAGTCAGACCTTTATTTTGGCTTAAAAGATACTTCAAACTGACTACGAAAGCTATGGCCAGAAAAGCTTCTCCTAAAAGGGTAACTGAGACGTGGAGCCACAGCCAGTAGCTTTGTAAGGCCGGGACCAGAGGAGTCACTTCTTTGGGCAAGGCTGGTGAAGAAGCCAGAGCCAGGAGAGCCACGATGATTAACCAGAGATAGGGAGCTATCCTCTCCAGCCGAAATTTTCTTTCAAAGATTATGACGGCCAGCACACAAGACCAGGCTAAGAAATTTATGGATTCATACATGCTGGTGAAGGGTGCTTGGCCACTCTGAATTGTCCTCACTACTAAGGAAACGGTGTGAAAGATAAAACCAGTCACTGACAGATAAAAAGATACTCTGGATATTCTAAATACTGGTTTGAATAAAGATATAAACCCTAAAACCATAACCAGAAAATAAATAAAGAAAGCCACCAACAGAAAGATAAATTCATTCATCAGATATTTCCTTGGAAATTTTCTTAGTATTGCTTATTAATTCTGTCAAACCTTCAAGCTCCTGGATAAAGCTTTCCCTGTTTTTCCTGGAGAAGGCAGTGACCAGTGGTTCTCTTCCTGGCTCGATTAGAATTCGCAGCTCCTTATAAGGGAAATAAAAAGAAGTTAGCAGCCCCAGGAGCATTAAAAGAGACCCGACCCAAACCAGGTTTGTCCCGGGGTCAGAGGAAGCCTCCAGGACAGAAAAGGGTGGGGCTGAAAAATTTCTCAACCGGACCTCAGGGGCAGAACCGATCCTACGCTGAAAGCGGCTCAGGTCAGGATGATAATAAAAAACCCAGCCAGAGAAAAGCGGCTGCCCATCCTGGTGAATTTCTACCAGGGCGGCCGGATTTCTGGCTTCAGCTGAGCGACTGATAACCTGGCCAGACGAGTCCAGTTGGAAATCCGGAATAAAACTGAGCAGCCGGACCAGCCGGCGCTCATCAATTTGGTGATAGCTGTCATTTTTTAAGGTAATATATTGGGCTGGGCTTCCAGAAAATTTTATTTCCAGCTCCACTTGAACCTGGTCCCAGTCAAGACCATAACTCATCTGAAAAAATTTCAGACCGCCATAGGTGAAAGGATGGTTGACTTCTACTGTCTTCTGAAACTGAACCTGACCATTATCGATAACTGAGATTAAACTTTTCCAATCCTTAACCGCGCCATCTGGATAAAACTCGGTGCTAAATTTATCCAGCCGAAGGCTAAAGCTTTTTTCAGGGATTCTTTCTGCTTGTCCTTCAAGAAGGGCAATGGTAATCCTCTGGCTAAAAAGGGCTGAAACCAGGCCACCAACAATTATGATTATCAGGCCTAAATGGACTAGCTCCGGTCCAAAAAGTCCAGTCAGGCCCTTTCTGGCCAGAAAATATTTTTTATCTTCTATCTGAGCAACTTTAACCTGGTAATGCTGTTGCTGAAAAAAAGATTTAAGCTTCAGTGGATTCTTGGCCAAAAGTTCGCCGAGCCTAAAAAGAAGCTTTTTGTTCTTCAGAGAGCCACCCGATCGAAAAGCTTCAGGGCTCAGCCCCTTTAACCTTTGAAACTTGGCCGGTATCTGTTTTATCGAGCAGGCCAGCAAATTTAGCAGAAAAAGAAAAATCAGACTAAGAAAAAGCGGAGACCGATAGAGATGATCAAACCCCAGGTAAAGAATCTCTTCTGAGAGGGACGGCCAGCGCTGCCTGTAAAAATCAATTTCTTGTCCCTGAGGGATTAAAGTCCCAATTATAGATAGCCCAATAATCAATATCAGAAGAACTATGGCTAACCTAATGGATGATAGAAACCGGACAACTTTCGCCATGATTTTTAGCTCGAGAGATAGTTAGTCCTTTAAATTACTGGGTTTTCTTTTTTTCTTTTCGGCAATTTTGACCATATCCTGAAGACTAACTGAGTCGAAATAATCTTTCATCACCTCGGTCCCTTCTTTCCAGATTTCATAAGCAGCGCAAAAGCTGGATCTCTGACAGAGGTCTTTATCTTCACCACACTCCACCAGACAGCAATTTCCTTCAACAGCTTGAAGGACTTCACTAAGCTTAATATCCGACGGAGCCCTGGTCAAAGTGTAGCCACCACCCGCCCCCCGGAGGCTTTTAACTAATCGGTTAAGCCGAAGAGGGATTATTATCTGTTCTAAATAGCGAATAGAAATGTCTTCTTCTGCAGCCACCTGACTAAGAGAACGGGCTGGAGTTCCAACAGCCTGGTGGAGAGCCAGGTTGAGCATCAGTCGGGTTCCATATCTTCCTTTAGTTGAAATTTTAAACATCGCTATCTCCTTCTAACTCTAAAGAGTTATTATATCTCAGTTATTAAATCTACAATAATTTTATAGGAATAATATAAATTGAGCAAATCAAACCAATGGCCCTAATTAAATTCTATCCAAAATTGATTCATTGCTTAGGAATAAAATCTACCTGAAAATTTTTTGCCTTTTAGCACAGGCTGAAGTTAATTTTAGATAGGGGGATTATCCGTCAAATGAAGCAAGCTACCGGCCGGGCAACCAGACTTCTTTAGGCGGGCACCTTTCTTGGATATGATTTGATTTCTAAAAAAGAAAATTTACTTGACAAATATTCAATCAGGACTAAAATATCGCTCAAATGGTTAAGATAAAGAGTTGCTTGAATAATCTTCCTGACCGGTATTATTCGGTCTCTTTCTCTATTTCCTCCTGGTTCTGGTGGGCGGTCTGAGCCGCCCTGAGATCTGTCTTTTCTTACCCCCTTTCTAGCTAAACTAACGTTTTAAATTTTTGAAACCAAAAGACTAGGAGGTTACCATGCTAAGATATGCAACAAGAAATTCGCATCATTTGCCTGATCATTTTTATAATATAAAGGCTGACCTACCGGAGTTGCCACCACCACCGTTAAACCCGGCTACCAGGCAGCCTCTAAAGCCAGAAGATCTGGAAATAATCTTTTCCCGCAGCTTCATCGACCAGGAAATTTCTTTAGACAGAAATATACCTATTCCAGCCGAAGTGCTGGAGGCTTATTCCATTTACCGGCCGACTCCTCTCATCTATGCATCCAGATTGAAAAAATATCTTGATACCCCGGCCAACATTTTTTACAAATTTGAAGGAGTAAGCCCGACAGGAAGCCACAAAACCAACACTGCTTTGATGCAAGCCTTTTTAGCCAACCAGGATGGAGTCTCGGCTCTAACTACCGAGACCGGGGCCGGGCAATGGGGAGCAGCTTTAGCTTATGCCGGCTCGATATTTGGAATTAAGGTCAAAGTCTTTATGGTCAGAGCCAGCTTCAGGCAAAAACCTGGCCGGCGAATTATGATCCAGCTTTTTGGAGGTGAAGTGCTGGAAAGTCCTGGTCCGGCCACTGAATCTGGAAAAAGATTCTACCAGCAAGACCCGGAACATCCCGGGAGCCTGGGTATGGCCATCTCTGAAGCAGTAGAAGTAGCCGCTATGAACCCTGAGATAAAATACACCCTTGGTTCAGTTCTGGATGCGGTCCTGATGCACCAGACAGTTATTGGACTGGAAGCCGACAGTCAGGCCCAGGAACTCGGATTTACGCCTGACCTGGTTGTAGGTTGTGTTGGTGGTGGCTCAAACTTTGCCGGGCTTAGTTTTCCCTTTATCAGAAAAAATCTGACCGAGAAAACTGGCATCAAATTTTTGGCTGTTGAACCTGAAGTCTGCCCTTCAATTACCCGTGGCCAGTTAGGCTATGATCATGGAGACAGTGTTGGCCTGACTCCTCTACTATTCATGTATTCCCTGGGCAAAGATTTCATCCCTCCACCGATCCATGCCGGCGGCCTGCGCTATCACGGAATGGCCCCCTTAGTTAGCCACCTGGTCAGACTGGGAATTGTGGAAGCCCGGGCTTACCCGCAAGAAAAAGTCTTCCAGGCGGCAGAACTATTTCTTAAAACTGAAGGTATTCTACCAGCTCCTGAATCAGCTCATGCCATTGCGGCCGTTGTGGATGAAGCCTTAGTAGCCAAAAAATCAGGAAAGCCCCTAAACATTCTGTTCAATTTGTCAGGTCATGGTTTTTTAGATATCAGCGCTTATGAAATAAACAGAAGCGGTCTCTCTCAGCATTGAGCAGAAAAAACTACCTTTCCTGAGGTTAGATATCGGATAAAAGTCGAAAAAAGCCGGGAGAAGGAGGTTGTTTCTTTCTCCCGTTTTTTTCTCTTAAAACATCATCAGAGTTCTTCCATTCTGATGGTGAAATGTCTCAGATATTGGGATTCCCGGACGATTCTCAAACCTCTGACTCTTTCTCGGTTTTTATACAGATTGGCCAGAGCTTCAGCCACGTATTCAAGATGGGCACTGGTGTAGACTCTTCGAGGAATAGCCAGACGGACTAACTCCAGGGCGGGAAATATTTCCTGACCGGTTTTTTCATCTTTATGAGCAAACATAACCCCGCCTATTTCTACAGCCCTAATTCCAGCTTCCCGGTAAAGAGCCACTGTCAGGGCCCAGCCCGGGAACTGATGTCTGGGAATGTGAGGCAAAAATCTGTCTGCCAGTAAATAAACCGCATGCCCACCTACTGGCCTTAATATTGGGACTCCAGCCTCATCCAACAGCTGGCCCAGATAAGCTACCTGGTTTATCCTGTATTCCAGATAATCCTCTTCTAGGACCTCCTCCAGGCCTCGGGCTATAGCTTCCAGGTCCCGGCCGGCCAGGCCCCCATAGGTAGTAAAGCCTTCGCTCAGGACAAGCTGACTTTTAAGCTTTTCGGCCAACTGGTCATCATCCAGAGTAATAAAACCGCCGATGTTAACCAGGGCATCTTTTTTAGCACTCATGGTAGCGCCCTGGCCATAAGAAAAAATTTCCTGGGCTATTTCCAGAACCGACTTTTTTTCAAATCCCTTTTCTCTTTTTTTAATAAAGTAAGCATTCTCAGCAAAACGACAGGCATCAAAGAATAAAGGAATTTTATGCTGCTGGCAGACCTGGTTGACTTCTTTCACGTTTTTAACCGAGACCGGCTGACCACCACCGCTGTTATTGGTTATGGTCATCATTACCAGAGGTATTTTTTTTGGGCCTTTTTTTTCAATAAACTTCTTTAGCTTATCAACATCCAGATTGCCTTTGAAGGGATGGATGGTATCCGGGTCATAAGCTTCATCTATGACCAGGTCCACAGCCCGGGCTCCCCTGACTTCAACATTAGCTCTGGTGGTATCAAAATGAATGTTGTTAGGTACAAAGTCACCCTTTTTGACCAAACCTTCAAAAAGAATCCTTTCGGCTGCCCGGCCTTGATGCGTGGGTATAACGTGCTTAAAACAGAAAATGTTCTTGACGGTTGCTTCCAGATGGAAAAAATTTTTAGCCCCGGCATAAGACTCATCACCAGTCATCAGACCAGCCCACTGATTATCACTCATGGCTGCAGTCCCGGAGTCAGTGAGCAGATCTATGAAAACTTTTTCTGCTGGAATATTGAATACATTATACCCGGCCTTTTGCAAAATGTTTTCTCTTTCACGGCGGCCGGTCATTTTGATTCTTTCTACCGTCTTGATACGAAAAGGCTCAACCGGAGCTTTAAGATTACTCATTTTTAAACCCCTTAATATATAATAATTTCACCAGTAATTCTAAAACATTTTACTGTCAGAAAGAAGATAATTTTTTAAATGATTTATATCTGCTGATGATATCTAGCTCCGAAACCTCCAGCAACTTTTGCAGGCCAAAATCTTCAATGACTAAAGAAGCCACCACATTGCCATAGACAGCTGCCTTCCTAATTTCTCGCTGAGTAAAACCTCCTACACTATCCAAATAACCTAAGAAAGCCCCGGCAAAGCAATCTCCCGCTCCGGTAGGATCTATGACTTCTTCACAAGGATGAGCCACCACCCCAAAGACAAATTTTTTCCCAAAAAGCATGGCCCCATGTTCGCCCTTTTTCACCACAATGATTTTTGGCCCCGAAGCCTGAAGCTTCCGCCCAGCTCGTACCAGATTGATTTCCTGAGCGATTAACCGGCATTCCTCATCGTTGACAAACAAGATATCAACTTTCTGAATGGCTTTGAGGAGAGCTTCTGGCTTGGATTCAATCCAGAAGCGGATGGTATCCATCGCCACCAGCTTGACCGACGAGAGTTGAGACAAAATGAAATCATGACTATCAGGATCCAGGTTAGAAAGAAAGACCATATCTGCCTGGCGAAATTTTTCGGGCAAAACCGGTCTGAAATTTTCATAAACATTGAGTTGAGTCTTAACAGTAGTCCTCAGGTTGGGATCCTTTTCATAGCGGCCATGCCAGTATAAAGTCCGGCCCTTTTTTATCTTCAAGCCCTCTAAATCTATGTTCCGTAGGCGAAAGAGACTTAAAACTTTTTTTGGGAAATCTTGACCTACAACCGATACCAGACCAGGTCTGGTAAAAAAGCTGGCAGCCACGGCGGCGTAGGATCCAGAGCCACCAACAATTTTTTCTCTCCGGCCGAGAGGAGTTTCAACAGTATCAAAAGCTACTGAACCTACGATAACCAGACTCACTGACTCCCTCTCCCCCTTATTTTAGGTATTTGCCAATCAACAGCGATAAGTTCTTTTCGGTTTCCTTATTCCTGGTTTCAGGGCTGGTAACAATGGTATTTTTCAGGGCCTGGCGGCAAAGACAGCTCTGGCTTTCAATTTTATCAATTGAAGCCACTGCTTGGCTGATAATCGTCTTGGCATGTTCGATATTATATTTCATATTTTCCAGAATCAGCTCCACGCTGACCGACTCCTCATGGCTCTTCCAAACATCATAATCTGTGACCAGATTCATAGTCACATAACAAATTTCAGCTTCTCTGGCCAGTTTGGCCTCAGTGGCCGCAGTCATTCCGATAACCTCAGCCTTTAACTGACGGTAAATATTTGATTCAGCCACCGTGGAGAAAGCTGGGCCTTCAATACAGACATAAGTCCCCTTAGGATGGACTGTCAGTTGAAGCTCCTGGCTAATTTCGTAAAGATGATGAGAGAGAACTGAACAAACTGGTTCAGCAAAGCTGATATGAGCCACTATTCCTTGACCGAAAAAAGTGTTCTGCCGATGAGTTCGGTCGACAATCTGGTCCGACAGGACGATATCCCGCGGCCTTATTTCTTCTTTCAATGAACCGACTGAATTGACTGAAATTAGCCTCTCTACGCCCAGCATTTTAAAGCCAAAAATGTTAGCCCGGTAATTAATTTCTGACGGCATCAGCCGGTGGCCACGCCCATGGCGGCTAAGGAAAGCCACCGGGACACCTTCTAACTCTCCAACCATAAAACTATCTGAAGGCTGACCAAAAGGAGTCTCCAGTTCCAGAGTCTGAAGGTTTTTCAGGCCTTCAATCTGATAAAGCCCTGTTCCTCCCAGGAGTCCAACCTTTACTTCAGGAAGATTCTGTTGTTCCATTTTCTTACCTCTCAAAGCTATTCATATACAATTTATTGTTATAGATAGTCAAGACAATTTCGGCCCCAAGGTATGATTCGCCGCAGCCAATAAGCTACCCAGGCTATTTTGAAGACCATCATTGGCTCTTTAAATAAAAAAGATCAGTCTTCTCCCAGTTTAGCTTGCTTTATTCACA
>JAQULR010000014.1:0-30825 GCA_028749205.1 Acidobacteriota bacterium | reverse complement strand
TCTCTGACTTCCCTGGCTATAAAAGCTGCATTTTCCAATACCACGGGGTTACGGGCTTTAGCCCCTGGAGGTTTAACTTAAATCGGTTGGTGCCCCTGATTTCCCCTTAGAATAAGGTATTAGGTCGAAAATAAAACAGGTTAACCTGGATTATTTCTGAATAATCCAGGATAATACATCTACTAAATAATAAAGATGGCTAAATTTGATAGAGGCAGGTAGCTATGAAATTTGTCTACTTTGATTGTTCATCAGGTGCCAGCGGAGACATGATTCTGGGGGCCCTTCTTTCTCTCGGAGTGCCCCTAAATGAATTCCAACAAGTCATAAAAGGCTTAAAAATTGCAGTAGATATTAAGGCCAGAAAAGCTAAATCTCATAACCTAACTGGCTTGAAGGTCGAGGTGCTAACGCCGGTTACCTCTCCTGAACGCAACTTTTCGGAGGTGGAGAATATAATACTTAAATCCAGTTTTAGCCCCGAGGTTAAGAAAAAAGCCGGTCAGATTTTTAAAAGGTTGTTTGAAGCCGAAGCTCGGGTTCATGGTCGGAGTTTCCAGAAAACCCATCTTCATGAAGCTGCAGCTGATGATGCCCTGGTTGATATCGTTGGCACCTGCTGGCTGCTGGAGAGGCTAAAAGTAACCAAGATCTATTTCTCTCCAGTAAATTTAGGAAGCGGTTTTGTCCAAACCAGCCACGGCCGGCTGGCAGTCCCTCCCCCAGCGGTAGCTGAACTCATGAGGGGCTGCTCTGTTTTCAGAACTGAAGAGCCGACTGAACTGCTCACCCCAACCGGGGCTGCTATCCTGACTACCCTGGGAGAGTGCCGCGGACCCTGGCCAGAGTTGGTTTATGACAAAATCGGCTGCGGCATTGGGCACAAAGAACTCATTATTCACCCCAATATTCTCAGGGCTTTCTATGGTAACCTAAAATTTTTTCAGCCCACAAGAAAAATCCAGGTCATAGAAGCCACTCTCGATGACGCTTCACCTCAGTTGCTGGGAAATTTTTTGAACCTGGCTCTAAAACTTGGAGCTCTCGAAGCTTACCTAACACCAGTTATCATGAAAAAAAATCGTCCAGGCATTAAATTGACCATTCTGGCTGAGATTGATAAAATAGACCAGCTAATTGAGGCTGTTTTCCGGGAAACCACCACCATTGGGTTGAGATATTATCCGGTAGAAAGAAGAATTCTTAGAAGAGAAATCGAAGAGTACAACCTGCAGGGTCAGAGAATCAGGGTGAAGGTCTCTTATTTGGGAGAGGAGCCAGTTAATTTTCAGCCTGAATTTGATGATTGTCTCCGAGCAGCTGAAAAACTTAGCTGGCCGGTAAAAAAAGTAATTAACTTGGTAATGAAAAAACTGCCAGGATGAGGACAACATGGATATAAAAACCCAGAAAAAAAATTCATCTAAAAAAATGAACCAAAAAAAGATTGAACAGGCGGTCAGACTCCTCCTGGAAGGAGTTGGTGAGGATCCAGAACGTCCTGGCTTAAAAGGAACCCCTCAACGGGTAGCCAGGATGATGGAAGATATCCTGGGCGGAACCCAGACTGATCCAGTTAAAGACCTCGAAGTTTTCCAGGATGAAAGACACGACGAAATGGTGATGATTAGAAATATTCCCTTGTATTCTTTCTGTGAACACCATCTATTGCCTTTTGCTGGTGTGGCTCATGTAGCCTATATTCCTAAAGAAGGCCGGATTATCGGGTTAAGTAAGATCGCCCGTCTGGTAGACACTCTGGCCAGAAGGCTTCAGGTTCAGGAACGTCTGACCAAGCAGGTAGCTGACATTTTGAACGCCACCCTTAACCCTCTGGGCGTGATGGTGGTGATAGAAGCTGAACATCTCTGCATGTCTATGCGTGGTATAAAAAAGCCCAAAGCCGTAACCATTACCTCGGCGGTCCGGGGTTCTTTCCGTACCAACCCGGCTACCAGGGCTGAAGCCATGATGCTTCTCAAAGGAGGATTCCCAAGTGGAAAAGAAACCTAAACCTACTTTTTATGTTACTACACCAATTTATTATGTTAATGATATCCCTCATATTGGACATGCTTATACCACCATCATTGCTGATGCGCTGGCCAGGTATCAGAAGTTGAAGGGAAAAAAGGTCTTTTTCCTGACTGGAACAGACGAACATGGCCAGAAAATAGAAAAAGCAGCTAGCGAAAAAGGGCTCAGTCCTAAGGAGCTGGCTGACCAGGTAGTGGTTCGCTTTAAGAAACTCTGGCAAGAACTGAACGTTTCTTACAATTACTTTATTAGAACTACTGAAAAAATCCACCAAGAAGGTGTTCAAAAAATATTCAATCAACTTCTGGACAAAGGGGATATTTATAAAGGGGTCTACCAGGGTTGGTACTGCATCTCAGAAGAAAATTTTTTATCTGAGGATGTCCCGGTGGAGGAAGACGGTTATAAAATCTGCCCTGATTGTGGTCGGAAAGCTACCCTGCTGGAAGAAGAAAGCTATTTTTTCCGGCTGTCATCCTACCAGAAACCTCTTCTTGATTTCTATTCTTCTCACCCTAAGTTTGTTCGCCCTCAAAGCCGCATGAATGAAGTAGTCAGTTTTGTCAGGCATGGTCTTAAAGATTTGAGCATCACCAGGACCTCGGTCCGGTGGGGCATTCCAGTCCCCGGTGACTCCCGACATACGATATATGTCTGGTTTGACGCCCTTCATAATTATATTACGGGGGTGGGCTACGGTTGGAACCAAGAGCTTTTTGAGACCTACTGGCCAGCAGATGTTCATCTTATAGGCAAAGATATTCTTCGCTTCCACGCTATCTTCTGGCCAGCATTTCTGATGGCCGCCGGCTTTCCACTACCAGAAACCGTCTTAAGCCATGGCTGGTGGTTAAAAGACGAGACTAAAATGTCCAAATCAAAGGGGAACGTTCTTGATCCCTATTTTATCATGGAAAAAGTCGGTGGGGAGGCTCTACGTTATTTTCTTCTCAGGGAAGTTCCTATAGGACAGGATGGCAGTTTCTCCCATGAGGGCTTTATCCATAGAATTAACTCTGACCTCTCTAATGATCTTGGTAACCTGGTTCAGAGAACCTTGACCATGGTTGTTAACTATTTCTCAGGTGAACTTCAAACCCCAGGTGAAGAAAAAGAATTAGATCGACAGCTGTCAAGTTTGTTCGAGGTAACTCGCGACCGGGTGATTGCTTTTTATGATGATTATTCTATCAATCGAGCCCTGGAAGAAATCTGGGCCTTTCTAAATTCCACTAATAAATATTTAGCTGACAATGAACCCTGGAAATTAGCCCAAAGAATAGAGGAACGTTCCAGGCTGGCTAGAATACTCTACCAGGCCCTGTGCGCCATCAGGGCCAGTAGCTATTTACTCTATCCAGTTATGCCAGAGACTGCTGAAAAAATCTGGTCAGCTATGGGAGAAGATAAAAAGCCCGGTCAGGTCTTGATAACTCAGTTTAACTTTTATGGTCTTAAGCCTGGGCAGAAAGTCAAGAAGCCCCGGGCTCTTTTTCCCAGAGTTGAGCTAAAAGAATTTATCGGTGGGATAAAAAAATCAACTATCGCTGAGGAATCATCAAGAAAACAGGAGGTAAAAATGGACTTGGTCAGCTTTGAAGAATTCAAAAAAATGGACTTGCGGGTGGCCAAAGTATTGACAGCTGAAAGAGTACCGGGAACTAATAAACTCCTCAAATTGCAGATTGACCTTGGTAATGAACAAAGACAGATAGTAGCCGGAGTGGCTGAAACTTATTCACCCGAAGACCTGGTCGGCAAAGAATTTATTGTCATAGCTAATCTTCAGCCGGCTGTCATCAGAGGTATCGAATCTCAGGGTATGCTGTTAGCGGCTGAGGTTGAAGGCCAGGCTATTATCCCTTTCTTTGACCGGGAAGTACCGCCAGGAACCAAGGTAAAATAAGCATTCTGGCAGGCTCAAAAATTATCCAGGACATCCAGAATTCGGGAAAAAGGAATCTGTCCTTCTCTTAAACAAACTGTCTCTGGTCCAGTTAGGTCGATAATTGTCGAAGGTTTTTCTCCAGGGGTCTTTCCCCCATCTATATAAATATCTACTCGGCTGGCAAAAATTCTATAAACCTCACCGAATGAATCCAACGGAGGTTGCCCACTCAGGTTGGCACTGGTGGAAATAAGAGGGCCTTCAGTTTGTTTTATCAATTCTTTCAACCAATCCAGAGGCGGTACTCTGACCGCCGCGGTTCTACCAAGTCCTATAACTTCATCAGGCAAAAGACCTTCTTTGACCTTCACCACTATGGTCAGGGGGCCAGGCCAGAATTGTTCTGCTAGCTTGGGGAAAATGACTGAGTCTGGTTCAAAAAATTTAAAAACCATTTCCAGGTCAGCAGCTACCATTGGTAGAGTCTTTTGACCATCCCGTCCTTTTAGTTGAAATATTTTTTCAGCTACCTCTGGCAGTCTGGCCGTTCCACCCAGTCCATAAAAAGTCTCAGTTGGGTAAACTAAAGTCGCCCCCTCTTTCAGTTTTTTTGCTATTAAGCTGATTTCTGGCCCTGTCAGCTTAAAGTCTTTAAGATTAAAAACCTCAGACAATAATTTCTCCTAAATTATTTCTGGCTTGAGGATAACCCAAATTATCTGTCGTTGCAAGCAAGCTCACTCCTTTACCCAATAAGTGAAGCCTCCACGAGCTAAAGCCCGTGGTTTGCTTGTAGTGTAGAAGACGGAATCCCGCGCCGAAAGCCTATCAGAATTTTCCATCCATCCCTGGGCTAAAGCACAGGGTTTTCTGGTGCGTGGGTAAAAATATCTCACCGAAACAGGACAGTTGTCTAAAATAAGTAACAATTATGAGCCGTTTCAACCTGATATTTTGGTATTTTCCCTGGCACGTAATTTGCTATAATGCAGGTGTGAGGAGGTTAATAAAATGAAAAAAACCTTAATTGCCGTCACTATTAGCTTGATGTTACTACCGATCGTAGCTTCAGCCGATATGTTTACCATCCGATATGGATATTTTGTCCCCCGCATGAGTGGAGGACCCGATAGCCTTTGGACCATCGAATTTGACAATATGAGTTTTAAAAAATCCGACTACCAGGCCGGAGTGCTGGGCTTATCTTATGAATATTTTTTAAACCGGAACTTGAGCCTAATGCTGTCAGTCGATTTCTACAACCGGAACAGAGCTGGCTGGTACCAGGACTATACCAAGTACTCATTTAGCGATATCGGCGATTTTGCTTTTCCAGACCCCTATGGCAATGCTATCATCCATTCCTTTGAAGTTTCTCAAACACCTCTGAGTTTGTCTCTAAAGGTTACGCCTTTAGGTCGGCGAGTCAGATTTGTACCTTATTTTGGGGGTGGAGTCAGCTTGAGCTTCTGGACTGTCCGGCTTCGGGGAGACATTGTGGACTTCTCCGATCCCTGGGTTTATACTGACCCTGACTTTGGCGAGATCGAGGTTTATCCAGTTTATTATTCTCTTCTTAGTGAATCCAACCGGATTAAGCTTGGCTATAATGCTTTTGCCGGAGTTATGCTTCCCATTGGAACTCGAATGACCTTAGATTGTGGAATTCGCTATAATTTTCTCAAAGTCAAGTTCAGAGATTCTTTTGAAGGCTTTGAGGATTTTGATTTTAACGGTTATTCCTTGAATATCGGTCTTAATTTCTGGTTCTAAGGCTAAATCTCCTTAGGCCATAAGGAATAACTAATAATTAATATAAAAGGGTAAGTCAGGCAGAAGGTATCAGGGAAGGAGAATATTTTTCTTTTATCTTCAGGTAATAGTTAGCTTCTTCTATCTTGTCTCTCTTCTGAAAACCCTTGATTAGAATCTGGCATTTTTTCTGGATTTCCTTTTTGATTAACTCCTGGTCTTCAGGTTGGACAGCTAGGCTCAGGGCTTTCTCCAGAACCTTAAGCCGCCATCTATCCATCCCCCAGTATTTCTTAGACAGTTGGTCAGGATGCCCGCCTCGTTTCAGGATAAGCGGAGTCTGAATAAAATGGTAGGGATATTTCAGAGCAATTCTTATCCCCAGGTCATAATCCTCACAGAGCGGTAGACTGTCATCAAATCCGCCCAGCTCTTCAAACAACTCTCTGCGAAACAGTGCAGCAGACAAACTCAACAGACAACGTGGTAGAACTTTGTCTAGTACCCAGCCTGAATATTTCTGGTGTTTTTTAGCCTGATTGACCCGCAGGTCATTTCTCACCCAGATTTCCTCAGTCAAACAGAATCGGGCTTCGGGAAAAGCTTTCAGATAGCTAAGCTGAACCTGAATTTTATCTTTCAGCCAGAGGTCGTCAGAATCCAGAAAGGCAATTAACTCTCCAGAAGCCAGCCTCAAGCCTAAATTGCGGGCCGCACTAACTCCCTGATGATCAGAATAAAAATACCTGATCCTGGAGCATTTTCTAACATAATCGGCTACCAGCCTGCCGGTATCATCAGTTGAGCCATCATCAATTATTAAAAGCTCCCAGCCCTCGGGATGATTTCGAAAATAGGTTTGAGAGAGAACTGACTGAATAGCTTCATCCAGAAAAGAGACCCGGTTAAAACTTACAATAATCGCTGAAACCATTTCTAAAAATTATCGGCTGAACTCCTTGGTTACCAACCCGGTTTTTTCTACAGGAAAAGCCAACCGGCCCCAGGCTGAATCAGCCTCAATCCATAATTTTACTGTAAACGGGCTGGCCTCTTTTTCCAGGCTGTCTCTTAACTCTCGTCCCTGTTCAAAGAAATCCAGGATCAGAGGCAAACTGTAAGTTTTGCGTTCTCCAGCCCTTAAGGTATTATCACCTGCAAGTTTGCCTTGAAATATAGTCTGGTTTTCCAGGACCAACACTACCTTTATTTCTTGAATTAGCAGGTCATAATTGTTGAGGTTTTTGAGAATAAATCGGAAGGAAAACTCTGCCCCTCCAAGAGTCAGATGCCGAACCAGAAGGGGTTGAATTTGGATTTCAGGTAACTCGAAAACGGGAAAATCAGCTCTAAAATTAAAGGCAATTTTCTCAGTTCTTTTTCTTTCATCCTGAAAATAGATTTCCCCGGATACCCGGCAGACAGCCTGGGTCCGGGAGCCAATAAGAAAAGGTTCTAGATAAAGATAGTTTATTTTGACCGGAAAGTTTATGAGGGTCTTCTTTTCAGCTTGAATCTCGATGGGCTCATTAAGAGAAATCTCCTGGCGAAAATATTCTTTTTCGTTAATCAGTACTAAATAGCGGTAAGAAACCAGCTGGTAGCTTCTGGAAGTCTGGTTTTCCACTAAGGTTAGAAACGATAAGGTTAATCCTTCAGCAGACAGCTCCGAAATCCTGGCTTCCTTCAAGCTAACCTCAATATTTTTTTTAGTAAGAGGCTGGGACAGAAGGGCTAATTGCTTAGATAAAATAAGCAGGGATAAAAAGAGGAAGATAAAATTTATTTTTTGTCTTTTTCTCATATTCCGGCAGAACCAGCTGTTTATATTTTTTAAGCTAAAATACCTGAAAATCTGATATATTACAAGTTGTCTTAAAATATTTCTGAAATCCTGACTAATATAGAAAAGACTTGACCTGTTAGAATCATGCGCCCAGCTACCAGGAGCAAAAAACCAGCCCTCTCCCCATGCCTTTAACTTAGCAACACCAGTAATTGATCAAGGGAGGACTTAGGCCTGAGTACCATTCGCCGATGGGTTAAAAACAGGCATAGACTTGGTTCCTGGCTGAATATATCGGATTAAGGGCCTTTAAACAACCGAAAAATAAGGTAAAATACCCCTAATGAAAAAATTAAACCAGGAATTCAAGCACCGCCGACTTTTTACCCGGCTTTTTGGTCCGGATGTTTATGCCGTCGGTGGTTTCGTCAGGGATCGCCTCCGGGGAATCCCCTCAGCTGAGGTTGATCTATTAGTTCAAGGCCACCCCTTAAATGACATCATTAAGAAATTAAAACCAGTTGGGAAAGTTGATCTGGTAGGCAGGAGTTTCGGAGTTATTAAATTTACCATTGATGGACATACCTATGATGTGGCTCTGCCCAGAAAAGACGAACCAAAAGACCAGATACTGAACCAACAACGAGGACATAAAGACTTCATAATAAGAGCAGATCCTTACCTACCCTTAGAAAAAGATTTAGAAAGACGAGATTTTTGCTGCAACAGCTTGGCCCTCAGGCTAACCGACGGAACTCTGATCGATCCCTTTGGAGGAGCTGATGATATAAAAAAAAGAATTATCAGAATGACTAATCCTCAAGCCTTCCCCGATGATCCTCTCCGGGTACTGCGGGCAGCCAGGTTTGCCTCAGTTTTGGAGTTTACCATAGATCAGGAGATCTACTTGGCAGCCAAAGAGATAGATCTCAAGGGACTTAGTGTAGAAAGGGTCAATGAAGAGCTGTTCAAAATTTTGCTCCTTTCAGGACGACCCTCATATGGACTGCGAGAACTGCACAAGCTTAATGTTCTAAAACAGCTCTTTCCAGAACTATACCGCTGTACTCTTTCGATTCAGGACTCGGTTTTTCACCCTGAGAAAGATGAGTTCGGCCATCATACTGTCTGGGCACATATCCTGCTGGCAGTGGACCAGGCTAAAATCATTTCTGACCTGGCCGGATTCAAAACAACCAAGAAGCTAACACTCTTGTTAGCAACCCTTTTCCATGACACCGGCAAACCGGGCACTGCTGACTGGGAATATAAAAGGGATCGGCTGGTCATTACCAACAACGGTCACGACCTGCTGAGTGAAAAAATTGCTAGAAAGGTTTTAACCCGGCAGAAGATATTTTCCTGGAATGGCTGTAACCTCAGGAACTTGGTGCCCATGTTGATCAGACATCACCACCGGGCTTCTGAGCTCTGGCTGAACCGAAAGGTGGTAACCAAAAGGGCTTACAACCGGTTGGCTGCTGAGGTAAAGGGAGAAATAGAATTGTTGATTTATTTGGATGCGGCTGACCGGGCTGGCCGCCGAACCAGGCTTATATCCAAGTTGGATAGACAGGCCATCTGGCTGCTTAAAAAATTCGAAGAATTAAAAATCAACAAAGAAACTATCAAACCTTTGATAATGGGTCGAGATCTTCTAAAACTGGGAGTAGAACCCGGACCAGAAATGGGCAAAATCCTAAAAAAACTCTATCGCTGGCAGCTGGATAATCGATTTGAAACCAGGGCTCAAGGAATCAAATTGGCCAGAAAATTACTTTGGAGGTCCGATAAATGAAGGTGCTGGTAACCGGAGGAGCTGGCTACATAGGTTCACATACGGTTAAAGAACTATTAAAACAAAAACATCAAGTAATAATCTTGGATAATTTCAGCTCGGGTCACCAGGAGCTGGTATGTGGGGGGCATCTGGTGCGCGGAGATTTGAGGTCAGAACAAGACCTCCGCCAGGTCTTCCAAACCTTCCAGGTTGAGGCCGTCATGCATTTTGCCTCTCTTATCCAGGTTGGTGAATCCTATACTGACCCGCAAAAATATTATTGTCATAACCTTTTTTCCAGTCTGAATTTGTTAAAAATCATGCTGGAGTTCGGAGTCAAAAGGCTTATTTTTTCTTCAAGCGCGGCTGTCTATGGCCAACCCCAACAAATTCCCATAACTGAAGAACACCCGGTTAACCCCATCAACCCCTATGGAGCTACCAAATATATGGTGGAAAGGGTTCTTAGTGATTATGACCGGGCTTATGGTTTGAAATATGTTTCCTTAAGGTACTTCAATGCGGCCGGAGCTGACCCAGACGGCCAGCTCGGTGAACTTCATAAACCTGAAACTCATCTTATTCCTAATATCATCCAGCATCTCCTGGGCCAGAATCCCGGGTTCCAGGTTTTTGGGAATGATTTCCCAACTCCAGACGGGACGGCCATAAGAGACTATATTCATGTCACCGACCTGGCCAGAGCTCATCTTAAGGCTCTGGAAAGAATTATGGCTGGCTCTTCCAGTCAAATTATTAATCTTGGTTCTGCCAAAGGCTATTCAGTTCTAGAAGTAATCAGAACAGCAGAAAAAGTCACCGGGAAAACTGTCAGTCTAAAGTTTGGTCCGAGGCGGCCAGGCGATGTTCCAGTCTTATTAGCTTCCAGCCAGAAAGCTGAATCCTGGCTCGGTTGGGGCAGAGAATTCTCCGACCTGGAATTCATTGTGAAAACAGCCTGGCAGTGGCACCAAAGGCATTAATTCTGCCTGACATGGCAGAATCCATTTTCTAGGTTGATAAATCGGCGGGATGATGTTATAAACTTAAAATTGGAGTAGTAAATGCGTTATCGTTTTGCAATAATTATTGTCTGTTTGATGGCTTTAGTTCTAACTTTCTTTTCTTGTTCTTCCTCCAGCAGAAAAGTTCAGGTTAATGACCAGCCAGCGAGTTCCCAGATTAAAGAGACCTCAAACCAAACCGGTGAAGATGAAAATAGACTAAGCCAGACTGAGCTTTCTTCTAACAATTCAGAACTGACCTTTGCCCAGATAATTGATGGTATCTCAGAACCTAACAACGCAGAAACCCCAGCTCAAGCCGAAGAAGCTTATGCTCTGATTCAGGAAGCTCAGGGAGCTCTGGAAAGTGGAGATCTGGATGAGGCTCTGGTTCTTTTAGATCAGGCTTATTCTGTTCTTCTGAGAATTGAGACTTCAGATGATTTGTCACTTGATCAGGAAAAAAATGATTTAAGGATTCTGCTGGCCCAGAAAATTCAGCAAGTTTATGCCTTTAGACTTCCTCCCCCCAGCACTAACCACCGAACCATCCCGCTGGTGGAGAATAAATGGGTTCTGTCAGAATTAAAGCTTTTTCAGACAGTAGAGAGAAAATTTTTTGAGGAATCCTATCTCCGTTCGGGTTTATACCGGCCGCTCATCATTGAAGAATTAAAAAAAGCTGGCCTGCCAGAAGAATTATCCTGGCTACCCTTAATTGAAAGCGGCTTTAAGTCCAGAGCTTTATCCAGAGCTAGGGCTCTGGGCCTTTGGCAATTCATCGCTTCTACCGGTTATCGTTATGGTCTAAAAAGAGACCGATTTATCGACGAGAGGATGGATCCAATAAAATCAACCCAAGCTGCTATTAAATATTTGACCGAGCTCCACGATTTCTTTGGAGATTGGACTACCGCCATAGCTGCTTACAACTGTGGTGAAATGAGAGTCCAGAATGTTATCAGAGCCCAAAAAATAGATTATCTTGATAACTTCTGGGACCTGTTCGCCAATCTACCTTATGAGACTGCCAGATATGTCCCCAGGTTCATCGCCACTTTGCTAATTGTTGAAAACCCGGAGAAATATGGTTTTACCCTACCCCAACCTGAACCAGCTCTGGCTTTTGAGACAATCAATATAAATAAACCAGTCAAGCTATCCTCGCTGGCAGCCAGGCTCGGACTCAACCAGGATTTGCTGATTCAGCTCAATTCTGAACTCCGACACAATTCCACACCAAACTATGAGTACTCGTTAAGAGTTCCCCCGGGCTATGGAGAACAAACTATAGCCTGCTTAAATGAACTTCCATCCTGGATACCTCCTGAAGCCGTTTATGGTTGGCACCTAGTGAAAAAAGGTGAAAACCTGGGACTGATTGCCAGGCGCTACCGGACCACGGTTTCAGCCATCGTCAGGCTTAACAACCTTAAAAATTCCAGGCTTATATATCCAGGACAAAGGTTGAAAATCCCTGGGCAGAATCAGGACTTAATTCCCGCTGATAATGATAATCAGCCAGTGAAAGTAATTTCTGGACCGGCTGCCGGGCAGGAAGGGTCCTTTATCTATGTGGTCAAATCTGGAGATACCTTGTATGAGATATCCAGAACTTATGGGATAAGCATCAATAAGATAAAGAAAGATAATAATCTGTCATCTGATAAATTGATGCCTGGCCAAGAATTGATAATAAATAAATTAAATTAATCTCTATTATTAATAAAAGTGAGCCTGGCTTGAAATTTTAAGCATGAGCAGTTGGAATATCAAGCCACGAGAAAATTAGAGAATGAAAGTCAGGGGTAAAAGGGAATTTCTCAAGGCCTTAGTGAGCCCTGGGCTTAAGGCCGGGAATGAATGAGCGGCTTGCGAATAAAGAAGGTTAGTCCGAATTATTATTAAATAATTCAGGTTAAAAAAGAAAACCTGGAAGGAGGGCTTAATGAGATTCCGAGAAAATTATTTCCTTGCTTTGCTAACCTGCCTGGCCATCTTTTTAATCTGTCTTCAATTGCCTGGAAAGGCTGAGGACAAAATTCGCCTTCTGGAAAACCGGCTGGTTGAGCAATTGGCGGCCATAAACGATTCTTTTGATGGAGTTTTAGGTCTGGCAGTCAAAGACCTGTCTACGGGAAAGACTTTCTTTATCAACGAAAACGAGAGCTTCCCACAAGCTAGCTCAATTAAGATCGCTATTTTATTAGAAGTATTAAAACAGGCTGAAGAAAAAAGACTGCAGCTTGAGGATTTCATTGAGCTTAAGCCAGAAGACAAGGTCGGAGGAGGCCTGATCTTAGCTTATCTTGGCAGGCCATCATTAAAAATTTCTATTTATGATCTGTGTGTTTTAATGGTGGTACTCTCTGATAATACTGCCACTAATCTTCTAATCGACCAGGTGGGTATGGAATCAGTCAATAAGCGTCTGGAATCACTCGGGCTGCCAAGCACCAGATTAAAAAGAAAAATGATGGACCTTACCGCGGCTGCAGAAGGCCGTGAGAATATCTCTACTCCTGTTGAGATGATGAAACTTCTTGAAAGGATTTGGCAGGGTAAGATCCTAAAATCCGAATACCGTCAACAGTTCTTTAACCTCCTAGCTCTGCCCAAGGATAGTCCCTTACAGCGGGCTGTTCCAGAAGGAACTATAGTGGCTGATAAACCGGGGGAATTAGAAGCTGTCCGTTGTGATTCTGGGATAGTCATCTTAAAACACCACCCCTATCTGATCTGCGTTATGACCACCTATCTTCTGTCTGAGACAGAAGGAAATACAGTAATCACAAAAATCGGCAGGTTAGTATTTAACCACTTCGACCGCCTGGAAAGGTCCAGCAAATACGGACGAATCATTTCCGAAAGATAAATAGATAATATTACCATTCAGGAATAACCGGCTCCACTCCGAGTCCGGGTTTATCCGAAAGGATCCAGCGGTCAGCCTCAAGCCGCAAACCGCTGAAAGGGTCGTTATTAACCAGCAAATTGCCATCAAGGTCAGCATAATCAAAAAGTGGAGTCAAAGCGGCGGCGGCCGAAATAGCCAGTGAGCTTTCTATCATACATCCAATCATTAACTTAAGACCGAAAGCTCGGGCTACCGCCACCAGACGGAGAGCTTCCTGCAGCCCGCTACATTTCATCAATTTAACGTTAATCCCATGGAAAGCTGAAGCCAGAGCTGGAACGTCGGTAATTTTATGGACACTCTCATCGGCCATGATGGGAATCCTAACCTGCTCTTTAAGCCAGCGATGATCTTCGATATTATCTGCAGGCATGGGCTGTTCTACAAACTCTACCCCCTTATCTGCCAACCAGTTAATCATCTTTAGAGCTTCTTCTTTGTCTTTCCAGCCTTCATTGGCATCGACGATTATTGGCCGATCAGTGACTTCTCTTAAACCTTCAATAATTTTCTTATCGTCCTTGGTGCCGACCTTGATTTTGAGCTTCTTAAAGTTCTTAGCCTCCTGGGCGGTTTTTTGCATCACCGGAATTTCATCAATACCAATAGAAAAAGTAGTTGGCAAAGTCTTGCTTTTATTAAGGCCAAAAAACCTGTAGACAGGAATTTTCAGACTCTTGCCAATCCAGTCTAAAATAGCCATGTCCAGCGCAGCCTTGGCAGCATTCTGCCCGGGGGCCAGGGCTTCCAGCTCTCTCCAGCGATCCTGATATTCCCAGAGATCCTTTTCCAGCACCGGAAGAGCTTTTTCCATAAATTCCTTATTGCTCTCAGCACTTTCATTATATCTTGGAATCGGGGCAGCCTCTCCATAAGCTATTATTCCGTCTTTTTCCAGCCTGACCAAAACATTCCTTCTGGTTGTCCAGCTACCCCGCGATAGAGTCCAGGCTTGCCTGAGCTGCAATTCATAAATAGTGGTGGCGAGTTTTACCCGGCTTTTTTTTTGTTGAGGGCTGACCTTTTGTTCTCCCTGCTGGCAGCTTAAAAACCAGGATGAAGCAATGAGAGCACCACTGGCTTTGAAAAAATCCTTTCTTTTCATTTTGTGCCTCCCCTACAAAGCTTTAATTATATTATATTCCCGTAAAAGCAACAACTAATCCCATAACAATACCTTATCGACTACCCAATGCTGTTTTTTTTAGATATTATTATGTACTAATTCGATCCTGACTTTGCCTTATGATAAGCTCCCCATGGATAATTTTATGATGGACAGAAAAATCAGCACCATAATAAGTCATGTTGGTTTGGCTTGTTGACGAAAAGTCCAGATTATCATATAAGCTTAAATTAGAATATAATAGAGAAAATGGAGGTCAGGATGAAGCTTAAGAGAAGAATAGCCAGAGCTTATTTGTTGATGGTTTTATCATTTCTTGCTATTTCGGTAATCTCAGCTCAGGAAACCACTAAGGTAGGCGTAATTACTAAATCAGTTGAAAATATGTATTCTAAGCCGAGTAGCCAAGCCGATGTGGTCAGCCAGGCTTTGCTGGGAACTACAGTTAAAATTTTAAAAATTGAGAATAATAATCAGCAGGGTGATTGGTATTATTTAGAAACTCCTGATAGCTATCAGGGCTGGGTCAAAAGTCAGGCGGTAAGGCTGCTGTCAGCAGGAGAAAAAGCCTATGCCTCGGAAGGCCAGGTCATAGAAATTACCAGCCTAATTGCTTATATCTACTCTTCTCCGGATGTTACCAAACAGAAACCCCTGATGTTTGCTCCTATCAGTACAGTTTTGAAACTGGATAAGTTTGAGGGGCGATGGGGAGAAGTAATCCTTCCCTGTGGCCGCCGGGCTTTTATTCAGATGGGTGATGGAGAAATCAAGCAAGCTCCTTTCAGAAGGCCGAGGCTCACCGCAGAACAAATGGTTTCCTTAGCTAAAAGGTTTCTTGGCTTGCCTTACTTCTGGGGTGGAACTAGTCCTTTGGGAATCGACTGTTCTGGATACGTTCAACTTATCTACAGATTGAGTGGAATAGAGATTCTCAGAGATGCCGACATCCAGTACAGCCAATCAGGGCTGCTGGAAGTCCCGAAGGGCCAGGAAAAAGCTGGTGATTTGGTGTTTTTTGGGCGAAAAAGCATAACTCATGTGGGAATGATGATCAGCCAGAAAGAATTCATTCATGCCACTACCAATCAACGACCAGTAGTTCAAATTTCAAATCTCCATGAGGATTATTGGCAGAAGATATACGTAGGTTGCCGGCGGCCCAAAGACTAACCAGTCTAGCAAAATTATTTGTTGCTAAGGTGAGATAGCAAGTTAGCCTAAATTATCCAAAAAGTCGGGCCTGATCGATCTTTTCAGGGATGATTGACAGGAAAACCGGAGGGGCTATTTTTTCTCCTTGCTTTTCTCTTTTTTCTTAGCCTTTTTATGGTACTCTGCCCCCAAGAGTTCCAGCATGGCCATCTGGGCACCATCACCGGAGCGAAGCCCTAATTTGACAATCCTGGTATAACCTCCAGGTCTTTCTTTGAATCTGGGACCTAGTTCTGAAAATAGCTTCTGAACGGCAGATTCTTTGGTCAAATAGGCCAGGGCTTTTCGCCTGGCGGCCAGGGTATCTTTTTTAGCTAAGGTAATCATTTTCTCAGCTATCGGTCTGGTTGCTTTGGCTTTAGCCAGAGTGGTCTTTACCCTTTCCTTCTCCAGAAGCGACGTAACTAAATTTCTGAGCAAAGCCTGGCGATGAGCAGTATTCCTTCTCAATTGATATCGTTTGACCTTGTGCCTCATGCTTCCGGCTCCTTATTACTCTGTTCAATTATGGCTCGAATATGTTCTAGCAATTTAGGGTGTAGTTCTAGATTCAATCCCAGACCAAGGTTGGTCAGGGTTTCTTTTATTTCAGCCAGAGATTTGCGCCCAAAATTTTTGGTCTTCAGGAGTTGTTCTTCGGTCTTCTGAACGAGTTCATAAACATAACTGATACCGGCTGCTCTCAAGCAATTGTTAGCTCTGACTGAAAGTTCCAGGTGGTCTATGGTATGGGCCAGAATCTCAACCTTCTCAATGTAAGGAATTTCCTTCTTGGGAACCATAACCTCTTTTTCCAGAGGCTCATCAACGATGTTAAGAAAAATTGCCAGATGAGATCTCATCAGCTGGGCCGCCTGAGAGAGAGCGTCTGGTGGGCTAATAGCACCATTGGTCCAGATTTCCATGGTCAGGCTCTCATAATCAATTCTCTTCCCAACCCGAGCAGGTTCTACTGTATAGTTAACTCTCAAAACTGGTGAATGCGAAGAGTCGAGGGGAATAAAATCAAGGCTCAGATCATGGTCAAAATTCTGATCGGCAGTAATGTAACCACGGTTATTTTTGACTATCATCTCCATATCCAGCTGCCCATCGACATCCAGGGTAGCAATGTGAATATCAGGGTCGAGAATTTCTATATCAGAATCATGAATGATATCTCCAGAACTTACTTTGGCTGGTCCGGTCATCTTAAGAGTCATTCTTTTTGGTTGACTGATTTTTAGCTTTAAGGGGATAGTCTTTAAGTTCAGAATGATATGGGTTACATCTTCAACCACGCCCGGCAGGTTGGAGAACTCGTGCAGAACTCCCGAAATCCTGACAGCAGTTATAGCTGCTCCAGTAATTGAGGATAACAGAATCCTTCTTAGAGAATTTCCTATGGTAATGCCATAGCCTCGTTCAAGAGGCTGAGCCTTAAACTTGCCGTAAATATTGGTTAAGGTTTCATAATCAGGTTCCAAAAATCTTGGCCTCTGGAAACCGAGTTCGGTCATCTTTCCTCCTTAGTAAGGAAGGCCATTATTAACGGGCTTTCCTTAATTACTTATTATTTAGAATAAAGTTCAACTACCAGATGCTCTTCGACTGGAACAGTGATGTCCTGTCTGGTGGGCAGAGCTACCACTTTACCCTGGTAATTATCCAGATCTATCTGAAGCCAACCGGGCACTGTTCTGGTTTTGCCAGCTTCAGCCAAGGCTTTGAAATTCTCATTCTGAGCCGATTTTTCTCTTAAGCTAATTAAATCTCCCTCTTTAACCAGATAAGAAGGAATGCTAACTTTGCGGTCATTGATCCGGATATGTCCATGAGTTATCATTTGTCGGGCTTGAGATCTGGACTGGGCCAAACCCATCAAATAGACTACGTTATCAAGTCTACGCTCAAGCATTATTAACAGGTTTTCACCGGTAACGCCTTTTTGTTTCTCAGCTCGATTAAAGAAAAGCCGGAACTGTTTTTCTGACATACAATAGTATCTTTTTAATTTCTGCTTCTCCCTGAGCTGCAAAGCATATCCCAGCACTCTTCTCCGCATTCGGCCATGCTCACCCGGAGCGAAAGATCTTCTTTCCAGGGGACACCTGTCTGTCAAGCATTTATCGCCTTTTAAGAAAAGCTTAGTTTTCTCTGTCCGGCACAAGCGACAATCTGGCTTTTGATACCTGGCCATTTCTATTCTCCTTTAATTCTCATCAGACTCTTCTTCTTCTTTTCGGCCGGCAGCCATTATGTGGGATTGGAGTTACATCCCTGATAGATTTAATTTCTAAGCCAGCAGCCTGAAGAGCTCTGATGGATGATTCTCGTCCAGCACCTGGTCCTTTAACCCTAACATCAATGTAGCGAACCCCAGAGTCCTTGGCTTTATTAGCTACATCTTTGGCAGCCAGTTGAGCCGCAAAGGGAGTGCCTTTTCTGGCTCCTTTAAAGCCGGAGGTTCCTGAACTGGCCCAGCAGATGGTATTCCCCTGCTGATCAGTTATGGTAATGATCGTGTTGTTAAAGGTTGATTGAATATGAGCTACTCCAAAGGTAACTTCTTTTTTAACTTTTTTCTTTTTGGTTTTGGTTCTGGGCATAAACCTTCTCCCTTATACTAAGCTTTTTGTTCTTTAATTTTCTTGATGGCATGTCCGCGGGATCCTTTTCTACTGCGGGCATTAGTTCTGGTCCTCTGCCCCCGGACTGGAAGGTTTCTTTTGTGACGTATTCCCCGGTAGCATCCAATATCAACCAGCCTCTTGATGTTCATGGACACTTCTTTGCGGAGATCACCTTCAATCTTCTCTCGTTTCTCAATTATCTGCCGGATCTTATTGATTTCATCCTCGGTCAACTCCTTGACCTTTTTGCTTTTGTCAATCCTGGCCTCTCCCAGAATCTGGCTGGCTTTAGATCTTCCAATCCCGTAGATGTAGGTTAAACCAATTTCGATTCTTTTTTCTGGTGGAAGGGTAATACCTGCTATTCTTGCCATAGTTTCCTCTTTTATCCTTGTCTTTGTTTATGTTTGGGGTTAGAGCAAATTACTCTAATTACCCCTTTTCTCCGGACGATTTTACAATTCCGGCATATCTTCTTTACTGATGCTCTGACCTTCATCTTTCACCTCACTTAAACCTGTAAGTGATACGCCCTTTGGTCAAATCATAAGGCGATATTTCCACCAATACCCTATCACCGGGCAAAATCCGGATGAAATTCTTTCTCATCCTGCCCGAAATATGGGCTAAAATTACATGTTTATTAGGCAATTCGACTTTGAACATGGCATTAGGCAGAGTTTCCAGAACCACACCTTCAACCTCAAAAACATCCTGCTTAGGCATCAACCGTTCTCCAGGCTGACAGTTTTTCCGCATCTTTCGGGTCAAGCGACAGGATCTCTGCACCGGAATCGGTCAAAGCTACCGTATGTTCATAGTGAGCAGCTAAACTTCTATCCTTGGTAACAGCCGTCCAGCCATCGTCCAGTATCTCGACTTCCCAATTCCCAGCAGCAATCATCGGCTCAATGGCCAGCGCCAGGCCATTTCTGATTTTGGGGCCATGACCAGGATGCCCAAAATTGGGCACCTGAGGCTCTTCGTGCAAATTACGGCCAATCCCATGGCCAACAAAAGACCTGATAACAGAGAACCCGGCTTGCTCCACTTCCGCCTGGATGGCTGCAGAAATATCTGACAACCTGTTATCTTCTCTAAACTCTTGCCAACCGCGGAAAAAACCTCTTTCTGCTGCATCTATCAGCCTGCGGGCCTCTTCAGTAACCACCCCGGCTGGGACGGTTATCGCTGCATCTCCGTAAAATCCTTCATAAACCACCCCAAAGTCCAGACTGACAATATCACCTTCTTTTAGCTGGCGGCTGGAAGGAATTCCATGAACTATTTCTTCGTTTACCGAAACACAAAGAGAAGCTGGGTAACCACGGTATCCCTTAAAAGCCGGCACTGCGCCCAGCTTTCTGGCCTCGCTCTCGGCAAACAGGTCCAATTCTCTCGTCTCCACTCCTGGGACAATCATCTCTTTTAGGCCGGACAGAATTCTAGCCACTATCTGAGAGCTTTGCCTCATTATCTCAATTTCTTTCATAGATTTATAAACAATCATCTTCTGCCTGAACTTACTGAATAATTAGAAAGTTTTTTTTCTATTATGGACTTTATTGCCCTAAAAACTTCTTCAACTGGCTTCTGACCATCAATCTGAAAAAGTACTCCTTTACCCGCATAGTAGTCAATCAGTGGTTTTATATTTCTGATATAGATCTTATACCGCTCCCGAATTACCTCAGGCTTGTCATCCTCTCTGATGACCAGTTTTGAACCACAATTATTACAACGATAAGAATTATCAGTTTTATTATTATCGTTGTTAATATTATACACCGCTTGGCACTGAAGGCAAACCCTCCGGCCAGCCAGCCTCTTTAAAATCTCCTCTTCAGTGGCTTCAATTTCAAAAACTATCTCCTGAGATTCCTTAACCATCTTTTCCAGCAGTAAGGCCTGATTTAAGTTTCTGGGAAAGCCATCGAGAACATACCCTTGACGACAATCTGGTAACTGGATACGCTCCTCCACTAATTTCAACACAATCTCATCTTCTACCAAATTTCCCACCTTCATCACTTCAGAAACTTTCTTTCCCAGTTCAGTCCCTTGCTGAACTGCCTGCCTGAGCAAATCGCCGGTAGAGATCTTCGGGAAACCAAAGGTTTCCATAATCAAATCAGCTTGAGTGCCCTTGCCGCTCCCAGCCGGCCCCAGGAGAATTATCCTCATCCCCTTCTCCCCCTTAACCTACCGCGTCTAAGGAATCCATCATAATGCCTCATAACCAACTGAGCTTCTATCTGTTGCAAGGTATCCATGGCCACCCCAACTACGATCAAAATTGAGGTTCCACCGAAATAGAAATCTATGTTCAAGCCTTGAGTAAACCAGTTCGGCAAATTTGCTTCCAAAAAGCTCCCGATCCAGGGCAAAGCTCCTACCTTAACTCCAGTCATCAGAAATTCAGGCAAGACAGCTATAGCTGCCAGATATAATGCTCCGACCAGGGTAATCCGGCTGAGAACATTATCTATATAATCAGCAGTATTTTTACCAGGCCGAATCCCAGGTATGAAACCGCCATATTTTCTAAGATTTTCAGCCACATCGTTAGGATTAAAAATGATAGATACATAAAAATAAGTGAAGAAAATAATGCAGGCTACATATACCAGTATATAGAGAGGCATTCCCATCCCGAACTGCCGGGCTATACTCTGGAAAATGGGGGCTTTAAAAAAGCTCGCCAAGGTGGTAGGAATGGTAATTATTGAGGCGGCAAAGATTATAGGAATAACTCCACCGGTGTTAACCCGGAGTGGCAAATGGGTGCTTTGGCCACCATAGACTTTTCGCCCAACCACTCGCTTGGCATACGAAACTGGTATCCTTCTTTGTCCCCTCTCGACATATACAATAAAGGCAATAACAGCCAGCATTAAGATTATCAGGAAAATAAGGCGGAGCGGGTCCATATTGCCAGTTCTCAATCCGCTCACTAAGCTGTTTATGCCGCTGGGTAAGCCAACTACGATCCCGGCAAAAATTATCAGCGAGATACCATTACCTATTCCTCTCTCTGAGATTTGTTCGCCCAACCACATGATAAAGGTAGTCCCAGTAGTCAGGGTCAGCATAGTCAGCAACCTAAACCCCCAACCGGGACTGGGTACTATCCTAGCACCAGTTGGACTGGTCAAACTCTCCAGAAACATGGCAATACCAAAGGACTGAATTATGCAGATAATCAAAGTGCCATATCTGGTGTATTGGGTGATTTTCTTTCGGCCTAACTCACCTTCCTTGGACAACCTCTCCAGATAAGGCCAAACCACTGTCAGTAACTGCAGGATAATTGAAGCGCTGATATATGGCATAATACCCAGGGCAAAAATAGTCATCCTGGAAAAAGCCCTTCCTGAAAAAAGGTCATAGAATCCCAGGATTGAACCACGCTGGGTCTCCCATAGCTCAGCCAAGGCTTCTGCACTTATTCCCGGGTTGGGGATCTGAGCTCCGATCCGGTAAACGGCCAGAAGTAACAGGGTAAAAATAACCCTTCTCCTCAGGTCAGGAATGCTGAAAATGTTACGAATGCTTTCTAACATTATTCCTTCTCGATGATGATAGCTTTACCTCCGCTTTCCTCAATCTTCTTTCTGGCAGATTGAGAAAAAGCATGAGCTCTAACGGTTTTGGCAGACGAAAGATTACCTTTGCCTAAAACTTTCACTAACTCTGATTCATTATGGATAAATCTGTGTTCAATCATTTCTTTCAGGCCGATTTCGGTTTCTGAAAGTTTATCCAGCTTATCCAGGTTAACTTCAGTGTACTCAACTCTGAAGATGTTGGTAAAACCTCTTTTGGGCAGACGACGATAAAGGGGCATCTGACCGCCTTCAAAACCCCATTTCCTCTTATAGCCAGCACCAGCCAACTGTCCCTTATGTCCGCGCCCAGCAGTCTTGCCTAATCCACTGCCCGGGCCACGGCCTCTCCTCTTATTGCTTTTTTTGGCACCCTCAGCAGGTTTTAATTTACTAAGATTCATGGCTTTTCTATCTCCTCAACCTTGAGCAAATGGGATATCTTCTTGACCATCCCTCTAATTTCCGGGGTATTTTTTCTGACCACTTCAGAATTCAGCTTTCTCAAGCCCAGTCCGTAAGCTACCAACCGGTGTTTCTGGGGATGACCTATAAGGCTTCTGACCAGCTTTATTTTTAGGTAGTTATCTTGCTTCATTGTAGCCTCGCTTTAGGGTCTTATTTGTTCGCTTTCCTTGCTCCTTATTTTCGTAACCTCTTCCGGCTTTTTCAGTTTCTTAAGAGCCTCAATCGTAGCCTGGGCTACGGTGATCGGATTACCGCTTCTGATAGATTTTGTCAGGATATCCTTTACTCCAGCCAGTTGGAGAATGATCCGGACCGCCCCTCCAGCGATAACTCCAGTTCCACGAGAGGCCGGCCTTAAGACCACAATACCGGCATCTGTTTCCCCTTTGATCATATGAGGAATGGTTGTCCCGGCTAAGGGCACATCAATCATATTCTTCTTGGCATCTTCTACAGCCTTGGCGATAGCCTGAGGAACTTCCCGAGCTTTGCCTAATCCAATACCTACCCGGCCATTTTCATTGCCTACAGCTACCAGGGCTGAAAAGCTGAGGTTTTTACCGCCTTTGACCACTTTGGTAACTCTTCTTATAGTAATTACCTGATCTTTTAGTTCAAGCTCGGCACTGCCAGTTCCATCCAGCTTTTCTAATTCTTCGTGTTCCACGCTTATTCCTCCTTAAATCGGTTAAAAGGAAATTCCTTCAGCCCTTAGACTTTCAGCTAAGGCCTTAATCCGGCCATGATAGGGGCTGATCCCCCGGTCAAAAACTATAGTGCTGATATTTTTCTCCTTAAGCCTTTGGGCTAGAGTTTTACCAAGAAGAGAGCAGGTTTCTTTGTTCTTAAGACCTTTGGCCTTTTCTCTGAAATCTTTCTCCAGAGTTGAGGCAGAGGTAATTACCCTGCCTGAAATATCGTCTATGACCTGGGTATAAATATAGCGATTTGATTTAATCACCAGAATTCTGGGCTTGTCAGCAGTCCCCTTGAGTTTTTTACTTATTCTTTTTCGTATTCTCTGCTTCCTAAGCTTTTTCACTTCAGTTTTTGACTTAAGCACCAGCCACCCCCGCTTTTCTTTCTTTTTTGATTAAGCTCTCGCCAACCAACCGGATACCCTTCTGACGATAGGGATCCGGCCTGCGGAACCTTTTAATAGTATCCGCCACTTGCCCAACTTTCTGTTTGTCTATCCCGCGAACTGTCAAGAGAGTCGGCTTTTCCGCAACAATTTCAATACCCTCTGGAATTTCATAGATAACCGGTTTAGAATAACCAACATTAAGTTCAAGCTTATTTTTATCTACGCGAGCTCTATAACCAACACCGATAATTTCAAGCTGTTTAGAATAACCTTTAGAAACACCAATCACGGCATTGTGAGCTAAGGCCCGACAAAGACCATGAAATTGCCTGGTCTTTTGCTCTTCATTTTCTCTGGTTAGCACTAATTGGTTACCTTCAACCATAGCCTTAACTCCTGGATAGAGCGGCGAGACCAGCTTACCCAATTTGCCTTCAAATTCAATCCGGTCGGGATGAACTGTGATCTTTACCTCAGCTGGTACTTCAATCGGCTTTTTACCAACTCTTGACATCCTCTTACCTCACTCCTGAATTACCATATTTCACACAAAACTTCGCCGCCGATACCCTGTTCTTCGCACTGCTTATCGGTCATGATACCATGGGAAGTAGAAATTATAACCACACCTAAACCATTCAAGACCTTAGGAATCGAATCTCTGCTGCAATAAATTCGGCACCCTGGCTTGCTGACCCGGCGAAGCCCGGTGATTACACTCTGGTTGTCGTCTGTATATTTTAAGACGATATTTAGAATACCCTGTTTATTGTCTTCTATAATTTTATACCCCTTTATGTAGCCCTCTTCTTTCATAATTCTGGCAATTTCTACCTTGAGGATAGAAGATGGCATACTAACCTCTTTCTTTTTAGCCTGCAGAGCATTTCTTACTCTGGTTAACATATCAGCGATCGGATCTGTCAGACTCATAGTTCTGTCCTTTCCTGGTATTTACCATGAAGATTTGGTAATTCCCGGGATCTCTCCCTTTAGGGCTAACTGTCTTAAGCAAAGCCGGCACAGGTCAAATTTGCGGTAATAACCCCTGGGCCTTCCGCAAAGCCGGCAGCGGTTCCGACGACGGATAGAATACCTCAAAGGCTTTTGCTCCTTGACCATTTTAGCAATAGTAGCCACGTTGACCTTCCTTTCTTCAGGATTCGCGGAAAGGCATGCCTAGTTTCTTTAACAGAGCATAAGCCTGCTCGTTAGTCCTGGCGGTTGTCACTATGGTAATATTCATACCTCTTGGCCTTTCCACCTTGGTATAATCTATTTCTGGGAAAACCAGCTGATCTCTTAAGCCGATGGTGTAATTACCACGACCATCGAAAGAATTTGGCGGCAGGCCCCGAAAATCTCTGACCCGGGGCAAAACTATATTAACCAGCCGGTCATAAAATTCATACATTCTTCTTTTTCTCAAAGTTACATAACAAGCGATAGGCTGTCCTTTCCTTAAATGAAAAGCAGCAATCGATTTCCGGGCTCGTCCAATAGCCGGATGCTGTCCTGTAATCAGGCTCAGCTCCATTTTAGCTGTATCCAGAAGTTTAATGTTCTGAATAGCATCACCCACGCCTACATTAACGATGATTTTCTCCAATTTTGGAACTGCCATGGGATTATCTATGGCCAGTTCATCTTGCAGTTCTTTGATGATTTCTTTTTTATATCGTTCATACAACCTGCTCATCTTCCAACCTCTCACGACTTTTCTAAATTAGTCTGGCAATTGATACAGACTCTGGTCTTGGTTCCGTCTTCCAACACTTTATTTCTAAACCTGACACCTCGCTCGCACTGCTCACAATAAAGACTGAGATTGGAAATATGAATTGGGGCCTCTTTTTCCATGATTCCACCCTGAATGTTCTGACTGCGATCGGGTCTGATAAAAACTTTTACCATATTGATTTTTTCCACCAGAACCCTGTTTTTCTCCGGAATAACCTTCAGAACCTTACCAGTCTTGCCCCGGTCCTTTCCGCGGCGAACCATTACGATATCATTTTTCTTAAAAGGAAGGTTAGCCATCAAAGCACCTCCGGAGCCAGTGAGATAATTTTCGTAAATTTTTTTTCTCTCAGCTCCCTACCTACAGGTCCAAAAACTCTGGTACCGACCGGTTCTCCGGATTTGTCAATGATTACGGCAGCATTATCATCAAAGCGGATATAAGAACCGTCCTTACGCCTGACTTCCTTACTGGTTCTGACTACCACCGCTCTGATTACCTTGCCTTTCTGAATCTTGCTGTCAGGATCAGCTTCTTTAACTGAGGCTGAAATAACATCGCCGATCTTTGCCGCCTGCCCAACTCCGCCGCCCAAAGGAGTAATAGCCATTATCCTGCGGGCGCCAGAGTTATCTGCCACCTTGAGCATGGTCCTCATCTGGATCATTTTAGTTCACCTTTATTCTCATTTTCAGAATCTATCTCTCTGGAAGCTAATCTGGTAATTTCAGCTACTCGCCATCTCTTAAGTTTGCTCATTGGCCTGGTTTCTTCTATTCTAACAACATCACCCACCTGACATTTTTCTTGCTCATCATGGACCAAAAATATCTTTTTCCGTTTGATGGTCTTTTTATAAAGCGGATGCCTTTCGAGTCTTTCCACCTGAACTCTCAAGGTCTTGACCGATTTCTTGCCCACGACTGTCCCTACTTTAGTGGTTATTCTTTTTTGCCGTTTAGCTTCCATCTTATTTTTCTGCCCCTTTTTTCTGGAGTTCTTTCAAAATTGTCTTTATTTTGGCAATATCTCTTCTGATATTTCTGAGCTTCATCGGATTATCCAACTGGCCAAGAGATTTTTGAAAACGAAGTTTGAACCACTGATCCTTGAGCTCAAGCTCTTTCCGTTCTAATTCATCACTAGATAATTCTCTGAGTTCCCGGATCTTCATTTTAGCTCCCTGTGTTCTCTTGAGATAAACCTGGTCTTAATAGGTAGCTTATGGGCTGCCAGGCGCATGGCTTCCTGAGCTATTTCATAATCAACACCTTCTATCTCAAAAATTATTTTCCCGGGCCTGATAACATCTACCCAGGCTTCAGGATCGCCTTTTCCCCGTCCCATCCGGGTTTCAGTAGGCTTCTTGGTGATTGGTTTCCAGGGGAAAGCTCTGACCCACATTTTTCCCCTCTTTTTTAAGAACCTGGAAATAGTCACCCGGCCTGCTTCTATTTGCCTGGCAGTCAGCCAACAAGGCTCTAAGGCTTGAAGCCCATACTCTCCGAAAGTTAATTCAGCTCCACGCTGAGCTCTTCCTCTCATTCTACCTCTCTGCTGCTTGCGGTATTTTACTTTTTTCGGCATCAACATGGTCAAATCTCCTCAGTTTCTATAATTTGAGATGAGACTTTAGCTTTATCTACATCGCCCCGATATATCCAGACTTTGATCCCGATTTGCCCATAAGTAGTAAAAGCTTCGGTAAAAGCAAAATCTATATCTGCCCTCATGGTCTGCAGCGGTAACTGTCCTTTAAGATACCATTCAGTCCTGGCGATTTCTACTCCACCCAATCGCCCAGAACACATCACCTTAATTCCTTTTGCTCCCATCTTAAGGGCCATATCCACTGCCCTTCTCATAGCCCGCCGATAAGCGATTCTCTTTTCCAATTGAGTGGCAATGCCCTCACCTACCAGAGCGGCGTTAAGTTCAGGTTTATCAACTTCCCTTATATCAGCATAGACTTCCTTTTTGGCGATGGCTTCTAGCATATTCTTCAGGTTTTCAATCTCTTTCCCCCCCCGCCCAATAATAATACCTGGCCTGGCCGTATGAATTATCACCCGGATTTTAGGACCAACCCTTTCTACATCAACACTGGCTATGCCGGCATGTCTATATTTCTCCCGAACCGCTTTTTTCATTTTCAAGTCTTCATGAAAAAGCCTGGCATAATCTTTACCCTGGGCAAACCAGCGGGAAGCCCACTGTTTGTTAAAGCCTAACCTGAAGCCGATTGGATGCGTCTTCTGTCCCACTATCTATCTCCCTTTCTTTTCATCTAAGTAGATTTTGACATGGCTCATTCTTTTTAAAACCCGATAAGCCCGACCCTGGGGCGCTGGCCGGATTCTCTTCATGACCGGACCCTGCTCAATTTGAATGCTGGCAATGTAAAGGTTGTCGACATCAATATTGGGTGACTTCTGCTGAGCATTGGCTATGGCTGAGCGCAGGACTTTCTCCAGGATCGCACTGATCTTTTTCTTCTGATTAAATTTTAGAATCGTCAAAGCTTCTCCAACCAGGCGATTTCTGATAAGGTCTGCTACTAATCTCCCCTTCTGCGGACTCATCCTAACATATCTGGCCACAGCTTTAGAAAGATATTGTTCTTTTTCCATGGTTACTTTCCTACCTTAAGTTGCCTGGCAGTCTTGGAAGTATGCCCTTTAAAGGTTCTGGTAGGAGCAAATTCACCCAATTTATGACCAACCATCTGTTCGGTAACAAAGACCGGGATAAATTTTCTGCCGTTGTGAACGCCAATGGTCAAGCCAACCATTTCTGGAGTGATAGTTGAACGTCTGGACCAGGTTTTGATAACCTGGCGCTTTTCCTTTCCTGATTGTGAGGCCAGAACTTTTTCCATTAATTTAGGATCAATATAAGGACCTTTAGCTATGGATCTGCCCATAATTATTTACTCCTTCTCCTGATGATAAAGGCCTGAGTTCTCTTATTTTTTCTGGTCTTATATCCCTTGGTTGGCAAACCCTCTGGACTGACCGGGTGTCGTCCACCTTTAGTTCGTCCCTCTCCACCGCCGTGAGGATGGTCTATTGGATTCATGGCTGTCCCCCGGACATAAGGTCTCCATCCCAACCATCTCGTCCGGCCAGCTTTTCCCAGGCTGATATTTTGATGATCAATATTGGCTAACTGTCCTACAGTAGCCCGGCATTCAAGATGAACTCTGCGAATCTCAGACGAAGGTAGCCTTAGCTGAGCATAATTACCTTCTTTACCCAAAATTTGCACTCCGGCTCCCGCAGACCTGGCCAATTGTCCACCTTTGCCAGCTTTTAACTCAACATTATGAACAGTTGTTCCAACCGGGATATACTTAAGCGGCATGGCATTCCCGGGTAGAATATCCACTTGAGAGCTGGCAGAAACAATGTTATCACCTACTTTTAAATTAAGAGGAGTGAGTATGTATCGCCTTTCACCATCAGCATACTTAACCAGCGAGATGAACGCTGAGCGATTAGGATCATACTCAATAGTTTCCACCTGCCCCGGGACATCAATCTTATCTCTTCTAAAATCAATCATCCGATAAAGTCTCTTATGGCCTCCGCCCCGATGTCTGACCGATAGCCGCCCTTTATTATTTCGGCCCCCGCTTTTGGGTAAAGATACTATTAGCGGCTTGTAGGGTTTATCGGTAGTTAATTCTTCATAGATCAGACCTGTTCGATGACGCAAACCTTGAGTTGCTGGTTTGTAAACTTTTATAGCCATGATTACACTGCCTCGAAGTATTCAATCATTTTTTCTCCAGCCTTAAGCTTGACATAAGCCTTTCTTCTGTCTTTAGTCCGCCCGACCGTTCGGCCAAGTCTTTTGGTTTTTCCTTTTAAGTTGACAATCGTCACTCTTTCCACCTTGACCTTGAACAACTCTTCTACTGCTTTCTTCACCTCAATTTTGTTAGCCTCTGGGGCAACTTCAAAACAGACCTCATGGTTAGAATCCTTCAACCTGGTGCTTTTTTCAGTAATTAGCGGCCTGAAGATTATATCTCTTGGATCTTTGATCATTTCATTTTCTCCACCAGGGAATTAAACGACCGCTGGCTAAATACCAGCCAACGGTATTTAAGGACATCATAGACGTTCAAATGTTTCTCATCCACAGCTTTTACTTCCGGGATATTTCTCACCGAAAGAAAAAGGTTTTTGTTTTCACCGCTATCGATGATCAGGGCTGAATCTAATTTTAAGCTTTCTAACCAATTAATCGCTTCTTTGGTCCTGGGTTCATTAATCTTTATTTCGTTTACAACCAGAACCTGCTGTTCACTAAATTTAGCTAAAAGGGCCGATTTGAGGGCGTTTCTCTTGGCTTTCTTAGGAAGAGAATAACTATAATCTCTTGGTTTAGGCCCAAAAACTATCCCGCCGTGCCTCCACAAAGGAGACCTGACACTTCCCGCCCTGGCCCTTCCTGTTCCCTTTTGACGCCAGGGTTTACGGCCTCCTCCACTAACCTCTTTTCTGCTCTTAGTAGAAGCAGTTCCCTGCCTTTGATTGGCCAAATAATTCACTACTGCTTCATATACCAGATGATCCTTTATTGGATAAGAAAAAATTTCTTCTGGCAGGTCCATTTCTTGAACCTGCTGGCCGTTTTGGTCTAATACTTGTATTTTCATAGCACTCTCTTCACGTATTATGTTCCAACCTTAAATGCACTCTTTTTTATCAGAAGAATACCTCCAGTAGCTCCAGGTACTGCACCTTCAACTACCAGCAGATTGTTTTCTTTATCCACTTCAACCACTCTCAAGTTTTTAACAGTCACTCGATCTCCACCCATCCGGCCGGCCATTCTCGTACCTTTCAATACCCTGGAAGGATAAGAAGAAGCACCAATAGAACCAGGAGCCCGGTGGAACATAGAACCATGAGCGGCATCTCCACCAGCAAACCCGTGTCTTCTGACCACTCCCTGGAAACCTTTGCCTTTGGTTACTCCAACCACCTGGACCTTCTCGCCAACCTGGAAGATATCAGCCAGAAGCTGATCTCCTTCTTTGAGCTCTACAGGACCGCTGTACCGGACTTCTTTCAACACCTTTAGAACTGGGCTACCAGACTTTTTAAAATGGCCAGTTTCCGGCTTTCGGGGTTTCTTTTTGGACCTCTCTTCTACCAACCCAAGTTGAAGAGCCTCGTAGCCGTCTTTCTCTTTAACCTTCTTCTGAACTATAGTGCAGGGTCCTGCCTTGATGATAGTTACAGGAATAACATTACCATCTCCGTCTAATATCTGGGACATCCCAACTTTTCTACCGATGATACCTTCAATCATCGTCATTCTCCTGCCCCAAAGGCCTTAATTTCTACATCTATGCCCGCAGGCAGATCGAGCTTCTGCAGTTCTTCTATGGTTTCATTACTATATTCGCTAATATCAATTAATCTCTTGTGAATTCTCATCTCAAAATGTTCTCTTGACCTTTTATCTACATGCGGGGAACGAAGAACACAAAAACGCTGGATTTTGGTAGGCAGTGGAATTGGTCCGGATACCTTGGCCCCGGTTCTCTTGGCCTTAATCACAATATCCTTTACCGATTGGTCTAATAGCCGGTGATCGAATGATCGGAGCTTAATTCTTATTTTTTCCATGTTCGTTCCTCGTTCTCCATGTTAATAACCTTATCTGTTCCTATTCCAGAATTTCGGTGACTGTTCCGGCTCCTACAGTTCGGCCACCTTCTCTGATGGCAAACCGCAGACCCTTCTCCATGGCTACCGTGGTTATCAACTCTACCTCTACGTTGGCATTAT
>JAQULR010000092.1 GCA_028749205.1 Acidobacteriota bacterium | reverse complement strand
ATTCCCATTCAATAGTTCCGGGTGGCTTGGAGGTAATATCGTAAACCACCCGGTTGACGCCGTCAACCTCGTTGACGATTCTGGTGGAAATTTTTTTTAAAAACTCAGGCCGGGCCTGATACCAGTTAGCAGTCATCCCGTCAGAGCTCTCGACCAGGCGGATAGCTACTACCTGCTGGTAAGTGCGCTGGTCGCCCATGACCCCAACTGAATAAACAGGCAGGAGCACGGTAAAGGCCTGCCAGAGCTTCTGGTATAACCTGGCTTTCCTGACTTCCTCTAACAGGATGGCATCGGCTTCCGTTACCATCTTCAAGTTTTCTTTGTTGACCTCGCCGATGATTCTTACCGCCAGACCAGGCCCGGGGAAAGGATGCTGATGAATGAGCTCCCGGCTTATTCCGAGCTCGAGGGCCAGAGACCTAACTTCATCCTTAAAGAGTTCCCGCAGTGGCTCGACTAACTCGAATTTGAGGTTGGCGGGCAGCCCGCCGACATTATGATGCGATTTTATCCGGTGAGAAGGTCCTTTGACTGAGGTGCTTTCTATAACATCCGGGTAAATTGTCCCCTGAGCCAGGAATTTAACCTCTCCCAGCTTTTTAGCTTCTTCCTCAAAAATCTCAACAAAAACCTGACCAATTATCTGGCGCTTTTTTTCTGGGGAAGCGATTCCCTTTAGCCTGTCAATAAACCTGTCCTGAGCTTCTACTCCAATGACTTGAAGGGAGAACTTTTTCCGAAATTCCTGAAGGAGGCTTTCATATTCTCCTTGGCGGAGAAGTCCATTATTAACAAAAATACAGTAAAGCTTGCGGCCAACAGCTTTCTGAATAAGGAGTGAAGCAACCAGCGAGTCAATACCCCCGCTAAGACCACAGATGACTTTTCCCCGGCCAACCTGTTTCGGAATTTCTTTAACTTTCTCCTTAATAAAAGACTTCATATTCCAGTCGGCTCTAAGGCCAGCCAGGCGAAAGAGGAAATTAGCCAGTACTTTTTTGCCTTCATTGGTGTGAGTTACTTCTGGATGAAATTGAACCCCGTAGATTTTAAGGTCGGAATTTTCTATGATGGCAGCTTTAGAGTTTGAAGTCCTGGCGGTGATGGCAAAACCTTCTGGAATCGCTTCGAGGCGATCACCGTGGCTCATCCAGACCTGAGTTTTGTTCTTTAAACCATTAAGAAGGCCATGCCTTTCCTGAATCCGAAGCGAGGCAAAACCATATTCTCTTCGAGGAGCTTTCTCCACTTTTCCCCCAAGATGGTGGGCGATGAGCTGAAGCCCGTAGCAAATGCCCAGGATGGGAAGGCCCAGCTTAAAGATGGCCGGGTCAGGTTGGGGCGAGTCAGGCTCATAGACACTCTTTGGGCCGCCGGACAGGATGATGGCGCCCGGGTCGAGGGCTTTTATTCTCTCGAGGGGGAGATTATAGGGATGTATTTCAGAGTAAAGGCCGAGTTCGCGGACTTTTCTGGCAATGAGCTGGGTATACTGCGACCCGAAATCAAGGATGAGGACTTTATTCATAGAGGAATTTTAGCAGAGGGTTTATTGCCTTTCAATGGGACGGGGAAGTTATTAGGTGGGATAATAGGCCAAGGGTAGATGATTTATCCTGTGGTCGACAGGCAACTTGATGAAATAAGGGCATCTGCAGCCTCAGAGTGGGGCAAAGGATTTCCAACCAGCTATCAACTTCCGGTGGGTCGGTCAGGCTTTCATGCGGTCAACGCCAAAAGTATCTGATGAACCCTGTGTGTTTTGCTACTCTTTAATGGTGGCCACTCCTTGTTTCTCTCCAATCCTCGATAGGATATAGCCTGTCTGGTTCCGGTCAAAGAGGGAAAGAGGCAGGTTAAGGAGGTGCTCGAAGAGGTTATACTGACACTCTAAGGAGCTAGGCAGATTTAGGAATTAGAGCTTATGTCGATTTAGGTAAGGCAACTATTTAATTTGACAGAGATGTTTTTTTTTATCATATAAAAAAGTAATAAGAGCCTTGGAGAAATAAATGGGGGGCACTCAGACATTATGGGATAATATTTTTGGATATGAAGAACTAAAAAATAAAGCCAGGATGTTAGCTGGAATCCCAGACAACATCTTGATAATTGGAGAAAGTGGGGTTGGCAAGAGACTCTTTGCAGAAGCCATTCATAATCAGTCGGCAAGAAAAGATGGCCCGTTTATAACAATAGAAATTCCTTTCAGAAGAAGATCAATTGACCGAGGAAGAAATACAGATGCTTTTGAGTTACGATTTCCCGGGCAACATGCGCCAGTTAGAATCTGTATTGAGCAGAGTTTTTATAAACATGTCGAATAAGTCCTTTAAAAACAACCGGGCTGAGGTATTGAGAAAGGTAATAGATAACGAAAGAGAGTTGTGGAATAGTGCTAAATACGAGGAGACAAGCACTGATAAAAAGCAAACTAGATGTGAGAGCTTATTGAAACTGATGAAAGAGCAGCACCAAGATTTCTGGCAAGTTGTTTATCGTCCTTATATGAGCCATGAGATTTCTAAAGATGAATTAAAGAAAATTGTTGTGCGTGGCCTACAAGAATCAAAATGGAGCATCAAAAATCTGCTTCCATTGTTTCATATCAATGAAAACGATTATAAGAAATTTCTTAATTTTCTCCAATACCAGGGAATTAAATTAAATAACCTGAAAATGGAAGAGACAGAATTATAGTAGCCCGATGTTAATTATCATCTTGATTGCTTTCAAGGGGCTATTGATCGAGAACTGCAATTAATTTTTCAATTTCCTTAGCCTTATCAATGTCTTTCAAGGATTCTAATATTACCTTATATTCAAGGAGCTGCCCACGGATGCCATCTTTAGCCGATTCTATTTTCCCCAGCTCGTTCCATCTGTTAACCAGATCCTTGGCTGAAGCTAATAAGTCCATATTTTCATAAATTTCTAGGTATCTATTATTCTGGTAAAGGATAGGATATAGCTCTTCTACCAGGAATTTAAGAGAGGAATCGT
>JAQULR010000091.1 GCA_028749205.1 Acidobacteriota bacterium | reverse complement strand
AATTTTTCATTAAGATAGATATTAGAGCGGTGCTGGCTGGTCAGCGGAGTGACCTGCTGAGCTATTTTCTGGAGTTCTGGGGAAGTGTTAGCGCTCCGCAAAGTACCAAAGACTGCTGTTACTCTACCTAAAAATTTTCCAGTTCGGTCAAAGGCTAGGATAGTATTTTCAAAGGTGGGAGGTTGGGGATTATTAACAATAGCTTCAATTTCAGCCTGTTCTAATTCTATGCCCTTTTGTATGGCCGGCAAAAAATGTTCATTTTTTATTCGGTCAAAGGGCGGAGTTTCAAAAGGTGTCTTAAATTCAGAGGAAAAGGGATTGTCAGACTCCTGGCCGATTAGAAAGCCAGCTAAAGAAAAAATCATTAGAAATAACAGGATGGGAAAGAATATTTTTCCGAAAATCCGGTTAGTAACTGTTTTTTCAAACATGGTCATCTCCTTAATATGGCAAATAAAAATATATAAAATTATAACCTGATACCTTGCTGATAAGTCAAGGAAAACCAGTAGTAACTATTATCAGCCTATCCGGTTAGCCTGAATGCTTAAATCAATGATCTAAGCGGATCGTTTTGGAATGTGTCGAGGGGTGGACATCAATCTGGAGTGGTGTATAATGTTTGGCATTATGAGTGGTTCTGTTTCATTATTGTTGAGGCTCGGCTGAAGTATCAGAAAATGAATAGGTTAGGCTTCGATAGTCAGGTTTATCTGAGGGAGCAAGCTAAAGCCATCAAACAACGGCTCTCTCTTTTCCCCGAGAAGCTCTATTTGGAATTTGGTGGGAAAATTTTAAACGATTTTCATGCGGCCCGGGTTCTGCCGGGCTATGACCCGAACATTAAAGTCAAATTGCTGCAGGAGCTCAGCAGCCATCTGGATATAATACTCTGCATATATGCCGGCGATATTGAAAGAAGAAAACAGAGGGCTGATTTTGGAATCACCTATGATGCCGATACTCTGAAATTAATAGATGACCTGAATGAGCGGAATCTGAAGGTTACAGCCTTAGTCATCACCAGATATGAAGAGCAGGTTTCGGCGAGAATCTTTAAGAATAAATTAGAGCGGCAGGGAATCAGAGTTTTCACTCATCGTTATACTCGTGGCTATCCTACTGATATTGATACTATTGTAAGTGAAGAGGGTTATGGGGCTAATCAGTTCATAGAAACTTCTAAACCTTTAGTTATTGTGATTGGTCCGGGCCCGGGAAGTGGTAAGCTGGCTACCTGCCTGTCTCAGCTTTATCATGAGCATAAAAGGGGAGTGAAGGCTGGCTTCTCCAAATTTGAAACTTTTCCAATCTGGGATTTACCCTTAAAACACCCGGTTAATGTGGCTTATGAAGCAGCCACTGCTGACCTGGGAGATTTTAACCTGGTTGATCCTTATCATCTGGAAGCCTATAACCAGAGAGCGATAAATTATAACCGAGATGTGGAGGCCTTTCCGCTTTTGAAGAGAATTCTGAGCCGGATTGCCGGCAATGGTTTTGTCTATAAATCACCGACTGAAATGGGCGTCAATGTGGTCAGCAAAGGTATCATCGATGATGAGGTGGTAAGAGAGGCTGCTCGCCAGGAGATTATCCGGCGTTATTTTCGCTATCAGTGTGAATATATTTTAGGTTTTACCGAGCAGGCAACTCTGGAAAGGGCTGAGCTGCTGATGAAGGAGCTCAACCTGAGGCCGGAAGACCGGGTCGTTGTTCCCTTAGCCCGCTCAGCCGCAGTTGAGGCTCAGAAAAAGGGCAAGGGTAATAATGGTATTTTTGTTGGGGCAGCCCTGGAACTTCACGATGGCCGGATGGTCAAAGGCTATAATTCTCCCCTGATGCATGCGGCCTCCAGCGCTGTGCTTAACGCTCTGAAACAACTGGCTGGGATTCCAGACCATATCCATCTACTTTCTCCTTCTGTGCTGGAGCAGGCCGCCTACCTTAAGGAAAATATTCTTGGTGGAAAAGCTATCAGTCTGGATCTGACCGAAGTTCTGACTTGTCTGGCCATTACTGTAGCTACTAGCCCAGCCACTCAATTAGCTCTGGACAAATTAAAAGAACTCAAGGGCTGTGAGATGCACCTAACTCATATGCCAGCCTCGGGCGACGAGACCGGTCTTCGCCGCTTAGGAATAAACCTGACCAGTGACCCGGTCTTTGCCTCAAAAAACCTGTTTCCAGATTGAGCTGGGTAGCGAAAAGAAGGACGATGGCTTCAGGTTACCAGTTTATGATAAGAGCCATATTTGTCCCCTGGAAGCATGGGGAACTCTATGAGGACTACCGAACTAGGGGAGCCGTTTCCAAGACTTTTTTGACCCTAGTCCTTATGGGGCTGGCCTTTTCAGTTACTTCCTTAACTCAGGCAACTTCAGGTAATTTTCCGGCCGTTCCAGTTATTTTGCCCCTAAGCCTGGAAAACTATTTTTTTTGGCAGACCTTTTTGATTATCCCCTGGTTAATTCTAAGCTGGTTTTTAGTGACCACAACTACCAGGCTAATGCTGATAGTTTTGGGAGCCAGGAAAACGAGTTTCAGGCAATTACTGGCTTTTTCTGGCTTGAGCTTTTCCTCCTGCCTTTTTTTTCTCTGGATTCCCCATCTGTTGACCACGGTATTCTATCTTCTGGGAGGGTCCCAGAAGGAATGGGTAGACGGACTTTCGGAGCCAGGCTGGCTTCAAACCATTTATCTGGTTTTTACTGTCCTGGGAGTACTAAGTGGCTGGCAGGCTCTTAGCCTGAGCCTGGTTAAAAAAAAGTTGGCCAAAAACCAGGTAAGTATCTTAACCTCAAGCTTTAATTTCTTGGTCTGGCTGGTTCTTTTGGCTATTTTGTTGCGTTAAAGGAGAAGCTATGAAAGTTCTGATAAGGAAATTCAGAATGGAGGATTACGACTGGATAATTGAGCTCTGGCAAAAGTGTCGCTTACCTCTGAAGCCAGAAGGAAGAGATAGCCGGGAAGAAATCAGCCGGCAGATTCAACTTAGCCAGGTAATTTTTCTAGTAGCAGAAGTTAACCGACAGATTGTTGGAACAATACTGGCTACTC
>JAQULR010000013.1:35275-45497 GCA_028749205.1 Acidobacteriota bacterium | reverse complement strand
ATCAAACAGGAAATTCTTAAGGCCTCGCGTCAGAATTTAATCGCACGGATCGAAAAGAAAACCAAATCCAGAGTTATAACTCTCATCCATCGCCAGGAAACGATGAGCATTCTGGGCTTTCCTGTCATGCGCTATATCGATATTAATGACTCGGAAAAAGTTATCCGGGCCATCCAGACGACTGACGCCGATACCCCGATCAGTTTAATCCTCCATACACCAGGCGGGATTGCGCTGGCGGCCCTGCAAATTGCCAAAGCAATTAAGAGCCACAAAGGAAAGGTCACTGTTTATGTGCCACATTATGCCATGTCTGGCGGAACTCTGATTGCCCTGGCCGCTGACGAAATAGCCATGGGCGAGCATTCGGTTCTGGGGCCGGTTGATCCTCAAATTGATAAATATCCTGCTCCCTCTATTGTCAATGTCCTCAAACAGAAGCCCATAGCTGAAATTGATGATGATACTTTGATTCTGGCTGATATTTCTCAAAAAGCTATAAATCAACTGGAGAACAGCATTATTGAATTGTTACCTGATAATTATTCAGATGAAGACAGAAAGAGAATTTCTGATGCTTTAACCAGGGGGCACTGGACTCACGATTTTCCTGTCTCTGTTAATGTGGCCCGCCAGCTGGGTTTGAAGGTGACTACTGATGTTCCACCTGAGGTTTTCCAACTGATGGATTTATTCCCGCAGCCAGTCAGGAGTACTCCGTCAGTGGAATTCGGCCCAGGGCCTAATTATCCGCGTGGCCAGAAAAAATAAAAAGACGAGCGGTCAGCCAAGCTGATTATGGTCATTTTGGTGTTTATCAATTACTCTTTTTTATAATAAGCTTAAAACCGCGATTGTAAGCACTTTACCCCTCAGGCCACTTGACAGATAATTATTTTTAGGGTTTTACTAAGAAAGAATGCTTATTTCAATATTTGGATACCGAGGAACAGGAAAGTCCTGTTTATATGACCTCTTGAGTCAGAGAGGTCGAGACGATCATTCTCACGGCCCTGATTCATGGCCTAATATTGCCAGAGCTGTTTGTCAGCTTCCCGATCCCAGGCTCGACAGTCTGGCTGCTCTATACCCCGATAAGAAAAAAATCAACATGCAGTTAGAAATAGAGGATTTTCCAGGTCTGCCGTCGGGCGAAGCAGTCATCGGTCAATACTTCAGCCAGCTGAGAAAATCCGACGGTTTAGTCCAGGTTGTCCGCGGTTTTAGGGACCCAGCCTTGGCCCACCCCAGAGGCAAGATAGATCCAGTGGGAGACATTGTGGCCATGACGGAAGAGTTGGTTTTTTCTGACTTGGTAATGGTTACCAGTCGCTTAGAGAAACTGGAAAAGGACCTCAAAAAAATGAAAGACCCTGAAGCTCAAAAAGAAAAGGAGCTTTTAGAAAGGCTCAAACCCGGCCTGGAACACGGTGGGTCATTGAGAGAACTTAATCTAACTGCTTCCGAAGAAAAAATGCTAAGGGGTTTTTGCTTCCTGTCGCTAAAGCCAATTCTGCAGATGATAAATCTGGATGAAAAAGACCTGGCTTATCTGGACACCCCAGAGCAATTGTTTCCTGGCCTGGCGGAGGAGCAAGCGGTTCTGGCCTTTTGTGGAAAAATTGAAAAAGAGCTATTGGAATTAGAGGAAGAGGAACGCCAGCTTTTTATGAGTACTTATGGTCTGGCAGAGCCGACCAACCTCAGGTTCTCCAAAAAAATACTTGAGGTTATGGACTTGATAAATTTTTATACTATCGGCAAGAACGAAGTCAGAGCTTGGTCCATAAAGAAAAACACCTCGGCCATAAAAGCCGCAGGAGAGATTCATACCGACATAGAAAAGGGCTTTATCAAAGCCGAGGTAATTCCCTTAAGCGAACTACTCAAACACGGCTCCTGGCAAAAAGCAAGGGAATTCGGGGCTATGAAGCTTGAAGGGAAAGATTACCAGGTTCAGGATGGAGATGTCATTTTTTTTAGATTTGCCCAATGAATAATACCTTTGAGATTAAAGCCACAGATTCTTCTTGCCAGGCCAGAAGCGGTGTTTTGCAGACTGGTCACGGTCCACTGGAAACTCCGGTCTTCATGCCAGTAGCCAGTCAGGGCACAGTTAAGGCCTTAACCCACGCTATCCTTCAAGAGCTCGGCTCCAAGATAATTCTGGTTAATTCTTACCATCTTTTTCTGCGTCCTGGTGTTGATCTTATAGAAAAGCTTGGTGGGCTGCATAAATTTATTTCCTGGCCTGGAATCATTCTTTCTGATAGCGGCGGTTTTCAGGCTTACAGTATGTCGCCGTTGGTAAAAATCAGCCAGGAAGGGATCAGATTTTCTTCTCACCTGGATGGAAAAAAGATTTTCCTAACACCTGAAGAAGCAGTCAGAATTCAAACCAGGCTGGGTAGCGATATTATGATGTGTCTGGATCATTTTCCTTCCTTTCCATACACTGAAGAGCAACTGGCTCAATCGGTAGATTTAACCAGCCAGTGGGCTAAGCGTTGCCGTGAGGAGTTTGATCATCTTCAAACCAGCAGTCAGCTATGGGGAATTACTCAGGGCGGGACCAGCTGGACTTACCGTCAGAAAAGTATTAAAGAATTAATGCGATATGATTTTTATGGGTACGCCCTGGGAGGATTGGGCATCGGAGAACCAAAATCACAGCTCTATGAAATTCTGGAAAAATCCCACCAGCTCCTGCCAGAAGACCGGCCCAGATATCTGATGGGCCTGGGTTACATTGAAGATATCTTAGAAGCCGTAGAAAGGGGGGTAGACTTTTTTGATTGTGTTTTGCCCACCAGGAATGCCCGTAACGGCACCCTCTTCACTAGCCAGGGCCGCCTTTCCATCAAAAACCTAAAATATGCTGAAGATAGCCGTCCGCTGGATGAAAACTGCCAGTGCTATACTTGCCAGAATTTTTCCCGGGCTTATTTAAGGCACTTATACGAAAGAAAGGAGATAACTTCGGCTATTCTTAATACCATCCACAATTTGCATTATTATCTTGACATCTTCAAGAAAATGAGGCAAGCTATTCAATCAAATTCATTTCAGTCTTTTAAGCAGGCAGTCATCAAACAAAATTTTATTAAATAGGATAAACAAAATGATCTTATTAACTTTAGCAAGTTGCACAACGCAGCAGGCTCCTCCCCAGGGCCAAGGTCAAGGTAATCTACTCCTTGGGCTTCTTCCCTTCATTCTGGTGTTCGTCATTTTTTACCTGCTAATAATCCTTCCCCAAAGAAGAAAACAAAAGCAGCATCAGCAAATGGTGGCTAACCTTAAGCCTGGAGATCGGATTGTGACCAGCGGTGGAATTTTTGGGACAGTGATGGACGTTCACCCTGATAGAATCGAGCTCAAAATCGCCGCTAACACGAAAATAGACATCATGAAAAGTGCGGTAGCTATCATCCTGACAGAAAAGGAGAAAACTGAGACCAAAGATTCTGCTTAATTTGCTGTTAATTTCCTGTAACGCAATCTAATTTAATCCGGAAGAGAGATTGTCCAAGATGAAAAAAAATTTACAATGGAAGCTGGTTTTGATCATAGTAGTAATAGGGCTTTGCGTTTTTTTAATTTACCCGCCTAAAGAAAAAATAAAACTGGGGCTGGATTTGAAAGGTGGAACCCATCTGGTTCTCCAGGTTCTGACTGAAGATGCTATTAACGTAGAAACTGATCAGCAGCTGGCCAGGTTTGAAGAAATTTTCAAGAAAAACAATATTACCTATCTTGAAGCCAATAAAGAACACCCCGGGCGGTTCTATTTCAGAGGAATACCCGTTGACCAGGAAGGCAAAGTTAGAGACCTAATTGACCAGTATACCAGGGACTGGAACTATTCATTTAGCGGGGATAAGCTGGTTTTCTCTCTAAAACCGGCCACGGCTCAGTATCTTAGAGACCAGGCAGTCAACCAGACCCTTGAGACTATCAGAAACCGGGTTGACCAGTTCGGGGTAGCCGAGCCAATCATTCAAAGACAAGGTTCAGATAGAATTGTAGTTGAGCTCCCAGGCTTAGAAGATCCTGAACGAGTCAAGGAACTGATCAAGGTGACAGCTGTCTTAGAATTTAAACTGGTTAAAGCTGGCCCGGCCCCTGATGAACAAACCTTGCTTCAGGAGTTTGGGGGTCAAGTTCCAGAAGATGCTGAAGTAGTTAGAGCTGATCCTAAAAGTGGCGCCCAGGGATTCTACTTAGTAAGCAAGGTGGCTACGATTACCGGGAAGGATTTGAGAACAGTCAGGCGAGGAGTAGATGAGTGGAATAACCCAGCCGTCCATTTCACTCTTAGTCCTGATGGAGCCAAAAGATTTGAGCAGACCACTAGTCAAAACATCGGGAAACAGTTAGCCATTATCCTGGATGGCCGGGTGCAGTCAGCTCCAGTTATCGAGGCCAGGATTTCCGATTCGGGCATAATCCAGGGACGGTTTACCCCAGAGGAGGCCGATGACCTGGTAGTTATTTTGAAAGCTGGAGCTCTGCCAGCAGGTATTAAGTATCTTGAAGAAAGAACTGTCGGCCCAACTCTCGGCTCGGATTCTGTCCGTCAGGGCTTGTTTTCAGGCCTGATATCTATATTTGCCATAATGGTCTTTATGATTTTTTATTACCGGGTAGCCGGAGTGAACGCCGTCATTGCCTTAATATTAAATGAATTAATAATTTTTGGGGCTATGAGTTACTTTAAAGCAACCTTAACTCTCCCTGGTATCGCTGGTATTATTCTCGGAATCGGAATGGCTGTAGATGCTAATGTCCTGATATTTGAAAGAATAAGAGAAGAATTAGCATCTGGTAAGAACGTGTCAAGTTCAATCTCGAGTGGATTTTCCAGAGCTTTTTCGGCAATTTTCGATTCCAACTTGACCACCATCATTGCAGCAGTTTTTCTTTTTCAGTTTGGAACAGGTCCGATTAAGGGATATGCCGTAACCCTGATTTGCGGTTTGGTGGCTAATCTATTTACAGCAGTCTTTGTTTCCAGATTTATCTTTGACGCCTTCATTATCCCTAAGCCTAAAAGGTTGAGTATCTAAAATGCAAATCCTAAAAAAAACACCCCAATTAAATTTTCTTAAATACAAGTGGATTGCTTTAGGTATAACCCTGGTCATTGTGGTAGCAGGACTGGTAAACATTCTGGTCGGTACAGGACTCAAACTCGGGGTTGATTTTGGAGAAGGAACACTCATCAGGGTTGTATTCAAAAACCCGATCTCTGTGGCTGAAGTCAGAGGGTTATTATCAGAAGTAGGACTGGGTGGAGGCATTATTCAAGAAACTGGCCGGGAAAGCCGGGAATTTCAGATTAGAGCCATAGAAACCCGAAGTACCACCAGCCAGGAGGAAGATATTGAAAGTCATCAGATTCTGGCTGACCGGATAATTGAGGCACTTCAAGGCAAAGAAGATCAGCAGAGATTAGCTCAAGGCTGGCTGGACCTTAATAATATAAACCGTAATTCTTTAGCTGAGCTCCTTCGTGATGCTTTCCCAGGACAGGAAGAAATTTTGGCTAACAGAATTATAGATTACCGCACTAGTCATGGGATAATTTCCAGCTGGGATGAATTGAAAGGAAACCAGGTTAACCTTCCAGATGAAGTCATCAGTTTTCTTCAATCAAAAACATTTTTAGGAAACCTCACTGTTCTTAGCCGAGAGACTGTCGGCCCCCAGGTAGGGAAAGACCTAAGGAAAAAAGCAACTCAGGCTATTATCTGGTCCCTGATAGGCATGTTGGTCTACATTGCCTTCAGATTTAAAGGAGTAGAATACGGAAGCGCAGCTATCTTTACCCTGGCCCAAGATGTTCTAATTACCCTTAGTATTTATTCCTTTACTAACCGGGAGATAAACCTGCCGATTATTGCGGCTCTTCTGACAATTGTAGGTTACTCCAGCAATGATACCATCGTCATTTTTGATCGTATCCGAGAACTAAGAAGGACTAAGCGAAGAGAATCACTTGAAAATATCATGAACCTTTCGCTGAACCTCAATCTTTCTCGGACCTTAATAACCTCAGGAACGCTTTTTGTGGTCGTTCTGGTTCTGTTTCTTTTTGGCGGAGAGGTTATCAACGATTTCGCTTTTATAATGCTTATCGGGACGATAGAAGGAGTCTATTCTACAATCTTTCTGTCTTGCCCGGTAGTCCTTATTTGGCATAAATATTTCAAGAAGAAAAAATTAAATAAATAATAAAAATTGACTTGTAAAATTATGAATTTTAATTTATACTTTTAGCTGAATAATTTTAAGCGTGAGGTTAACAATGCCAAAAGAAAAAAGGCCTAAACAAGGTGAAGAGGTACCTCAACTCTTCAAAGATTCCTTTTTTAAGGCCGAGTCGGGGATTAACAGAAAAGCCATAGCCTTACCTATTGCTATTATTCTCCATGCCATCTTTATTGTAGCTATTATAGTTATCCCTCTGCTATCTACTGAAGATTTACCCAAAGTTGAAGTTTACAGCGCTTTCTTGGCTCCCCCCCCACCACCTCCCCCACCGCCCCCGCCACCAGCTAAAAAGAAAGCTTCTTCTTCTACCAGGACTATAAGGGCCGTCCAGACCACTGCCTCTGTAGAGCCTGGCCGCTTAGTAGCCCCGGTAGAAATCCCTGAAGAAGTAGTCAGGGAAGAGGTTTTTGATTTTGGAATTGAAGGTGGAGTTGAAGGTGGAGTTGAAGGCGGAGTTGTTGGCGGAGTCCTCGGCGGAGTCGTCGGAGGAGTCCTCGGAGGAGTCGTCGGAGAAGTTGAAGAACCAGTTAGAGCTATTGGTGAAGTAAAGCCACCCAAGCTTATTCATAGAGTTGAACCTACCTATCCTGAAATAGCTCGTCAAGCTCGGGTTGAAGGTACAGTCATTCTTGAAGCAACTACTGATATTTACGGCCGGGTCCAAAATGTTAACGTCCTGCGGTCCGTTCCCCTACTCGATCAGGCCGCCATCGATGCGGTCAAACAGTGGGTTTACGAGCCAATGATTATCAATGGCCGTCCCCGTGGGGTTATTTTTACGGTTACGGTAAAGTTCACATTAAAGTAAGAAAAGCTAATAATGGCTTTCGATATTTAAAAGGAGGTTTAAGAGATGCAATTCGGATTGATTGAAATGTGGCAGGCCATGGGAGCTGTGGCAAAAACAGTTGCCATCATCCTGATTTTCTTGTCAGTTGTCACCATTTATCTGTTTATTGAGCGTCAGCTGGTATTTGCCCGAGCCAAAAGAAAATCATTGCAGATAGCGCCCAAGCTGGCTGAATTGATGAAGAACGGACAGCTAAAAGAAGCTCTGGCTGTAGCTTCTAAGAAAGAAAACAAAAACAGTCATTTGGCCAGAGTTACTGCAGCCGGTATTGAGGAATATCTCTCAAGTAAGGATACTAATCTTTCCTTAGATGAGCAGATTGAATCGGCTCAAAGAGGTTGCGTCAGAGCTCAGGCAATATTCACCCAGGAGCTAAAGAGAGGGCTAAGCGTAATGGCCACAATCGCCACCTCATCCCCATTCATCGGCCTGTTCGGGACCATCTTCGGAATTATTAACGCCTTCCGCGGTATGGCCTTGACAGGTTCAGGCGGAATCGGGGCAGTGGCAGCTGGTATTGCCGAAGCTCTGGTGACCACGGCCTTCGGTATCGGTGTGGCCGTAATTGCCCTGTGGACATTTAACACTCTGAACAGCAAAATCGATGTCTACAGCACTGAGATGGAAAATACCACCTCAGAGATCGTTGACTACTTCATTCGCACGTCCGGGCAGTGATTTAGTTGAAAGAAAAATAACTTAAAAGAGGAATACAATGGCATTTTCAGTCTCAATGAACGATAAAGAAACTGTAAAGTCTGAGCCCAATGTTGTTCCTCTTTGTGACGTTCTCCTGGTCCTTCTAATCATCTTTATGGTGGTTACCCCCCTGGTTCAGAAGGGAGTTGATGTCCAACTGCCTACGGCTTTGAACACTTCTCAGATGCCTGATAGCCCAGATGTAGTTGTCTCTATCAAATCAGATGGAGCTATATTCCTTAAGGAGCAAAGGGTTGCCCTGGAGGGTCTGTCGGCCGCTCTGGAAGAAGCCTTCTTTTCTGCTCAAGATAAAAAACTTTACCTTAGAGCTGACCGCAACCTGCAATTCGGCAGCCTGATTGACGTTATCGATCAGATTCGCGAAGCCGGGATTGAGATCGTTGGAATAATCACAGAGAGACAAGCGACTGAGGGTGAATAAGACCCTAAAACCTTTTTAATTTTCCCAAGGAAAAGGGAAGGTATTAAGATGCCTTCCCTTTTTTATTTTTCTGGTTATAACCTCCCAAACTTCAGGCGATTCCATACAAAGATATATTTTCTTATCTGACCCAAATTGAGAAATCATCTCTACTATGGATTCGTACATCCTCAATCTCAAAGGGCGCGGATACCTAAATTTTCCATCCCAGGATCTGACAAATTCATGTTCATATATCGAGCTTTTAGGAAAACGCCTTCTGGCCACCAGAGGTAAATCTGGAGGGAAGCGCAAGGTGCCAAGACTTATCCAGCTTATAGCTTCTTCTGGAATCAGTTTGAAAAGCCGAAGCACCACCGATTGATAGTCTTCTTCCCAACCCGGGTAATGGATTATAGGGTCAAAGTGAAATCCCAATCGATAACCATGTTTAGCCGCGGCCACCGCTGACTGGAATCTTTCCTCCAGGCTGGCTGTTCCTTTTTCTTCAGACCGAATGACAGATTCAGGATTAAGGGACCAGGATAGAATTAGATTTGGAACAGGCGTTATACTCATCAAGGTCTGAATGGAAGCTGCTTTGCTCTTTAACTCCAGAAGATACCCTGGCCTATTTCTAAAAATATCTGCCAGAAAAATGGCATTACCGGTCAGTTCCTCCAGAGCTAAAGAGTCAGCCAGCTCTCCTGTTCCAATTCTGATAACTTCAGTCCTTTCTCGGGCAAAAAACTGTTCCAGTTCCTTTCTAAGATGTTCCCGGTTAGTGGCTAAGGTTATAGGCTGCCCCTCAAGATATTTCTGGAGAATGCAATAACTACAATCGAACGGACAATTCAGGTCGAGGTCTAAGGTCCAGTAACCGCAGCCAAAACAACCGCTGGTGCAAGGACATGGCCGAATGAATGATTTTTGCTCGGTCAAAAAAATAAGCTGTTTGCTCTCACCCACGGGGTCAGAGGCCAGTCTTATTTCTTGCTGAATATCTTTTACCTCTTCAACCACCTCAACTGGTAGATTCGGTAGTTTCTTCAGGAGGTTGTTCACCTGACCAGAGTTCTCGGCCTTTCTATCCAGATATATTTTTTTAACCTGCTGAAATACAGTCATTGTCCCTGATTATTTAGAATGTCAAACAGCTTGGCCCAATTTTCATCATTAAAACTTTTGACCAGCTGGTTAAGATAAGTTTCGAGTTCAAAAACAGACCGGACCTCAGCCATTAGCTTGAGGTGGGTTTTTTCCAAAGTCCGGTCATAATCCAGACTAACCTTCTCAGGCAGTCTTAGCTGTTTGATGGTTTGACCGATCAACTCATTTAGCCTGAACATCTGAGGATAGGCTTCTTTCCTCAAAATTGAGAGAAGCTGGTCATCTGCTAACAGCCTGTTGTTTTTGAAGGCCTTCTGATAACTTTCCAGGCCCGGTTTCTCGAGCAACTTCCTAAGGCTCTTTTTCTTTCTTTTTTTCAAGCAATAAAACAACTCTATCGCTTCCTTCTGCTGGTTATGGGTTAGATTCTCTATCAACCTTAAGAGCCAGAGTTGTTCTTGATCCGGAAAATTCAAAAATAGCTCCACTGTGCTTAATTTCCAGTCTTTTTGGTGAATCTTCTCCAGTCCGACTGGTAGCTTTGACAGTTTAAGGAGAATATCAAGGGTTGGTCGCTCCGGCGGAAGTTCCAGAAGTGGTAGAATCCGAGCAATGATTTCCTCAGAGCTCAAACCAAAATCAGATAATCTTTTGACCGCCAGGGCCTTTTCGGCAATTGAAAACCGCCTCTGTCCATAATTGTCAAAAAATGTTACCTTCATAACCTCAAGATCAGACAGAGCTTCTTTAATCTCCAGAGCTGGTAATTCTTTCAGTCCACAGATTTTGGCAGCTTCAATTCTTCTCCAGCCAGAAACCACTACCTGCTTACCAGATCTTTCAATCACCATAATAGGTTGAACTAT
>JAQULR010000013.1:14520-35175 GCA_028749205.1 Acidobacteriota bacterium | reverse complement strand
TTAGGAGCCCCTGCCAGTATTTATTCCTTGGAAAAAATCAGAAATTTAGGCCTCAAAGAGATTATTGTGCTTGGCTATTGCGGCTCTCTATCCTCTTCTTTGCTTTCAAGCCAGGCCCTGGTTCCACTGGAAGCCCATAGCGATGAAGGGACATCCCGGCACTATGACTCAAAAAAATCCGGTATCTATAACCCCTCCTCTGAACTTACTGACAAGCTGGTAAGCTTTTTGGTAAGACAAGGTCTTCCTTTCTCTCATGGGGCAATAGTATCAACTGATGCCCCTTATCGAGAGACTTCTTCCTGGCTGAAAAGGAGGCAGCAAAAAGGAATTATAGCGGTAGATATGGAGATGTCTGCTATTCTGGCTTTTTCCACCTTTTATGGGCTAAAGGCAGCCGGGTTATTCTTGGTCTCGGATGAGCTGTTTAGTGATCAATGGCCTGAGGTCAGCCAAAGTCAGGATCTGAAGACAGCTACCCTTAATTATTTTCTACCCCTGATAGAGGATGAAGAATACTAATGGCTAATCTATCAGGTCCGGAATAAGACCGGTTGACCTGGATTATTGGTGAATAATCCAAATCAGATCCTAAATAAATGGCTGAGCCATCCAGAAACAAAATGGGCTTGGTGGCGGTTTAAAGCATTAGGAATCTGACAACTTGACATCAGCAAACTTAATTATTTTACCCTTGGCTTTTAATTCTAATTGGATTTAAGCTACCAGTACGATAACCCTCGAGGTCAAACAGCACATATCGCCAGCCAAGCCTTTTTAGCCGGCGAACTATTCTTTCTCTGTTATCCTCCTTTAGAATTAAATTAATTTCTGGCAAAAGAACTTCTATCCTGACCAGTTCTCCGTGATGCCTGAGCCGAACTTGTGTAAAACCTATCTGCCTTAAAAATTTTTCTCCCTGGCTGATTTTCTTCAGCCAATCTATTTCTACTGGCAGGTTATAAGCAATTCTGGTAGCCAGGCAGGCATTTGAGGGACGGTTCCAACTGGGAAGGCCCGAAGCTTTGCTAAGAAGTCTAATGTCTGATTTTTTAAGTCCGGCTTCTCTGAGTGGCGACCTGATTCCTAATTCCTCTAAAGCTCTTTTCCCTGGGCGGTAATCTAATTCATCATCCAAGTTTGAGCCCTCCACTACCTCTACTATTTTTCTATCTTTAGCTACTGACTTTAATTCCTTAAACATAGCCAGCTTGCAGTAATAGCAGCGAAGGTAGCTGCTTTTCTTGAACTCTTCCGAAAGATGATAATCAGAATTAATTATTAAGTATTTAACTTTAAGCTGTTGAACTATTTTTCGGGCAGCTTTTATTTCATCCTGGTGGAAAACCGGAGAATTAATAATTACAGCCAGAACTCTATCACCGAGGGCCTCAATTGAGGCCCTAAGCAGAAGGCTGCTGTCAACTCCTCCTGAAAAAGCCACCAAAACACTGTCCATAGAACTAAGGATTTTTGTCAGCCGCCTGTATTTTCCTGCTACTTTCTTACTTATACGGTAACCATTTATTATCGGAACAGAATCCTGAGCTCTCCAAGAACCACCGTAACGGGGAGAGTATCCTTTTTTTAAAGTGGACTCGAAGTCACCTGGTAACAAATACTTCTCTCCCGGCTTCCTTTTCTCAGCTTTCGACTTTCGGCCAGGAGACGATATCCTCTGGGATGTTCTTCCAGCGCCGGCTTTGGCGACAGGGGTAACTGACCTGCTTAGTTCCTCAGAGGGTCTTACCCGAGAGCTTCCCCGGTGCCGACTAAGCTTTTTCGAATTAGTTACCAAATCACTTCCCCTCAGGCTAGAAAAAACGGCCTGTCTAATAGCATTAAGCTCTTTTGTTCCCTGTGTCCACCATTCGCTTGACTTCTTGAACCAGGGTTTCTACCAACTCAGACTCTGACACTTTTTTAAACACTCGTCCCTGTTTAAAGATAACACCCGACTCTCGACCGCAGGCAACTCCAATATCTGCCCCCTTAGCTTCGCCAGGCCCGTTAACTGGACAACCCATTACTGCCACCGTCAAATCAACTTTAATACCGGCCAGCTCTCTTTCTACCCTGGCGACAATCCGCCTCAAATCAACCTGAGTCCGCCCACAACCCGGACAGGAAATTAAATTAAGGCCCTGGTGACTCAAACCGAGGTTTCTTAGAATTTCCCAAGCCACCAGAACTTCTTTTTCTGGAGGAGCAGTCAGAGAAACCCTTATAGTATCAGCCAATCCCTCTTTGATCAGAAATCCCAAACCAAGAGCTGATCTAATACTCCCCCTTAGGAGGGGTCCGGCTTCAGTGATACCAGCATGAAAAGGATAATCGACTTTTTTGGCCAGTAACCTGTAAGCCTCGACTGTCATCCAGACATCAGAGGCCTTAAGCGAAATTTTTAAATCATAAAAACCCAGGTCTTCAAGCTGCTTGACCTGAGACAGGGCACTTTCCACCATAGCCTCAGGCGTCACCTGGCCATATCTCTGCAGCAGGTCTTTCTCTAAGGAACCAGCGTTCACCCCAACTCTGATAGGGATTCTCTTTTCCTTGGCCAGATTGACCACTCCTTTTAATCTTTTTTTCGAACCGAAAGTTCCAGGATTTATCCTTAAGCCGTCAGCTCCCGACTCCAGGGCAATGATGGCCAATTCTGGGTCAAAATGGACATCGGCAATTATAGGAATTGAAGTCCTTTTTTTGATCTCTCCAATTGCCAGGGCATCTGCTCCCTCTGGCACCGCTACCCTGACCACCTGGCAGCCAGCTTTTTCCAGCCTTTTTATCTGCCGAATAGTCAATTGAACTTCAGCTGTTCTGGTTTTGGTCATAGATTGGACCACAATCGGGGCTCCGCCACCTATAACCACCTGTCCAAGGCGAACAGCTCTGGTTTTTCTCCTCGAACATAGCTCAGGGTTCATTTCCCACTTTCAGGTCAGAAAGGCATTAGGCTACGCCAGCCTTCTGGCAGCCTTTTGACTATGTCATTCAAGATGACAAAAACCATAATAAAAATGAAAATAAAAAAGCCTATCTGTAGCCAGATTTCCCGCATCTTTGGACTCAGATCTCGTCTGATTATACTTTCAATCAGCAGGACAAATATCTGACCGCCATCAAAAACCGGTATGGGCAGAAGGTTCAAAATTCCCAACTGTAAGCTGATGATAGCTATCCAGCTTATCATGGTCAGAAGACCCATCTGCATGGCCATATAAGAGAAGCTGGCTATTTCAATCGGACCACCCAACTGCCGGGTTGAGGCTTTACCTGTAAACAGGTCTTTCAAAAAATTAAAAACTAAAAAGGTATTTCGGGCATTTTCTTTAAGGCTCTGGTTAAAAGCTTCAAAAAAATCATATTTACGGACAACCGATTTGGCTGCCTGGGCTATCCCTATTTTCCCCACATCCCCTTCTCTTTTTGGAATTACCGTTAGCTCGAGAGTCTGGCCCTGCCTTTCTACCGTTAAAGTTAAAGGTGTTTCTGGATTCTCTTGAATTTTTTGGACAAAGTTAAAAAGGTAAACTGGCTCACCATTAAGTTCAACAATGATATCACCTGGTTGCAACCCGGCCTTTTCGGCAGGAGAACCAGGGTTAACCATCCTGACTTCTGTTAGAATCCTGGCCCTAAAACCGGCATATCCCATTTCATACCTGGTTATCTTATCAGTCTTTAATGGAACCTGGATGATGTTTCCGTCTCTCCTGACAGTCACTAAGATTTCTCTCTCGGGTTTAGAACCAACAGCAATGTCAACCTCATTCCAGGTCTTAACTTTTTTACCATTGATTTCCAGAATCTCATCTCCTGGCCTCAAACCAGCTTTTTCAGCTGGAGAACCGGGGTCAATCCAACCAATGACTGGAGCCTGGTCAGTGTATTCAGGAACAGCTATTCCCACCATGTTAAGGATAGCTACCAAGACTATCGCCAGGAGGATATTCATCACCGACCCCATAACCAGTATCAGAAATCTCTGCCCGCGATTTTTAGCCATGAAATCATTGGGGGCAATTTCCCGGTCTTTATCCCACATGCCCTCCCCCAGGAGTTTGACATATCCCCCCATGGGAATCAGGCATACCCGGTAATCAGTATCTCCTTTGCGAAATCCGAAGAGCCTCTTACCAAAACCAAAAGAAAAAGCTTCTACTTTCACCCCCACCAGTTTGGCCATAAAAAAATGTCCAAACTCATGGACAAACACCAAAATACCAAACACTATCAGAAATGCTACAATGGTCAACACTATGGTCATATCATTTACCTTTCAATCCTAAATATTGCCGGGCCCAGTTTCGAGTTTCTTGATCAACAGCTATGATTTCTTCTAAGGAATTCAGAACTCGGGACTGATGGTTTTTAACACAATGCTCTACTACTTGATATATCTTACCGAAATCTATTTTTTCTTCAAGGAAGGCCTCCACAGCTACTTCGTTAGCAGCATTCAAAACTACCGGGAAACTCAAGCCGGCCTCTAAGGTTTTTTTAGCCAGTCCAAACAATGGAAATCTATTAGTATCAACCTGTAAAAATTCCAGATTCCCAACCTGGGCTAAATCTAAAGGTGGGCAGATTGCCTCCCACCTTTCTGGAAAAGTCAGGGCAAACTGTATGGGAATCTTCATGTCAGTCTGACTCAGTTGAGCCAGAACTGAACCATCCACAAACTCAATCAAGGCATGGACTATACTCTGGGGATGGACTAAAACCCCGAGTTGATCAGGTTCCAGGTTAAAAAGCCATCTGGCTTCAATCAGTTCCAAGCCCTTGTTTATTAAAGTAGCTGAATCTATAGTCACTTTTCTGCCCATTTTCCAGCGCGGATGCTGCAGGGCTTTCTCCAGGCTCATAGTATCCAGCTCGGATAGTGGGGCCCGTAAAAATGGTCCCCCGGAGGCGGTGAGATAGACTCTTTTTACGAATCTTTTTTCCTGCCCTAAGAGGCACTGAAAAATCCCAGAATGTTCACTGTCCACAGGAATGATCTGGGAGCCAGTCCTGGCCGCCTTTTCTCTGATTAAAGCGCCAGCTACCACCATAGATTCTTTATTAGCCAGGGCTAAGGTTTTTCCATTCTTTAGAGCAGTTAGAGTTGGTTTTAAACCAGCAATACCAGTGATGGCCGAAACTACCAGATCGGCTTTCTCAATTGAAGCCACCTGTTCATAGCCATAATCTCCAGGCAAAATCTGGGTCTGGCCAGTCTCCAGGAGCTTAGCCAGCCCATTAGCTTTAGTTTCGGTAGCCACAGCTACAACCTCTGGTTGGAATTCTTTTACTTGCTCAGCCAAAAGGCCAATATTCTGTCCAGCGGCCAGAGCCACCACTTCAAACCTATCTTTAAAATCGCGAACAACAGCCAGAGTATTCTGACCAATGGAACCGGTACTGCCAAGGATGGCTATTCTCTTTTTAGTTTTTTTCATCAGCACACTAAAAGGCAGGTTATTTCATGATTAAAAGTTTCATCAAGTAATAAAACACCGGGGCAGCCAGAGTAAAACTGTCGATCCGGTCCAGAATACCTCCATGTCCAGGAATCAGACCCGAAGAATCTTTAACGCCAGCAGCCCTCTTGAAAAGAGACTCCAGCGGGTCAGCTATTTGGGCTGAAGCATGGACCAGGGCACTCAAGACCATTATTTCCAACGAGGGAAACTCCGGCAAAAGGACAACTTTTCCCAGCCAGCCCCCAAGAGCTGCCCAGATCAGGCCGCCCACGGCCCCTTCCCAGGTCTTATTGGGACTGGCGATGGGTGTCATCTTCCTTCTGCCTATTGATTTACCAACCAGAAAAGCTCCGGTATCACCTAAGATAATGATGGTAAAAAAAAGATAAAGCCAGAGTACGCCAAAATCAGTTCTTATCCAGTAGAGAAAATTCATCGTTAGCGCGATATAGATCACCCCGGCTATGGTCAAACTGAATGAGCCTGGAAATAAGGCCAGTTTTTCCAGGTTGTTAGTATCAATAACAAAAAAGATGAAAGCAACTATCGTCATGATGGTAAAGCCCAGTAGAAAGGGAAACTGACTAAAATAAAAAGTGGCGCCAACTATCAGGGCGAACAAACAACCCAAAAGTTTTTTCGGATAAAATTTTCTTCTGTTGCTTAGGTTATAAAATTCTAACAACCCCCCAATGATCACTAACTGAACGGTCAGGAAAAAGGCCCAAGGAGGAGCAAATTGAATGATGATAAATAAGACCGCTATTATGATTAAAGCACTTTTTGTTCTCTGCCAGAGTCCCATCCTATTCCCTATTAGTCCCTTCGCCCTTAATTATTCCTCCAAATCTTCTTTCCCTTTTCTGATAATCCAATATTGCCTGAATAAGATCTTTTTTCTGGAAATCGGGCCAGAAAACTGGAGTAACCCACAGCTCAGTATAGGCACATTGCCACAGAAGAAAATTGCTCAAACGCATTTCTCCGCTGGTTCTGATAAGGAGGTCAGGATCCGGTAAATCCGCCGTATCTAAGTACCTGGAAAACGTTTCTTCATTCACTTCCTTTAGGCTGTCTTTTCTCTTAATCAACCTATTAATGGCCTCTAAAATTTCCTGACGACCACCATAATTCAAGGCCAGAACTACAGTCATTCTCTGATTATCCTTAGTCAGTTTTTCTACTCTTAACAGCTCTTTTCTAACCAAAAACGGGATACCCTTTTTCTCTCCTATAACTTTAAGTTTCAGATCATTTTCCTCAAGCACTTGGCTCTCATCAATCAGATATTTTCTAAGCAATTCCCACAGGGTATTGACTTCGTCTTCAGGCCTTTTCCAGTTCTCCTTAGAAAAAGCAAAAAGAGTCAGGTATTTAATCCCCAACCGGGCCGAGGCTTCTACGATTTCTTTAACCGATTTACTTCCTGCTTTATGTCCCTCGGTCCGAGGGAGATTTTTCTGTCGAGCCCAGCGACCGTTGCCGTCCATGATGACGGCAATGTGGACAGGCAAATGAGAAAAATCTATCTTCTGAACCAGGTCTGCTTCTATAGTCCCTGGCTTGATGTATCCCTCAAGCGTATCAAACATGAAAAACATTATAGAGACGCTTAGGAAAATTGTCAAAAAACCGGTCTGTGACTTAGTGGACAGAACGGTCTGGTTCTGGTATTTTAAATTACTGGAGGAAAGAATGTGTCTGGCAGTCCCTGGTAAAGTTATCAGCTTGGAAAAAGATGGGGTCGGTCAGGTCGATTATATGGGGACAACCATAGTAGCTAATTTTTCTCTCCTACCAGGTATAAAAACTGGCGATTGGGTAATTATCCATGCTGGTTTTGCCATCTCAAAATTAGACCGGAAAGAAGCCAGAAAAACCCTGAAACTCTTCCAAGAACTGGAGAAATTGAATCCTTCCGAATAATATATGAGGCCGAAAACTTCATCGCGGGACCCATTGGCACACTGGCGTTCAGCCAATACCATCAAGGTTTTGCTCAAAACCATCGCCGAAGAAACCAAGAATCTTGGCAAACCTCTTCGACTCATGGAGATCTGCGGCACTCATACGATGACTTTGCACCGTTCAGGCCTTAAGCCCTGGCTTCAAGAAGCCGGGATAGAGATGGTCTCTGGCCCAGGTTGTCCAGTCTGTATCACCCCGGATTTTTATCATGAAGCAATCATAGATCTGGTAACCTCCGGGGAGAACATTTTAGTGGCAACTTTTGGAGATATGACCCGGGTTCCTACCAGAAAAGGATCTCTTCAGACTACAGTTCCAGCTTCAGGTTCTCAAATAAAAATTGTCTATTCGCCAGAAGAGGCTTTGGAACTGGCCCGGCAAAATTTTGACAAGAGGGTAATATTCTTTGGAGCTGGTTTTGAGACCACTATTCCTTCTATCGTCTACACAGTCAAAAAAGCCAGCCAGCAAAATTTGGAAGCTTTTTTTCTGCTGGCTGCCCTCTGGTTAATCCCACCAGCGATCGAGGCCATCCTAAGTTCAGGTGAAGTGGCTATAGACGGCTTTATTTACCCTGGTCATGTTAGCGCAGTAATCGGTGAAAGGGCTTATGCTTTTGTTGCTGAAAAATATCACCTTCCCGGGGCTATTGCTGGCTTTGAGCCGGCTGATATCCTCTTGGGAATTATGTCAGTGGTCAGACAGATAAAGCAAGGTAAACCAAGAGTGGCTAACGAATACCGAAGGGTGGTCAAAGCTGAAGGCAATCCGCAGGCTCTGGCTTTGATGGCTGAAATGCTTGAGCCGTTTGATGCTGACTGGCGAGGTTTGGGAACAATTCCGGCCAGTGGACTTAGATTAAAACCAGAATGGGCTGATTTTGAGGCCAGCAAAAATCTTAATCTTGCTCTTAAGCCCCAAAAAACCTTAAGCTCCGGTTGTCGATGCGGTGAGGTACTTAAAGGTCTTGTTGGTCCCCGGGACTGCCCTCTTTTCGGCCAGGCCTGTGTTCCAGACAGCCCTCGTGGCCCATGCATGGTTTCATATGAAGGGGCCTGCCTGATTGAATATAAATACTCTGCGGGAGCTAAGAAGAAATGAAACAAGTCAGCCTGGAAATGGGAAGTGGCGGCCGGTTAATGCGGGACTTTATAAAAGACCAACTATTGCCGGCTCTCGGTAATCAGCTTTTAAATGAGCTCCATGACTCAGCTATTCTGCCTTCTGGATTAGCTTTGACCACTGATTCTTATACTGTCGACCCGATTTTCTTTCCTGGAGGAGATATCGGAACTCTGTGTATAAACGGCACAGTCAACGACCTGGTAGTTTCAGGAGCCCAACCTGAGTATCTTTCTCTGGCTCTGATAATTGAAGAAGGGTTGGAGATTGAGGTCTTGGAAAAAATCCTTTTGTCTATCAAAAAAACAACTGCTAAAAACCGGGTTGGCATAGTCACCGGTGATACCAAAGTTGTCCCAAGAGGCCAGGCAGATAAGATTTACATCAATACGGCCGGCCTGGGCCGCCTGCAAGGCAGACCTCAGCCGGATAAAATTAAGGCCGGAGATAAAATTCTGGTGACCGGTCCTGTGGGCGAGCATGGACTGGCTATCATGTTAGCCAGAAATAATTTCCAGATGTCCTCAAGGATAAAAAGCGATTGTGCCCCTTTACTCTTTCTGCTCCCCCTTTGGAAAAAGGGCTCACTCTGGATGAGAGATATTACTCGTGGCGGGTTGGCTTCTGTCCTGGCCGAACTGGCTGAGAGAATCAGCTACCCCCCACTGGTGGAAGAAAACAAAATCCCCCTTTCTCGAGCCCTAAGAGGTGCCGTCGAAATACTCGGAATAGACCCGCTTTATTTAGCTTGCGAAGGAAGAGCCTTGTTAGTAGTTAAAGAAACTGAAGCCAGCCAGATCCTGACCTGGCTGAAAAAAAACCCTGCTTCCAGGCAGGCGGCCATCATAGGTGAGGTTCAGGATAAAATCGGCAAAAAGGGGGAAGCCCTGCTCCAAACATCCAGTGGTGGTTTAAGGCTGCTGGAGCCCTTAACCTCAGAATTACTCCCAAGGATCTGTTGATTCCGGGTCATTTAAGCCTGGAACAGTACCAGTCTACCGTAAGTTTAAGACCCTGCTCAAAATTTATCTCCGGCTTAAATCCAAGATATTTTTCTGCCCGGCTGATATCTGCCCAGGATTCACGAATATCTCCAGCCCGAGGAGCCGCATAAACAGGCTGGATGGCAGCCCCAAGGCAAGAATTTATGGAATTGGCCAGCTCATTGATGGTGATCCTTTTTGAAGCTCCGATGTTGAAGGCCTGGCCTCTGAAATGGTCAAAACTGGCTGCTTTCAGATTAGCCTGGACCACATTTTCGACATATATAAAATCTCTCGACTGACAACCATCACCATAAATTTCTGGAGGCAATCCTTGAAGCATCCTGGTGATGAAATTAGGAATAACTGCTGCATACTGGGAGGAAGGGTCTTGTCTTGGACCGAAAACATTGAAATAGCGAAGGCAGACAGCATTAAAGCCATAGAGCCAACTGAAAACCTGACAGTATTTTTCGGAAGAAAGCTTCTGAGAAGCATAGGGAGAAAGAGGTTTTCCTTCCTGCCCTTCTATCTTTGGAAAAGTCTGATCATCTCCGTAGACTGCAGAAGATGAGGCCAGGACAAAGCTCTTAATACTGGTTTTGGCTGCCGCTAACAACAGGTTCAAGGTCCCGGTTAGATTTATTTCATGAGCCAGAACAGGATCTGAAATGGAAGCAGGTACTGAGGCTAAGGCCGCCTGGTGAAGTATTACCTCTATTCCTCTGGCGGCTTGGTAGCATAGATCTAAATTTCTTATATCTCCGCGGATGACCTCAACCTGACCGGTCAGATGAGCTAAGTTTTCTTCTTTTCCGGTAGAAAAATCGTCCAGAACTCTGACTTGACACCCGAGTTGAATTAGTTTCTCTACCAGGTGAGAACCTATAAAACCAGCCCCACCGGTTACCAGATAACTCCGGTATTTAAGCATCAGCTTACCTTAAAAATTATGGTCAAGATAACCAGTTTTTTTAAGAAAGTCTATTATCCTCTGGGCGCTTTCATCTAGACTTTCCTGATATGTTTCCAGCACCAGTTCAGGATTCAAAGGCTCTTCATAGGGGTCAGAAACGCCGGTGAACTCTTTGATTTCTCCTCTGAGAGCTTTCTGATACATACCTTTAACATCTCTGGCTATACAGACCTCAAGCGGGCATTTGGTATAAACTTCGATAAAATCACCTATCTCACGGCGAGCCTCATCCCTTATTTCACGATAAGGAGAAATGAATGAAGTCAGCACTACTACCCCATTCCTGGTCAATAGCTTGGCCACAAAAGTTACCCGGCGGATATTTTCGTTGCGATCCTCCCTGGAAAAGCCTAAATCCCGGCAGAGACTCTTTCGAACAACATCGCCATCGAGACGTTCAACTTTCAAGTTATGCTCTCTTAAAATTTCGGCCACCCGGTCAGCTATTGCTGACTTTCCTGAACAGGGTAGACCGGTGAACCAGATGGTAAAACCTTTCTGTTCCTGACACATGAATAAACTCCTTCCCGTTAAAAAGGCAATATCTATCAGGCTGCCTACAGTTGGCCAGCGGTCGTCTCCAGCGTCCCTAAGAACCAGCCTTCTGAGTTTCTTCAACCCTCAAGGTGAGCGGTCCTCTGGCTGCCTGACTTAATAAGCTGGATTCTTCATGGATAATCCAGCTTAAAATAACTATTGCCTTTTTGAGATAAAAATTTTTTTATAATTATCATTATCCTTACCTAAAAATCTTAAAGTATTTTAGCTTTAACCAGAAGCTTAAAGCCTGGTCAAACTAATGATCTTCCTTTTAAGCCTGGAACCTCTGGCCCAGACAGCAACTTCAAGATAGTCGGGGCTATGTCCAGAATGTTAGCCTCTTTTTCTTGGCCACCACTTACCTCAGGATCATACAGAATATAAATGCCATCATAGTCATGGACCGCATCGTCCGGACCAGTATCATTTTCCTGCAGATACAGCTTACCATAGCCCAGAGTACCGGCCGAGCGCCAGTACAGATCATCAAAATAGACCATCAGGTCCGGGTAGTCTCCATTATGCTCTGGATAATACTCCTGAGGCCTGATAACCACAGTCTTCCATTCTTCTCCATTAGGTCCCCTGATAGCTTTGAGTCTTTCTGCCAGCTCATCCCGGGCAGTTTCATAATCATCGGGCTTGATAATCCCTTGGGCCTCTCTACCCTCTACATTGAGGAAAATACGGGCATAATAGCCCCCCCAGCCCCAGGCTCTGGTCTTAGACCAGTCAATTTTCAAATTATCTATACTCTGCCCCTTTTGAGGAGGTTCAATAACTACCAGGTCTCCCTGTTCGATCAGCCAGTCATTAACGCAAAAAGCACCCTTCATCCTCTTAGCTCCGTGATCAGAGACCACCAGCACCGAGGTTCTCTGGTCAACTTTATTTAGCAGCCGGCCAATCTTCTCATCCAGAAACTGATAGTAATCCTGAATAGCAGTCTCAAAAGGACTCCCAGGTTGATAAAGATGGTGTTCCTTATCCATAAATTTCCAGAAGGCATGATGCATCCGATCTACCCCAATTTCCACCAGCCAGAAAAGAGACCAGTCCTGATCTTCAATTAAATATTCTATAGCCTGAAAATGGCTTTCTGTCATCTTATAGATTTCGGATAACACTTGGGAGCGATCCTCTGTTCTGAAGGTCACATCAAATCTGAAGGGCCCAAATCTTTCTTCTAATTCCTGGCGCAGTTCTTCCGGATAAGTGTAAGCTGACTCATTGGAAGGAGTAATAAAACAGGATATCAATTTGCCACGAACCGGCTTCGGGGGGTAGCTGGGCGGAACTCCCACCAGAATGCTCTGTTGATTCTGCTCCCCAAGATAATCCCAGACTGCCTTTTCCTTGATAGCTGTGGAATTGGCAATCCACATCTTACTGTATTCGTAGCCTCGGCGATGCCGGAAACCATAGAGACCAAGCTCGCCAGGGTCCCGGCCAGTAGCCATTACCAGCCAGGCTGGAATAGTAATCGGGGGGTCGCAGCTTCGAAGTTTCCCAGAAATTCCATTATTTATCAATTTTTTAAGGTTAGGCAGCTCCCAGTTCCGGTCAAAAACCAGGGCTGGAGCAGCGCAATCAAGGCCAATAATTAGAAGTCTTTTTTTCATTAAATGGTCATACCTTTCAAAAGAAAGCTCCTCTGTTAGTCATTAAAAGGATCATCAAAAGACAGAATAATTTTCGCCACTTCTGGTCTCATCAACTCCGGCGGAGGAATTTCACCCTTAACCAGAAGGTCTCTAATTTTAGTGCCAGAAAACTGGAGGTGGGCTGAGGAATCATGTGGGCAAGTCTTTTCGTTTTCAATTGACCCACATTTTCTGCAGAAAAAGAAAGATTTAAAAAACAGCGGGACTATTCCCAGGTCAGGAAACTCATCAAAAATTTCCTGAGCCGCATAGGGCTGGTAATAATTGCCCACACCGGCATGGTCCCGGCCAATAATGATATGAGTACAGCCAAAATTCTTTCTGATTATCGCATGATGAATGGCTTCCCGAGGTCCAGCATAACGCATCTCCATTTTCAGGATAGCCATCACGGCTCTTTCTTTGAGGTAATAATGGCGGATAAGCTCTTCATAGGAAGCTAGAATTACCTCGTCTTTGAAATCTCCTCTTTTTTTCCGGCCAATAACCGGATTGATAAACAAGCCATCAGTAAAAGTCAGGGCCGCTTTCTGGACATATTCGTGCCCAAGATGAGGAGTATTCCTGGTCTGAAAACCTACTACCGTCTTCCAGCCTTTTTCTCTGAATAAGATCCTGGTTTCTTTAGGTGATAAACGGTATTTATCATAAGGAGTCGAGCTCAATTCCAGAAGTTCAACCGGCCCTCCCAATAGGATTTCTTTCATCGCCTGAACCCTGGCCACCCCAGGATGGTTGCCATCAGTAGTCCCATAAATCTTTTGGCATAACTCTTCTTTACTGTAAGGATATCTGTCTTCCACCATCATCCACCCAACCGGTTTTAGCTCCTCGGACTTGAGCACCACTTCCTGTCCAGGTTTGATTTTATCTGCCAGTCCTTTATCCACATCCAGGACTATGGGAATAGTCCATGGCAGGTCATTAGTCAGTCGCATCTGATTTAAAACACTTTGAAAGTCAGCTTGGTTTAAAAATCCTTCTAACGGAGAATAGACTCCGGTGGCAATATTCTCCAGGTCAGAAATCAGCTCCTGGCCCAGGATTATAGATGGGATAGAACTAATTTTATCTGCTAACTCTTTTGTTCTCTGCCCCTCAGATAGGCGATAAATTAGTCTTCCGCCGTGCGGTGATATCATTCTTAATCTCCTCCGAAGATAGAATTGAAGAAACCAAATAGCCCATCAATCGATATAACCCAGAGCTTTCAGCCTCTCTTTTATTTTTTCTTCTTCTTCAGTACTAAAGACTTCCTTGTTTTCTTCATCTTTGGTTAGGCTTTCTCTAAGGATCTTGGTAACATAACTGGAAACCGAGGTGTATTCGGTTCCTTTGATTTTCTCTTCGATTTTTTTATAGAGTGAGGTCGGAATTGAAACCGGGGTAAATTCTTTTTCCATTTTTCCTCCTGAAGTGATTTTATATAACATAAAGGTTGCTTTTTCAACTACCAGATTTACACTTACTGAAACCTCCTATTCAATTATCAACTGGACCTTTAGGCTGCTTGGCTAATTCAGTTCTAAGCTATTAGTCCAAGGTCAGCCTGGTCCTTATGGCTTGACAAAGCCCAGGTTAAATGATTTAATTTTTGTTGATTATAAACAAAAACCAAGATGCCTTACCCTAAAATGGAGGAAAGCAAAGTTATATTTTAAAATGGAAAAAGCCTCCCACCCTTATATCTGCCAGATATCTTTTTTTGGAGTTCTCGATAAAAATTTGAGGAAGCTTGAGAATCGTCTCGGAGTTAGCCTGGCGGTGCGAGGAGATAAACTTATCATAGATGGTCAGCCAGACAAAGTTCAATTTGCTCGCCAGTACTTTGAAAAAATCCAAGAACTTGAAGATAGAGGCTATAGCTTGAGAGAGGAAGATCTCCATATTGCTCTGGACCTGTTGGAAAAAAATTCAGGTCAGCTGGAAGAGTATGCTCCTGCGGAGCTGATCTATCTTCAGCGTAAATCCGTAGCTCCCAAGAGCCTTAACCAGCAAACCTATATGAAGGCTATTAAAGATTTTGATCTGGTTTTTGGCATTGGCCCAGCTGGAACCGGCAAAACTTATCTGGCTATGGTCATGGCCCTGTCCTATCTTCAAAGCAAACAGGTCAACCGGATTATATTGACCAGACCGGCAGTGGAAGCAGGTGAACGTTTAGGTTTTTTGCCCGGTGATATGTTCCAGAAGATCAACCCCTATCTCCGGCCTCTCTATGATGCCCTGTTTGATTTGACGGCTTATGAGCAAGCCAATCGATTAGTAGAAAGAGGCATTATTGAAATTGCTCCTCTGGCTTACATGCGTGGTCGAACTCTCAACAGTGCCTTTATTATTCTGGATGAAGCCCAGAATACCACTAAAGAACAGATGAAAATGATCCTGACCAGGATGGGCTTTGATTCCAAGCTGGTGGTTACTGCCGATATCACCCAGATTGATTTACCTCAACCCAGAAAATCAGGTGTCCTTCAAGCCATAAAAATTTTGGCTTCCATTAAAGAAATAGCTTTCATTTATTTTGACGAAAAAGATGTAGTTCGCCATCCGTTAGTAGCTAAGATCATCAAAGCCTATGCCCAAGTTGAATCCAGGAAGGCTTAAGATTTAATGAAAAACCTTCAGCTATACAATTTCCGCCTTTTTAAGGGTAATACAATTTTCCCCCCGAAAAAAAAGCCTGAAGAAGGATCTCAAGAGAATAAACCCTGGCCAAAAAAATTATTCTATAGTCCTGTCTTTTACATCGTCTTTTTTGCTGCTATTATCGCCTTTTTTATTTCCTATTTTCCAGCAAGACCTCTTCCCAGTATTAAGGTTGGAGATATTGCTACTAAGGATATAATTTCCCCAATTGATATAACCATAGAAGACACAGAAGCTACCGAAAGAAGAAGAAGTCAGGCTGAAGCGACCATTCCTCCAATCTATTACTACAATCAGAAAATAGTTGCCTTAACTCAGGAAAAAATCAAACAGCTCTTTGAATCTGGCCGGGCCTGGCAGAGTAATTCCAAAAGCATTAAGGATCTGCAAAAAGAACTTTCGGAAAATCTGGGCATTGATTTAGATGAGGACACTCTTAATACTCTGGCTCGATTGAAATTCCCATCTGATTTGGAGCAACTATTAGCTGATATTTTAACTCCAATTCTTTCCAGAGAGATCATTTTATCCAGAAACCTTCTCAGCCATGGCGAAACAGAAAAGGGCTTGCTGATCATTAAAGGAAAAGAAGAGAGGCTGATTAAGGCTGCGGAAATCTTGGAACTCCGAGAGGCTCGGTCTTTACTTGTTTCAGAGATAAACGCTTTAGAACTGCCTGCTAGAACAAAAACTTTGTTGAAAACTCTGGCTCCCATCTTTTTAGTACCAACCATCAATTATGACGCGCCTGAAACTGAAATTAGAAAATTAAGAGTTAGAAGTCAAGTAGAACCAGTTTTTTATACGATTAAAAAAGGGAAGGTTATTATCCGAAAAGGGGATGAAGCCACTGATGATACTATTAAACAAATTGCTCTGATCAACCAAAGAATAAGCAGCCAGCCCCATTGGTTATTGAATTTCTTTGGCTTGTTGATTTTGTATTCAATTATCTTCTTTTTCATCTGGCAATTTATAGTCTCAGTCAGTAAAACAGGAACCAATAAGCTCAGACTCCTCCAGATGATGGGCCTGACACTTTTTCTGAGTTTTCTGGCTTATAAGGCCAGCCTGTTTGTAGCTGAAGCCATGAGCACTTCCATCACCATGGTTAATCTGAACAGAGAGGCTCTGTCTTTTGCCTTCCCTTTTCAATTCGGAACTTTCCTGTTTGCTTTTCTGGTTGGTAGTGAGCTTTCTATAATTTACTGCGTTATCAACAGCCTGCTGGCTGGTTATCTGCTCACTGGTGATTATTTCCTGATAATTTATATTCTGCTGAGCGGGATTGCGGTTATTTTTGGTCTGAAATATTATTTGAGCGACCATCGGGGCTCAATTCTGAAAACCGGCATGATGATTCTGGCTCCATTTCAGGTTATCCTGGTTCTAATTTTTCATCTGATCCGCCAGAGTTTTGCTGATGTGGTTAATCTGGGGACTGAGCTGCTCAGCGCCATTTTCGGAGGTCTGTTAAGCGCCGCCATAGCTTTTGTCCTGATTTCGGTTTTCGAATCAATGTTTGGTTTTTTAACTGCTACTAAATTGCATGAACTCACTAATTCCGACCTGCCGATTCTTCGACAGTTAGCCTTAGAAGCTCCTGGTACTTACCATCACTCGCTGATTGTTTCTACCTTAGCCCAAAAAGCAGCTGAGGAAATAGGGGCTGATTCAGCCCTGGTCAAAGCTGGGGGTCTCTACCATGATATAGGCAAACTCAAGCGCCCGGAATATTTTAGCGAAAACCAGATTTCTATCTTTGATGTCCACCGGGAGTTGACTCCGTCGCTGAGCACCCTGGTTATCATCAACCATGTGAAGGATGGCCTGGAGCTGGCTCGAAAATTGAAGTTGCCCCGCCCGATCATCGACTTGATTGCTCAACACCACGGCACAGCCATCGTCCGATATTTTTACCAGAAAGCTAAAGAAAGATATAATCCCGAATTACATAAAATTGAGGCCGAAAATTATCGCTATCCTGGGCCCACGCCTAAAAGTAAAGAGGCCGGTCTTCTCCTCTTAGCTGATTCAGTTGAAGCTGCCGCCAGGAGCCTCAAATCACCTACCCGAGAAAACTTTAAAAGAATGATTACAGAAATCTTTAATGCCCATCTGCAAGATGGTCAGTTAGACGACTGTGGTTTCTCGCTGAAAGATCTGAGAAGCATCGCTAATTCTTTTTTGACCACCCTGGATGCTATCTATCATCCCCGTCCAAAATATCCTGGATTCGATTTTGAAAAAAAGAATGACAAAAAAGAAGAAATTAGAAAGAACGAGGAAATAAAAAAGGACAATGGTCGTAATAATAAACCGGCTGAAGACAAGTCCGATCCCCCAGAAAAAAATTAAAAGTCTGCTGGAAAAGCTGAACCGCAAATACGGCCAGCCGAAAGCAGAAGTCGTGGTAAGTTTCATTGGACCAAAGGCCATGCGCTCTCTAAATAAAAAATATCGAAATCAAGACAGACCAACTGACGTTCTCAGCTTCTCACTGGGAGAAGAAGGGCCAGATGGAAAATTTTATTTAGGGGACATAATAATTTGCCCGGAAGTGGCCAAAAAACAAGCCCGGCAACAGGGACATACTCTCAGCCGCGAAATTGAAATCCTGGCCATCCATGGTTTCCTTCATTTAATTGGTTTTAAGCACTTTAAGGGAATAGAAGAAGAAGAGGCCAAAATCAGAGCCGCTTTTCTGAAAGATGACCTGGCCAAACCCTGAGTGAGATCAATGCTCAAAGAACATCTTCTAATTATTGGACTGGTTATTAGCTTCCTTTTAACTTTCCTGATGTCATTCCTCCAAATCGCCTTTTCTTACTTTTCAAGGATGGGATTTTCCAGAATTCTAGAAGAAAGAAGTTCCTTGAAAAAAAACATTTTGGATCATTATGATGAGTTTAAGATTGCCATTGATTACGGCCGGATAATTTTTTTACTGGCCTTTTTTGTCTATACCATTTTGATCCTGCCAGCTTTGCCTAACTGGCCTCTATGGTATTTTCTAATTCTCCTGCTGTTATACCTAATATTTTTTGATTACTTACCGAGATTGTTGTTTAGTTGGATTAAAGAGAAAGGCTTGAAAGTTATTCTGCCAGTAGTTATCCCCATTCGCACTATCCTGTCTCCCCTGCTCACTCTACCACGGCGTTATTTAGCCAGGGAAGAAGAGCGACAATCTGCCTGGAGAGAACACGAAGCATCGGACGAAGAAATTGAAACCTTTATCGATGAAGCCACCGAAGCCGGCCTAATAGAAAAAGACCAAGATGAGCTATTACGGGGTGTAGTCGAATTTGGAGACAGGCTGGTCAGAGAGATTATGACTCCAAGAAACCGGATAGTGGCCACCGACAGAGAGACTACGGTGGGTCAACTGAAAAAGCTTTTTATAAGGGAAAAATACTCCAGAATCCCGGTTTATAAAGGCCGACTTGATAATATCGAAGGGATGGTTATGGCCAAGGACATGCTGGAGTTTAGTGATGAACAATATCTCAACCAGAAAATAGATTTTCTAATAAGACCGGTCTTATTTGTACCCGAAACTATGGCCGTAACTGAACTGCTTAAAGAATTCAAAAGAGTCAAGCAAAAAATGGCTGTGGTGGTAGATGAATACGGCGGAGTCTCGGGTCTGGTGACCATGGAAGATCTGCTGGAAGAAATTGTTGGGGAGATTCAAGATGAGTACGATACCGAAGAACCCCAGATTATAGTTGAAAAACCAGATAGTTATCTGGTCAGAGGAGAAACCGAAGTCGAAGAATTGGAAGAGATCCTGGGCTGTAAATTATCAGAAGAAGGTTTTCAAACCATCAATGGCTTACTCCATCAGCACTTCGGCCGGCTGCCGAATCGAGGGGAAAAGCTGAATTTGCCTGGCCTTGATTTTGAAATCCTGGAAGTAGATGATAAGAGAATCAAAAAAGTCAGGATCTGCGTTGACCCGGAAAAATTAAAATCAAGAGAAGAGAATAGCTAATGTCCTCAGAAAAAAGGAAAAGGCAACAGGCTTCCTGCCGAACAGGCTATGTGGCTCTGATTGGCCGGCCCAACGTGGGTAAATCCACTCTACTCAATAATCTGATAGGCCAGAAAGTGGCCATAGTTTCCGACAAGTCCCAGACTACCAGGGTCAGCCTCCTGGGTATTAAGACCACTGACCGCGGCCAGATTATTTTTGTTGATAACCCGGGAGTTCACAAACCACTTCATCTTATGAACCGGAGAATGATGAACTATGTTTATTCTTCGCTGGAAACGGCTGATCTGATTCTTCTGATGATTGATGCTTCCAAAAAGTTTGGCCATGGAGATCAGTATGTCTTGGATATCTTAAAAAAAGTCACCACTCCAATTTTTCTTTTAATAAATAAAGTAGACCTGGTTAAAAAAGAAAACATTCTGACGATAATAGATTCCTATAAAAGCTTGCTGCCATTCAAAGAGATCATCCCAGTATCAGGCCTGAAAGGGGATAATCTCGACCGTCTGGAAAATCTGATCTACCAGTATTTGCCTGAAGCAGACCGGATATATTCTGAAGAAGAAATATCTGACCAATCAGAAAGGTTTTTGCTTTCGGAAATAATCAGAGAAAAGATCCTGAATCATGTGGAAGAAGAATTGCCCTACACCACAGCGGTGGTTATTAAGTCCATAGAGAGGACCGAAATTCCGGAAAAGGGCTCTATCAAAAGTGGTCGGCAACCTGGCAGCCCGGTCACCAGGCCTCTGGTCAGAATTCAGGCCGAAATTCTGGTAGAAAAAGACAATCATAAAGGGATGATTATCGGCCGAAAAGGCACCATGATCAGAACTATCGGTACCGAGGCCAGAAGAGAGTTAGAAGAAGTTCTGGAAAGCCAGGTTTTCCTAGAATTAACAGTTAAAGTCAGGGAGAAATGGCGAGATTCTGAAGAAATTCTTGATCTCATTGAAGAGCAAAAGGGATAAGTCCGCAAACTGGGTCAAACAACAACATACTACTGGTCAGGTCTCGGCCAGGCCAAACTATAATCCCATTTCTCTAAATATCAGGTATTAACCTGAACGAGCAGCCGTGTTGACAATTCACAGATTTGATGAGAAAATTTTCATCCTTCGACGGTGAGTGTAGCTCAAGGGTTAGAGTACCGGACTGTGGATCCGGTGGTTGGGGGTTCGAATCCCCTCACTCACCCCATTACTTCTCCCACCTAAGAAATATTTTCCAGCCGAGACGGTAATGTAAGAGAAAAATCTTCCCTGATGGTTATAAGACTATT
>JAQULR010000013.1:0-14420 GCA_028749205.1 Acidobacteriota bacterium | reverse complement strand
CTGTGGATCCGGTGGTTGGGGGTTCGAATCCCCTCACTCACCCCATTACTTCTCCCACCTAAGAAATATTTTCCAGCCGAGACGGTAATGTAAGAGAAAAATCTTCCCTGATGGTTATAAGACTATTCCGGCCATTATCAGAAAAAAGTTGCCAAAAGGCCCCAGAAATATAGATAATAGCTTTTATAAGGAGGACGAAAATGAATTTAAGTCTCAGGCCCAATCAACACAAGAAAATATCTGCGGTTAGACTTTATCTGACCAGCTGGTTACTGTTTAATTTTATATTGTTAACTACCCTTTCTTTTGCTTATCCAGGTCCACTGCCGCCCGAAGAAAACATCACCGCTCCAGAAGCTTTTTTTGGTTTTAAGCTTGGGGCGGACAAGAAAATAGCCCGTTGGGATAAAATTGTAGAATATTTCGAGCTGTTACAAAAAGAGAGCCACAGGATAAAAGTTATTAACATGGGGCCAACCACTATGGGGCATCCATTTCTTTTAGCCATCATATCTTCTCCAGAAAACCTGGCTAATCTGGAAAGGTTTAAAGAAATAAACCAAAAAATATCCGACCCGCGTGGGGTCCCAGAAGCTGAGATTCCTGAACTCATCTCCCAGGGCAAAGCTATTGTCTGTCAATCAATGAGCCTTCATGCTACAGAAATTGGCGGAACCCAGATGGCTCCTGAGCTGGCCTATGATCTACTTTCAAGAAACGACCAGGAAACCAGGAAGATTCTGGACGAGGTTATTTTTTTAATGATTCCGAGTTTTAATCCAGATGGCCAGATAATGGTCACTGATTGGTATTATAAAACCCTGGGGACTGAATATGAGGGTTCCTCTCTGCCCTGGCTTTACCATAAGTATGCCGGTCACGACAATAACCGCGATGGTGATTTTATCAACCTCCAGGAATCAGTCTATGCAGCTCAAATACTTTATCGAGAATGGAAACCCCAGGCTTATGTCGATCACCACCATATGGGAAGTTATGGCCCCAGGCTATATGTTCCTCCCTATTGTGACCCTATCCGGCCCTATGCTGATCCCTTGATCTGGCGTGAGCTTTCCTGGTTTGGTAGCCATATGGCCTTCAGGCTGGAAGAAGCTGGCAAGACTGGAATCATCAATGATGCCATGTTTCCTGGTTGGGGTCATTTTGGCTGGCATTGGATAACCCCTTTTCACAATATTGCCGGTATGCTGACCGAGTCAGCTTCAGCCAATTTAGCCAGCCCAATTTTCATCCATCCTGATCAGCTCAGAGGAGAATCTCTGCAATTTCCCGATTATGAGGCTCAAACCAACTTTCCCCATCCCTGGGAAGGTGGCTGGTGGAGACTGCGGGATGTAGTTGAACAGCAAAAAATAGCGGCCTGGGCAGTTCTGGACCTGGCAGCCAGGCATCGGGATACAATCCTTTACAATGCTTATCTTAAAGCCGTTCGTCAGATTGAGCGAGGTCGAGAAGGCCAACCGGCGGCATTTATTGTTCCGGCCGAACAACACGATCTCCTCACGGCCATTAAGATGATTAATACTTTGATTCAAAGTGGAATCGAAATCCACAGGTCAACCTCTCCTTTGAAGGCAGATGGTCTTATCTATCCGCCCGGTTCATTCGTTATTTCCCTGGCTCAGCCTAAAATGGGCCTGATAAAAAATCTTTTAGGAAGAACTTTTTATCCTGATAATTACTGGACCCGCTCTAAAGATGATCGGCCTCTCCGGCCTTATGATCTGGCCACGCATACCATGGCTGAATTCATGGGAGTCAAAGTGGATCCTGTAAATCAGTTGCCAGATGGCAACCTGGAGATTATAAAGGAGCCTTTAAAACCCAGCGGCCGGATAGAATCCGGTTCAGCGGGTTATAGACTTGATGGCCGTTTAAACGATTCTTTCCGAGCAGTTAGCCTTCTTCTGAACGATAAAATCCAGGTTTTCAGGGCGGACAAGCAGACCGGCGAGCTTCGTTGTGGGGATTTCATTATTCCCCGGGCTCCGACCCAGGTAATTGAATCAATAGCAGAAAAGACAGGCGTTGATTTTCTTCCCCTGGATAGCTTCCCAGAGGAAGGAACACATGAGTTGCGTCGGCTACGGGTAGGCCTTTATCAACGATTTTATGGCGGCAATGCGGATGAAGGCTGGACCCGTCTCCTTTTAGAAAAATTTGAACTTCCTTATCTCACCGTCAAAGATTCTGATATCAAAAGCGGACAGCTTTCTAAAAAAATCGACCTGCTAATTTTACCAGCCGACTCTACCGCTGTAATCATGGGAGAATTCCCTGAATCCAGCCGACGCTATGCCAACTATCCCCCTGAGTATCGGAGTGGACTGGGTAAAGACGGCCTGGAGAAGTTGAAGGAATTTGTCAACCGAGGAGGGCTCTTGGCCTGTCTGGGAACAGCTGGAAATTTCGCTATAGAAAAATTCGACCTGCAATTGAGAAATATTGTGGCCGATCTTGATTCTAAAGAGTTTTTCTGCCCGGGTTCAACCTTGAAGGTTAATTTCAATAATGAACATCCTTTAGCTTATGGCTTGCCGGAAAAGGGTTTGGCGCTTTTTTACGGCAGTCCGGCTTTTGAAATTCTCCCCGGGAACGATAGCGAAAAATACCGGGTGGTGGTTCGCTATGAACAGAGAGATCTTCTGCAGAGCGGCTGGTTGGTAGGAGAGAAATACTTGAGCCGAGCTGCGGCTATGGTAGAGGCTGATTATGGACAGGGCCAGATTATTCTTATTGGATTAAAGGCTCAGAACCGCGCCCAGACTCACGGCACCTTCAAGCTGCTGTTTAACACTTTCATCAGGTAGGGTGCGACCAGTCTCCTTTATTATTGCCGGATAGGAAAGTGAGCTTCGGTTTTTTCTTCAGAGCGGTCAGTGGCTGGCGGGGGTTCTGGAGAGAGCTTAGAAATTTGCTGGCGCAGTTCTTCAGTCATCTCAATATCAACTGCAGCTACCACCTCTTTGAGTTGATCAACATTTCTGGCACCAATAATAGGAGCAGTTACTCCTGGATGGCTCCCTACCCAGGCCACCGCTAAGCTCACAGGATTATAGCCATGACTCTGTGCAAACTCAGTGAACCTTTCTGCCACCTCATATGCCTGTTCATCGCTATATCGAGCCTGATAAATTTTGTTTTCCAGCAGCCGACCTGAATCTGGGCGCTTAGCCCGGCCATATTTTCCTGAGAGCAACCCAGCAGCTAAGGGGCTGTATGGTAGAACTCCCAGTTTTTCCGCTTCAGCCATCGGCAGGATTTCCACCTCAGCCTGGCGCTTTACCAAATTGTACATGGGTTGAAGACAGGCAACCGGGGCCAACCCCAGCTGGGCAGTCAAGCCGATGGCCTTTTCAACCTGCCAGGCGGCAAAATTACTCAAGCCGACATAGAGGATTTTACCCTGATGCACCAGGTCATCAAGTGTTCTAAGAGTTTCTTCGAGGGGAGTAATATCATCAAAACGGTGGATAAAATAGATATCAATCCGGTCAGTTTTAAGCCTTTTCAGACTGCCTTCCACTGCATACATGATATGCCTTCGATTGGCTCCCATAGCATTTATATCAGAGCCCGTAGGAAAATAGACTTTGCTGGTAATCAAAACTTCCTGCCGGCAGCTCTGAATTAACCTGCCTAATATTTCCTCGGCGCGGCCCTTAGCATACAGGTCAGCGCAATCGAAGATATTGATTCCTTTATCCCGGCAAAAGGCAAACATTTCGGCTGAAGCCTTTTCATCCGCCTCAGCCCCAAAAGACATGGTGCCGAAGCAGACTTCAGAAACTTTTACTCCGGTCAGTCCCAGATTCTTATATTTCATTTTTCCTCCTCAATTTTTTCTAAAATTAATCCGTGTCCACGCGAGTAAAAACCAGGCAAAGAGACTGGAAGTTTACCTGAGATGCTGATTTCTCCGCAGACTGCCTGAGCTGCTAATTCTTGTGTCTCCGAGGTATTCCTGTACATACAGACATATCCTTCTACTTCAGGAAAGTGGGCCAGAAAGTAAGGGCTGCCAAAAGAAATAACCACTACCGGTACTCCCGCAGCTTGGATCTGCTTTATCAACTCTACCTGCCGGGGCTCTAAGTCAACGCTCCCCTTGCCAGCTCTTAGGCTCGAAAAAAGGGCAGCCACTACTAAATCTGCCCTGGAGGCGGCCTGGAAGGCTGCTTCCAGCCTTTCCTGACCAGTATCGCCATCGGCATAAAAAACTTCCCCCTCCGGTATCCTACCTAATAATTCTCCAGCCAGCCTTCGACCCGCATAAAAATCACCGAAATCACTACTTAATGATAGAAGAACAACTTTTTTATTTTTTTGAATTGGAAGAACATCTTGTTCATTTTTCACTAAAGTGATAGCCGAAGAAAAGGCTCCTTTAGCAGTTTCTTTGAAATCTGACCGGCCCAGAATCAGGGGCAATCTTTCTAGACTAACCAATCGGTTACGATGAAGCCCCAGCCTGGTCTTTACCAGCAAAACCCGGCGTAAAGATTCTTCGATTCTTTTCAAGGGAAGCTCTCCATTTCTTACCGCAGAGGTCAGGTATTCGATAACCTTTAGCGGGTCTGGAGGCAGAAGCAGGAGGTCAACACCTGCTTTCAGGGCTCTAAGAGCAGCTTCTTCCTGTCCAAAATAACTGGTGATACCGCCCATTTCTAAAGCGTCGCTGACAATCAAGCCTTGAAAACCCATTTTATTTCTAAGCAAGTCGGTCATAATTCGAGGAGACAAAGTGGCCGGGAGCCCCTCTTCTGGCTCCAGAGCCGGCACATAAAGATGAGCGGTCATAATAGCTTCTACCCCAGCCTCAATAGCCGACTTAAAAGGGTAAAGTTCAACCTGCCAGAGCCGGCTTTCGTCTGCTCTAATGATCGGAAGCAGGCTGTGCGAATCCTGGTCAGTATCACCATGCCCGGGAAAATGCTTGGCCGTGGCCACCATTCCACTGGATTGGCAGCCTTGAATGAAAGCTCTGGTAATTTTGACTACCTGTTCTGGATCCTCACCAACAGAGCGAGTATTTATGATTGGATTGGCAGGATTTATGTTGACATCCACCACCGGGGCGTAAGTCATATGAAGGCCAAGAGCCCTTCCTTCTATAGCTGTCACCCGGCCCATCTCATAAGCCAGCTTTTCAGAGTCCGCGGCCCCCAATGCCATCAGTGGGGGGAATAGAGTGGCCCCATTTACCTGATTACCGGCACCCCTTTCCAGGTCTGAGGCAATTAGCAAGGGAATCTTGCTCAGCTTCTGAAGGTGATTGGTAAAGTAAGCAGTCTCCAGAGCCTCTCCTCCAAAAAGAATCAAGCCGCCAAGATGATAATCCCGGACCAGTGTCTCCAGGTCCTTCAGATACTGATTGTCCAGATTAAAAAATTCCCCAGTATAGCGAGTTACTACCAACTGCCCAATTTTTTCTTCCAGAGTCATTTTTTTGATGGTTTTTTCCACCCAGGCCGAGTCAGCCTCAGCCGTCAAGGCTTTCTCAATTTTAACTTTCTGAACACAGCCAGTTAGCAATCCTATTAAAATTATTAGCCAGAGTGCTATAGAAACTCGGATTTCTTTCAAGGCTATTCTCCTCTTCACAAGAAAACTCCTTCAAAAAGGGTTTTTTTAGATAGTTTTTTCCACCTGACTTTACTCATCCAGACCATCTATATTTAAATTGCCAGTATTAAGACTAACTGACAAAATAACGAGCTGCCAGCAAAACCGAGATTAGATAAATCAACCAATGGACCTTCTTTCCTTCTCCTTTAACTAACTTTATCAGAGAATAACTTATGAATCCAAAAGCCATACCATCAGTAATACTTACCGCCAGTGGCATCACCACTATAGTCAAGAAAGCCGGGATGGCTTCGCTGACCTCATCCCAGTCAATCCGGGCCACAGACTTCATCATCAGAAAGCCAACGATGATCAAAGGTGGGGCAATGACTGGGTGAAGCACCTGGTCTTTATAAATATAGCTCCCTCCAATCATAGCTGTCAGAGGACTCAAGAAAAGAGCTCCCAAGAAAAGAACCGAGGTAACAACATTGGCCAGACCAGTCCTGGCTCCTTGAGAAATCCCGGTTGAGCTTTCAATATAGCTGGTAACAGTGGAGGTTCCCAGCATAGTTCCGACCACCGTGCCAATAGCATCAGCCATCATCGCCTGGTTGGCTCGAGGCAACTTTCCGTTCTTAAAATAACCAGCTGGAGCACAAACTCCAACCAGAGTCCCAACAGTGTCAAAAACATCCAGGAAAAAGAAAACAAAGATTACTGGTATCAAACCGCTCTTCAGAGCCCCAATGATGTCCAGTTTGAATAAGGTTGGCTCAAGGGATGGAGGAGATGAAATTAGCCCCTGATATTCGACCACTCCCAGCAGCCAGCCTATAAAGGCAGTAATCAGAATTCCCCATAAGAGGGCTCCCGGCACCTTCCTAACCATCAAGCCAGAAATCACCAACAAGCCAATAAAAGCCAGAAGAACTGGCTTGCTGCCAAGATCTCCCAGCCCGACCAAAACTCCAGGTGCTGCCACTACAATGCCAGCATATTCCAAACCAATCAGAGCAATCAGCAAACCAATGCCCGCAGCGATAGCATTTTTCAAGGAATCAGGGATGATCTCTACCAGCTTGCCGGCCACTCCTATTAGAGCCAGAATCAGAAAGATTATTCCCGAAATGAAATTTGCCCCCAGGGCCACTTGCCAGGAATACCCCATCAAGCCACAGACAGTAACCGCAAAAAATACGTTATGGCCCATAGCTGGAGCCTGGGCGATTGGATAATTAGCCAGAAGCCCGACCAGCAAGGTAGCCAGAGCACTGGCCAGACAGGTCGCCACCATGACGGCCCCTTTATCCAGACCCGTCTGACCAAGAATGGCTGGCTGGACAAATATTATGTAGGACATCGTCATGAAAGTTGTCAGACCACCGACCACCTCTTTTTTGACACTGGTCCCCTGGCTTTTGAGATGGAATAACTTTTCCAACCTGTCACTCATCTCGCCTGTCATCTTCCATTGATTTCTTTAATTTTGTATCAGCCTGTGCCATGCTATAGATAGCCGATTCTTTTTTAGCCGGCCCTTTCTGCCGGTCGTTTATTGATCCGAGCTCTGGACTTTATCCGTCATCACCAATCTTAATACTGGGCTTAATAAACTGTATTTTCAAACTTTAATCAGGCTAAAAACCGGCACTTCCGGATGGGCCGCATTAAGCTTTTTTACTCCCTGAAGAGAAGTCAATTCCACCAGAGCTACAAAGGCCACTACCTGGCCCCCAAGCTCCCGGATTAGCTGGATAGCACTAATAGCTGAGGAACCGGTAGCTATTAAGTCATCTACTATTACTACTTTTTCTCCCCGCTGGACACTATCAAGGTGAGCTTCAAAATATTCAACCGCATATTCGTTTGGAGCCCTAACAGTTAGGGTTTTTCTGGGCAGCTTTCCCTTTTTTCTAATTAAGGTTAAGCCAGTTTTAAGTTCTCGAGCCAGTGCCGACCCAAAAATAAACCCTCGGGATTCAACCGCAGCTACTTTTTCCGGTGAATATTTTCTGGCAATCTCAGACATCCGGTCAATTACCTGGTTAAAGGCCCTGGCATCCTGGACAATCGGAGTGATATCTTTGAAAATTACTCCAGCCTTTGGAAAATCTGGCACATCAACAATTAATGATTTTAAGTCCTCCATTCTTCTAACCTTTCAATGGTCTTGATTTTTTATTTTACCTGGATTGCTTATCAATCATCCAGGGTAAATATTCCCCATAAACAACTTTAATAAGCCGGCTGTCATCTTTTTCAATTTCTATAGAGATTCTAATCATTTCCTCAACCTGAAATTCCTCCGGAAGCTTCTCGGCCCATTCCACCGCCACCACTCCCTCTCCCAGAAAATCTTCCAAGCCGAGGTCAGCTATCTCCTCAGGCTTTCCCAGGCGGTAGAGGTCAACATGAAACAACTTTACTCTCCCATTGTAAACATTCACCAGGGTAAAAGAGGGGCTACAAACTGAATCCACCTCAGTCACCTCCAGCCCCGAAGCCAGACCTTTGACCAGAACCGTTTTTCCGGCTCCCAGCTCTCCAGAAATCAGAATTAGTTCATGGCCTTTAAACTGACGAGCCAGTTCTTCGCCCAGGCGAAAAGTTTCGTCTTCGGAAAAAGTCCGAACCTGGAGTTTACTTAAACTACGGCTCATCTTCTCCACCAGCAGCAATAAACTTTATAGCCTGAGGTAGAAATTTAATTAGGTCGGTAGCTGTCAGGCTTTTTTCTCCAGTTTTTTCAGCTGCTAAGTCCCCACTTAGACCGTGGACAAAGACCGCATTGACCACAGCTTGAAATAAATCGTCAACTTGCATCACCTCAGAAGCAATCAGACCTGACAGGACATCGCCGCTGCCCCCAGAAGCCATCCCTGGATTGCCCGTTGGGTTAACCATAATCCGGCCTGAGGGCCCCACCACCAGGGTTCGATACCCTTTTAATACCAGATATGCCTTATATTTTTGGCTGAATTCCGGGGCAATTTCTAACCGACGTCTTAAAATCTCGGTGGTACTAAATCCGGTCAAACGAGAGAATTCTCCCGGATGAGGAGTTAAAACCGTATTTTCCGGGAGAGCCTCTAAAAGCTCAGGGTAGATAGAAATAATATTCAGACCGTCAGCATCGAGTACCACCGGTTTCTTAAAATGCTTAAGTTTTAATAACAGGCTGCGAACCAAAGCCGCAGTTGATGGATGATTGGAAAGCCCTGGACCTATAAGAAGAGCATCTTTTCCTTTGACCAATTCTAAAACTCTGTCCAGAGCCTCTTCTGAAATACTTTTAGCTTCAGTCTCAGGTAGAGGCTCAGTCATCAATTCCGGTATGCTCTTGGCAATTGTGGGCAAACAGCTTTCAGCAGTAGCCACCGTCACCAGCCCAGCACCCATTCTTAAGGCAGACCGGCCAGCCATAGCCGCCGCCCCGGTTTTGCCCCGCGAACCTGCAATGATCAATAAATGACCGTAAGTGCCCTTATGAGTATCTCTCTTTCTGGGTTGAAAATACCTTATAAGAGATTCGAGTTCCACCAGCTCTAAGTCAAGGCCTGGCCGGTTAAAAAGATAAGAAGGAATACTGATATCAGCCACTAACAGTTCTCCCACGTATTCTTCCGCTGGGGGGAATATATGAGCCACCTTGGGCGCTCCAAGAGTAACAGTCAGGTCTGCTTTGACACAAGGACCGATTAATTCAAATTTATCAGAAGACAAGCCCGAAGGAATATCGATTGAAACTACAAAGGTCCCAGAATTATTGATGTCTTCAACCACTTCCTCATAGAGATCTTTAAGGGGGCTGCTAAGACCGGTGCCAAAAAGGGCATCGACCACAATAGGAGTTTCATAAAGGATTTTTTTGGCCCGGCGCCAGGAAGCTTTATCTTTAACTTCGACAATCTTAACACCGATATTTCTGGCAATCTTAAGGTTCAGGGCAGCATCTCCCTTGACTTCTGTCATTAACCCGATTAACAACACCTGGCAATCGACTCCCTGGTTCCGGAGATGGCGAGCTACGACTAAGCCGTCGCCGCCGTTATTACCTTTTCCCGCGACAACCACCACCTCCATCCCAGCTTCCACGCCCAGTACTTCCCTCAGGGCAGCTGTAACCTGAAGTCCGGCGTTTTCCATCAAAACTGGTCCGGGAATACCAATTTCTTCAATGGTTATTCGGTCAATTTCTCTCATCTGGGCGGCAGTTAATAGTTTCATTTCTAACCTCTCTAACCTCAATTCCTATAGATATGAATATTATCATAAAAATTCTGGTTGAAGGAAGCTCAATTTAGAGCCGATCTGGGGTCGTGGCCAGATAACTCACGGGTTTTTGGTTGCTAAAAAATTCCAGCTGTGATAATTTTATAAAGAGCTAATAAAAACTCTAAATTATAAAAATAAAAAAGGAGGTTAACTATGGGTATAAAGGTCGGCATAAACGGATTTGGGCGTATCGGCCGTAACATGCTCCGGGCTTCCTACCAGGACTCAGAGCTGGAATATGTAGCAGTGAACGATATCACCGACGCCAAGACACTGGCTCATCTACTGAAGTATGACTCGGTTTTAGGAACCTTAAAAGAAGATATCAGAGCTACCGATGAGGCTATCATTCTTAATGGCCATCCTATCAAAGTTTTATCAGAAAAGGATATCTCTAATCTTAAATGGAAAGATTTAGGAGTAGAAGTGGTGATAGAGTCTACTGGCAAATACACTAAAAGACCTGAGGCCATCAAGCATATAGAATTAGGTGGGGCCAAAAAGGTCATCGTTTCCGCCCCAGCCACTGAACCAGATGTCACCATTGTCATGGGAGTCAACGAAAAAGACTATAACCCGACTCAACATCACCTCATCTCCAACGCTTCCTGCACTACTAACTGTCTGGCACCGGTGGCCAGGATTATTCACGAAAATTTCGGAATTGAAAAGGCCACAATGACTACTATTCATGCTTACACTAACGACCAGAAAATCCTGGATGCCCCTCATAAGGATCTGAGGAGAGCCCGGGCAGCCGCTGTTTCTCAAATTCCAACCACCACTGGAGCAGCCAAAGCCGTCGGGCTGGTAATGCCTGAATTGAAGGGAAAAATTGACGGTATGGCGATAAGAGTGCCGGTTTCTAATGTTTCCTTGGTTGATCTGGTGGCTATAGTCAAGAAAGAAACTTCAGCCGAAGAAGTAAATGCTACTTTCAAGGCAGCCGCTGAAGGTGAACTCAAAGGCATAATTGAATATTGCGAAGAACCACTGGTATCAGTTGATTTTATGTCTAATCCTCATTCAGCCATAGTTGATGCTCTATCCACCAAGGTCATAGAAAAGAATCTGGTTAAAGTCCTGGCCTGGTACGACAATGAATGGGGTTATTCTTGCCGGCTGGTTGATCTCCTCAAATACATTATGAAAAAATAAGCTCTGTTGGAGGTCAAGGATGAAATTTCTGGAAGAGATTGAGGTAAGAGGTAAAACTGTCTTTTTGAGGGTAGATTTCAACGTTCCACTTGATGAAGGCCAAAATATCAGAGATGATACCAGAATTCAGGCCTCTCTGCCGACCATAAAATATTTGTTAGAGAAGGGGGCTAAGCTCATTGTAGCTTCTCACTTAGGGCGACCTAAGGGGCAATTTAATCCAAAAATGAGCCTGAAGCCGGTGGCCGCCCACCTGGAAAAGCTGCTACCAGAAACCAGAATAATAATGGCGCCGGATGTAATCGGAGAAGCTGTGGACAAACTGAAGGCCTCACTAAATGTGGGCCAACTACTGCTTCTGGAAAACGTCAGGTTCTACAAGGAAGAAACAGATAACGACCCTGGATTCTCCCGGAAGCTGGCCGAGGGATGTCAAGTCTTTATCAACGATGCTTTCGGCTCCTGCCACCGGGCTCATGCCTCCGTGGTTGGTATTGCTGCTTTTATCCCTGAAAAAGCAGCTGGGTACCTGCTAAAAAAGGAAGTTGATTATCTCAGCAAAATAACTCACCATCCGGAGAAACCATTTGTAGCCATTTTGGGCGGAGCCAAAATTGAAGATAAAATTCCAGTGCTGGAAAGTCTGATAAATAAAGCTAATACTGTACTGATTGGTGGGGCTATGGCCTATACCTTTCTCAAAGCCAAGAATCTCCAGGTGGGAAAATCCCTGGTTGAAGAAGATAAGCTGGAAATTGCTGCTCAGATAATGAAAAAGGCTAAAGAAAATCAAGTAAGATTTCTTTTACCTTCTGACCACATTCTGGCTACTTCTATAGAAAGCCAGGAAGCCAAAACAACCGTCGATTCCTATCCTTTTCCCGATGACTTGATGGCTGTGGACATCGGGCCAAAAACCATCTCAGAATATAAAAATCAGATAAAAACTGCTCGTACTATTTTCTGGAATGGCCCGCTTGGAGTATTTGAAGTCGAGGCTTTTGCCAGAGGAACCATAGAAATAGCCAGAGCCGTAGCCGAATCAGAAGCCCTGTCAGTGGTCGGAGGCGGAGATTCTATCACCGCTATCCATAAAGCTGGTGTAGCTGATAAAATTAATCACATTTCGACTGGAGGTGGCGCCTCTCTGGAATTTGTGGCTTATGGAACCTTGCCAGGAATTGAGGCTCTTCAATAAAAATTAGGAGAAGAAAATGGACCACCTTAAAAAGCCAGTCATTGCCGGCAATTGGAAGATGAATAAAACCATTGCTGAGGCCCGGGAGCTGGCCTTGAATATAGTTAATGGATGGACTGAGACAGGGGCAACCTTAATTTTAATCCCACCATTTACTGCCATTCAAGAAGTCAGACGGACAGTTAACGGGACCGAAATCTATGTTGGAGCTCAGAATGTCTTTTGGGAAGACCAGGGAGCTTTTACTGGAGAGATCTCTCCTCTTCAGTTAAAAGAAGCTGGCTGTGGATTTGTAGTAATTGGCCACTCAGAAAGAAGGCAATATTTTGGGGAAACTGATGAAACTGTCGGAAAAAAGGTTTTAGCTGCTCTAAATCACAACTTGAGACCGATAGTCTGCATTGGTGAAACCCTTGAGGAAAGAGAGGCCGGCCAGACCCTGAGCAAAATCACCAGCCAGTTAGAAAACAGTCTTTTGACACTTTCAGAAAATGATTTTCAAAAAATCATCCTGGCCTATGAGCCTATCTGGGCCATAGGGACAGGAAAGAATGCTACCCCTGCTCAGGCCGAAGAGGTCCAGGCTTATATCAGAAATCTGATAACCAGAAAATATGGAAAAGAAGTAGCTGATTATGCTATAATCCTTTACGGCGGTTCAGTAAAACCGGCTAACGCCTTCTCCTTAATCAAGGAAAAGGATGTAGATGGATTTTTAGTTGGTGGTGCTTCTCTTGAAGCTGAGTCATTTCTGGCTATAGCCAGAGAAGCCCTCCGAGCTTAAGAGGATAAAAGTGACAACAGTATTGGTTATCATTCATGTTATTATCTGTATCGTGCTAATTCTGGCAGTGCTCCTGCAGTCTGGAAAAGCGGCTGACTTAGCCGGAGCCTTTGGCGGAGTCGGCAGCCAAACTGCCTTTGGACCAAGAGGTGCCCAGACATTGCTCAGTAAGATTACTACAATTTGCGCCATCTTGTTCATGATAACTTCACTCGGTCTATGGCTCTTATCAGGTAGAAGTTCTTCTGTGGTTAAGAACGTTCCGGTCACAGAGACCCCAGCAGCTACAGAAACCAAACCGGTCACCGAAGAAGAAAAAGCCGCAACCACCGGAACCGCTGCAGAAAAATCTGAGCAGAAAACTGAAGACCAGACTAAAAAATAGCTTTTGACTTGAAGGCCGAAGTGGTGGAATTGGCAGACACGCTAGCTTGAGGGGCTAGTTCCCGCAAAAATGGGAGTAGGGGTTCGAGTCCCCTCTTCGGCATTCTTTTTTAGCCAGGGTTTTCTTCTTACTCAAGCGATTCTGGCCACCCAAAGAGCCAGATCCATCTCCGAGATCGCCCCTGAGATTCTTCCCCTCTCAACATTTTTATGCAACACTACCAAGGTTGGCACAGAAGTAATACCCATCTGAGCAGCCAGCTCAGGGTTTCTATCTACATCAACCTTGACCACCATTAGCTCGCCAGCCCGGCGCTGAGCTAATCTTTCTACAACAGGAGCCATGATCATACAAGGGCCACAGGAGTTGGAGTAGAAATCCACCAGGACAGGCAGGCTGGATTTATTTATTAGATTGGCTGCCTGAACTTGATTAATCTCAATCACCTCCCCTGGTCTGGGAAGAGGATGGTGACAGTGGCCACAGACAACGGCTTTGGAGCCTGGATTTTCAGGATAATAATTAGTCTGGCCGCAATTTTGGCAGCTGATCTTTGTTTTTTTACCAGTCATTTCGTATCCTTACTCCTTTTAATCTTCATCTGATAATGAAATTAAAGCCAAGGTGACAATTATTCTGCTTTATTAATAAAACCGGGTATTTCTTTCCAGACCTTTAAAATATCAACTCAGCAAGTATCGAGTTACTGACCAGCAACTTATCAGTCGGTATCATTAAGAATATATTATTATATCTCAAAAGCCCTTCGGCTGCCAAGGCAGATATCTCTTCTGGAGCCAAGAGTGATGGGCTGCTACCTCCAAAATAAACTGTATCCAGGACCAGTTGATCAGGAAAATACCCGACGGTTGTCTGGTTTTATGAATAAAGCAATCGCCACGTTAATCGCTTAGGTCAATTCTGAAAAGAAATTTAGCTATGATAGCCAATGATAGCATAATAGAGGGCCCGGTCAAAAAAGCTCACTATTCTGTTGTATAAGTCCAGCGCCTGGTAGAGGTCCAGAG